>DATJIP010000139.1:0-24865 GCA_035493235.1 Steroidobacteraceae bacterium
CACGGCGCCGGAGCGCACCAGCATGTCCGTGATTTCCAGTGCCTGCTCGCCGGTGTCCGGCTGCGAAACCAGCAGGTCCTGCACGTTCACGCCGAGCTTCGCCGCGTAGACGGGATCGAGCGCGTGCTCGGCATCCACGAACGCAGCAGTACCACCGGTGCGCTGCGCTTCAGCGATGACCTGCAGCGTCAGCGTGGTTTTGCCCGAGGATTCCGGGCCGTAGATCTCGATGACGCGGCCGCGCGGCAATCCGCCGACGCCGAGCGCGATGTCCAATCCGAGCGAGCCGGTCGATACCGCCTCGACGTCGTAGTTCTCGCTGGCTTCGCCGAGGCGCATGACCGAGCCCTTACCGAACTGTTTCTCGATCTGCCCGAGCGCGGCGGCGAGTGCCTTCTTACGATTTTCTTCCATCGTGGCGACCTTGAGGTGATTGGTGGCGGGAGGTGTTCAGTATGTAACAGGCGGCGACTCGAACAAGCTGGATTATCTGTACATTTACACAGTAATTCAATCACCGCGTCGAAGTTTTTTCTGTCATGTCAGCAACCATCGGTCCAGCACCGTGTACTCGGAGCCGCGCTGCCCGACCTGCGACTCGACCAGCGCGAACGATTCCACCAGCCACTGCACGGGCGCGATGCCGCTCGCAGCAGCGGGTCCGCGCGCAACGTCGCGCACCAGCGTGACGTGCGGGCGAAACGTCTCGTGCTCGCGCAGCTCGAAACCGCGTTCCCGCAATCCGGCGCGCAACCCGTCGACGATCGACAGCAACTCAGGCGGCGCGCGCTCCGCAGTCAGGCAGATCAGATGCGAACGCCGCCAGAACTCGATGTGCTCAAGATGCAGCATAAACTTGCCACCGAATGTCAACTTCTGCGCCGATTGTGCAGATTCCTGCACGCGCGCGCGACGTTCCTCGGGAACTGCGCCGAGAAAAACAGCGGTGACATGCAGATTGCGAGCAGGGATCGCGCGACCGAGCGCGGCGTGCGCTTGCGCCTCGGCGGCCAGCCGCGCACGGACCGCATCCGTCGGCCAGAGCGCGAAGAACAGGCGGCGATTCTTCACATGCGCAGCAGTTCGCCCAGCGCACGCGCGACGGTTTGACGGCGGACGGCCTCGCGATCGCCGGCGAACGTTTCGAGCGCCACGCGCGTTTCGATTTCCTCGCCCGCGCGCCAGGCCCACCCGAACCATACCGTGCCGACCGGCTTGCCGGGCTGCCCGCCGTCCGGGCCGGCGATGCCGGTCACGGCGACGGCGAACTGACCGCCCAGCGTCTCGAGTGCGCCGATCGCCATCTCACGCGCCGCCGCTTCGCTGACTGCGCCGTGTGCGGCCAGTGTCGATGGCAGCACGCCGAGCAGACGCTGCTTGAGAGTGTTGCTGTAAGCAACGACGCCGCCGAGAAACCAGTTGGAGCTGCCGGGGATGTCCGTCATCACCTTGGCGACCCAGCCGCCCGTGCACGACTCCGCCGTCACCAGCCGGCGTTCGCTGTCGATCAGCAAAGCGCCTACCTTGGTCGCCAGCCGCTGCAGCTCCGCATCGCTCGTTGGGTCTTTAGTCATGGTCGTACGCTCGATGGGTCCGGGCGATGCTCTCACGCCAGCAGCGACTTTTCATCGCATAATTCCCGGATGACAACAGGCGCCGGGCCGGTGGCAGCGGCCTCCCAACATACCCCGATGATGCAGCAGTACCTGCGCCTCAAGGCGCAGCACCCGGACGTGCTGCTGTTCTATCGCATGGGCGATTTCTACGAGCTGTTCTACGACGACGCGAAGCGCGCCGCGCGCTTGCTCGACATCACGCTGACGGCGCGCGGTCAGTCCGCCGGTCAGCCGATTCCGATGGCGGGCGTGCCGTTTCACAGCGTCGAAGGTTATCTGGCGAAGCTCGTGCGCCGCGGCGAGTCGGTCGCGATCTGCGAGCAGATCGGCGATCCGGCGAAAGCCAAGGGTCCGGTCGAGCGGCAGGTCGTGCGCGTCGTCACGCCCGGCACGGTGACCGACGAAGCGTTCCTGGAGGAACGGCGCGACACGTTGCTCGCAGCCCTGTTTCGCGACGGCGAGCGCTTCGGACTCGCGTGGCTCGAGTTGTCGAGCGGCCGCTTCAGCGTGCTCGAGGCCGAGGGCAGCGAAGCGCTCACCAGTGAAATCGAGCGGCTGCGGCCGGCGGAGCTGCTGGTGCCGGAGCAGTCGCAGCAGCCATCGTCGCAGTCTGGGGGTACGGCGACGTTCGTTCGCGAGCGCCCGCCGTGGCACTTCGACGTGCAAACCGCGACGCGCTCGCTGTGCGATCAATTCCAGACGCGCGACCTGACGGGGTTCGGTTGCGCTGATCGCCTGCTCGCTGTCGCAGCGGCAGGCTGCCTCTTGCAATATGTACGCGATACACAAAAAGCCGCGCTGCCTCACCTGCGCGGTCTGCGCACGGAAGAGCGCGGCGAAGCTGTGCTGCTCGATGCAGCGACGCGCCGCAACCTCGAGCTCTCGACGAGTCTCGCGGATCGGCCGGATTGCACGGTCGCCGCCGTGCTCGATCGAACCGCAACTGCGATGGGTGGTCGCGAGCTGCGCCGCTGGCTGCATCGACCGCTGCGGGATCGCCGCACGGTCGAACTGCGCCTGCAGGCAATCGGCACGCTGATCGATAAAGGTTTGCACGGCGCGCTGCATGACGTGCTCGCGCACGTCGGCGACGTCGAACGCGGGCTCGCTCGCATTGCGCTGAAGACCGCGCGGCCGCGTGATCTTGCGCAGTTGCGCGAAGCGTTGGCGCGACTGCCGGATTTGCAAGGTCTGCTCGCCGGACTCGATTCGCCCGCGCTGATCGATCTGGCCGCGCGTGCAGGCACCTACCCGGACATTCATGCATTGCTGGCGCGCGCGATCGTCGAGCAACCGCCGCCGATCCTGCGCGAGGGCGGCGTCATCGCGCTCGGCTACGACGCCGAGCTCGACGAGCTCAAGCGCATCAGCGAGCACAGCGATCAATACCTGCTCGACCTGGAAGCGCGCGAGCGCCAGCGCAGCGGCATCGCGAATCTGCGGCTCGGCTACAACCGCGTGTCGGGCTACTACATCGAGATCAATCGCAGCCTCGCGGACCGCGTGCCGCCGGACTATCACCGCCGGCAGACGGTGAAGAACTCGGAGCGCTACATCACGCCGGAGCTGAAGGAATTCGAAGACAAGGTGCTGAGTGCGCGCGATCGAGCGCTCGCTCGCGAGAAACAGCTGTACGACGAGCTGCTCGATCAGCTGATCGCGCGGCTCGCGGAACTGCAGGCGACTGCGGCGGCGCTCGCAGCACTCGACGTTCTTGCAAACCTCGCGGAACGCGCGGTGACGTTGCGCTACACGGCGCCGCAGCTCACCGACGACCCCGTCGTCGAGATCAGCGAAGGTCGCCATCCGGTCGTCGAGCAGTTCATCGATCAGCCGTTCGTGCCGAACGATCTGCAGCTGCACGACGTTCGACGCATCCTCGTCATCACCGGCCCGAACATGGGCGGCAAATCGACGTACATGCGGCAGACCGCGCTGATCGTGATCCTCGCGCGCATGGGCAGCTACGTGCCGGCACGCGCGGCGCGCATCGGGCCGATCGACCGCGTTTTCACGCGCATCGGTGCGTCGGACGATCTCGCCGGCGGCCGCTCCACGTTCATGCTGGAGATGACCGAGGCCGCGAACATCCTCAACAACGCCACGACGCAGAGCCTGGTGTTGATGGATGAGATCGGCCGCGGCACGAGCACATACGACGGCCTGTCGCTAGCCTGGGCGTGCGCGCAGCATCTCGCTCGCAACACGCGCGCGTTCACGCTGTTCGCGACTCACTACTTCGAGCTGACCTCGCTCGCCGCCGAGCTCGAGGGCTGCGCGAACGTGCACCTCGATGCGACGGAGCACGGCGACAAGCTGATCTTTCTGCACACGGTCAAGGAAGGCCCGGCGAATCAGAGCTACGGCCTGCAAGTGGCCGCCCTCGCCGGCGTGCCGCAGAAAGTGATCTCGGCCGCGCGACGCTACTTGCGCGAGCTGGAACGGCGTTCAGCCGAAACGCACGAGCCTCGGCCGCAACAGGAGCTGCTGCTGGAGATGCCTGAGGATGCGCCCGAGCCGGAAGCGCTACGCGCGCTGCGCGAGTTGGACCCGGACGCGATGACGCCGAAAGCAGCGCTGGACGCGCTGTACGCGTTGAAAAGAACGCTGTAGGTCGGGCTTTAGCCCGACTCTTTCTTTCTGCACGGATTGTCGGGCTAAAGCCCGACCTACAGGGCTCTGCTGAATGCTCCGTTCTCCAGAAAATGCCGGGTCTGCTCGGCGACCTCGGCCGAGACCAGCAACCCCGTGTGCGTAGCATTCACCACGATGTGATCCTTCGCCCCAGGCAACCTCGTCTCCTCCACCAGCACCGTCCCGTCGTGCGCCTCGTCGAGATTGGCAAACAGGCGTCCGACGCCGTAACCCATCGACCCGGCGATCACGCCCACCTCACGCCGCCCTGACCACTCGCGCGGCGACCAGTTGACGCACTCCTCCGTCAGCGCGCCACCCAGCAGCGTCCGGACAATCGGTATCCGTGCGAGGCTTTGCGCCGTGCGCGAGCCCTGCAGCGGCGAGCCGAGCAGCACGGCCCGGCCGGGCGGCAAATCATCCGTCACCTGGAGCGCGCGCAGGACGACCAATCCGCCAAGACTGTGCCCGACGAAGTGCAAGCGCTCGGACTTGTGAGCGCGCGCGCACTCGATCAACCGACGCACGTGATTGCTCATCGAGCCGACGACTGTCGGATAGGAGAAGAACAGTGCACGCATCGTGCCGTCCGCCTGCAGACGGCGCCTCATCACGAACAGTTCGAGGCCCGACTGCCACAGCCCGTGCACCAGGATCGTCAGGGCCAGCGAAGGTGAGTCCGAATTCATCGGGCATCAATATACAACGCCCCGCGAGTCGATTTATTCTCGCGGCCAGGGGGACGGGGGAGATGCCATGCTGTCACGACGCGCTTTTCTCGAACGCGGATCTTTCGCATTGGCGGCGATGAGCCTGCACACGGCACGAGCGGCCGATGCGCAGGTCGGGCCGCTGGGCATGCCAATAGGCCTGCAGATCTACACGGTGCGCGAGGCCGCGGCGAAGGACTTGCCCGGCACGCTGCGCGCTATTGCGGACATCGGCTATCGCGAGGTCGAGCTCGCCGGGATTCCGCCCATCGCCGCGAAAGACCTGCGCAAGATCCTGACGGACTGCGGCCTGACCGCGCCGAGCATGCACGCGAGCATGGCGGATCTGCAGGCGGGGCTGCAGCAGCGCATCGATTACGCGAAAGCGATCGGCTGCGAGTATCTCGTCTGCTCGTTCCCGTGGACGGCCGACTCGCGCTTCCGCGAGCAACCGGGCAAAGCCGTGCTGTCGCTCGCCTCCGGTATCAATCTCGACGACTGGAAGTGGAATGCCGACCAGCTGAACAAGATCGCCGTCGAGGCCGCGAAGTCCGGTCTGCGCGTCGGCTATCACAATCACAACATGGAGTTCCGCTCGTACGACGGCGTCGTTGCCTACGACGAGCTGCTGCGCCTGACCGATCCCGCGCTGGTCACGATGGAGATGGACATCGCCTGGGTCGTCACCGCCGGCGCAGATCCGGTGAAATACCTGAAGAAGCACGGCGACCGCATCTCGCTGCTGCACGTGAAGGAAGTGCGCAAGGACATGCAAACGATGGTCGATCGCGTGCAGGCGCAGACCACCGAGGTGGGCAGCGGCAAGATCGACTGGAAGCACACCTTCAAGGCGATGGAGCCCGGACGCATCAAGCACTACTTCGTCGAGCAGGAAAACTTCGAGCGTCCACCGCTGGAAGCGGTGAAGGTCAGCTTCGACTATCTGAAGACGCTCGGCACGAAGCTCTGACCGCCATGCGCACGATCAAAGGTCCCGCTATTTTTCTCGCGCAGTTCGCGGGCGACGCTGCGCCGTTCAACACGCTGCGTTCGATCGGCAAGTGGGCCGCGGACCTCGGCTTCAAAGGCGTGCAGATCCCGACGTGGGAGTCGCGGCTGTTCGATCTCGATCGCGCGGCGCAGAGCAAGACGTACTGCGATGAAGTGCAGGGCGTGCTCGCGGAGCTGGGCCTGCAGATCACCGAGCTCTCGACGCACCTGCAAGGTCAGCTCGTCGCCGTGCATCCCGCGTACGACGACGCCTTCGACGGCTTCGCGCCCGAGCAAGTGCGTCGCAATCCGTCGGCGCGCCAGAAGTGGGCCGTCGAGCAGGTGCTCAAGGCGGCGCGCGCCTCGCAGAATCTCGGGCTCAGCGCGCACGCGACCTTCCCCGGCGCGTTGGCGTGGCCGTATTTGTATCCGTGGCCGCAGCGGCCCGCCGGTCTGATC
Organism: Steroidobacteraceae bacterium; assembly: GCA_035493235.1. Taxonomy (GTDB): domain Bacteria; phylum Pseudomonadota; class Gammaproteobacteria; order Steroidobacterales; family Steroidobacteraceae; genus Steroidobacter. The sequence continues at coordinate 6,410 of DATJIP010000139.1, forward strand.
GAGGCTGCGTTCGACGAGCTCGCGCGGCGCTGGCGTCCGATCCTCGATGCCTTCGACGCCGTGGGCGTCGACGTGTGCTACGAGATTCATCCCGGCGAGGATCTGTTCGACGGCGTGACGTTCGAGCGCTTCCTCGCGCTCGTCGACGATCATCCCCGCTGCAACATGCTGTTCGACCCGAGTCACATGGTGTTGCAGCAGCTCGACTATCTCGGCTTCATTGACGCCTACCACCCGCGCATCAAGATCTTTCACGTCAAGGATGCGGAGTTCAGTCCGACGGCGAAGCAAGGCGTCTACTCGGGCTATCAGCCGTGGATCGATCGCGCCGGTCGCTTTCGCTCGCTCGGCGACGGCCAGGTCGACTTCAACGGCATCTTTTCCAAGCTCACGCAGTACGACTATCCAGGCTGGGCAGTGCTCGAATGGGAGTGCTGCATCAAGCACCCGGAACAGGGCGCAGCGGAAGGCGCGCTGTTCATCCAGCGACACATCATCCGCGTGGCCGACCATGCGTTCGACGATTTCGCGGCCTCGGGCGCCGACGATGCTGCCAATCGGCGGATGCTGGGCCTGAAATGAGCCGTCGCTTGCGCCTCGGCATGGTCGGGGGCGGCCGCGGTGCATTCATCGGCGCCGTGCATCGCATGGCGGCGCGGCTCGACGATCGCTACGAGCTCGTCGCCGGCGTGTTCTCTTCGGATCCGCAACGCTCGCGCGACAGCGCTGCGGATCTGCTGCTCGATCCGCGTCGCTCCTATGCTTCGGTCGATGAGATGGTGCGTGCGGAAAGCGCGCGCGCGGATCGCATCGATGTCGCTGCGGTCGTTACGCCGAATCATCTGCATCACAGCGGCGCGAAGAAGTTTCTGGAAGCCAGCTTCCACGTCATCTGCGACAAACCTTTGACGACGACGGTCGCTGAGGCGAGCGATCTCGTGAGCGCCGCCGAGCGCGCACAGCGTGTGCTCGCAGTCACCTACAACTACAGCGGCTATCCGCTCGTGCGCCAGGCGAAGGAAATGATCGCCGCCGGCGAGCTGGGTGAGCTGCGTGTCGTGCAGGTCGAGTACGCGCAGGACTGGCTGACGACCGCGCTGGAAGCGGAAGGTCAGAAGCAGGCGTCGTGGCGCACCGACCCGCAGCAATCGGGCGTTGCAGGATCGGTCGGCGACATCGGCACGCATGCATTTCATCTCGCTGAGTTCGTGAGCGGCATGCGCGTGGCGCATCTGGCGGCGGATCTTTCGACGCAGGTCGCGGGGCGCAAGCTCGACGACAACGCACAGATGCTGCTGCGATTCGCCAACGGTGCGCGCGGCAGCCTCTGGGCCACGCAGGTCGCGCCCGGCAACGAAAACGGCCTGCGCCTGCGCATCTACGGCGCGAAGGGCGGACTCGAATGGTCGCAGGAAGAACCGAATCACTTGCGATATGCGCCGTACGGACAACCGCCACGCGTGATCGCGCGCGGCGGCGCGGGCACAACGCCGCTCGCAGCGAGCGCCACTCGAATCCCGTCCGGCCATCCGGAGGGTTATCTCGAAGCGTTCGCTCAGCTGTACCGCGACATCGCGGACCTGATCGCAGCGCATGATGCGAAAACTTCGCCGCCGGCGGGCGCGTTGCTCGTGCCTGCCGGCAAAGACGGATTGCGCGGAGTGCAGTTCGTGCACGCCGCCGTGGAATCGAGCCGCCGCAACGCGGCCTGGATAGCAATGTGAATCATGAGGAGTCGAGCATGTCCCTTCGATCACTTTCTGTTGGCTGTGTCGTCGCACTCGCCGGACTCGCCGCCATGAGCTCCCACGCGAAGGACTATGGCCAGTGGACGCCGCTGTTCAACGGCAAGAATCTCGATGGCTGGCAGCACGTCGGTCCGGGAGAGATGGTGGTCGAGAACGGCGTGATCAAAACGACCGGCGGCATGGGCCTGCTCTGGTACACGAAAGAGAAGTTGAGCAACTCGGTGCTGCGCGTCGTGTTCAAGGTGCCCGATCCCGCCAAGGGCGGTAACTCCGGCATCTTCATCCGCATTCCGACCGAGCCGACCGAGCCGTGGATGCCGGTGAACAAAGGCTACGAAGTGCAGATCGATCCGAGCGAGGACGACTATCACCGCACCGGCGTGCTGTATTCGCTCACCAAGGCGCTGGCGAAGCCGGAGCTGAAAGAGTGGAACACGATGGAGATCACGCTCACCGACAATCGCACCGTGGTCACGCTGAACGGCGAGAAGATCACCGACTACAGGGAAGGCGATCCGGTGCCGGAGAAGAAGAAGTCCTCGGAACCCGATCGCGGCCAGCGGCCGGCTGCGGGCTACTTCGGGCTGCAGAACCACAACGATAAAGACGTCGTGCTGTTCCGGGACATCAGCGTCAAGAAGTTGAAGTAACCGCCATGGCAATGATTCGTCCCGACAAGCTGCAGAAGGAGTACGACGTGATCGTCGTCGGCTCCGGCGCAGCCGGTGGCCAGACGGCGTACACGCTCACGATGGACGGCGCCAAGGTGCTGATGCTCGAAGCGGGCCGCAACTACGTGCCCGAGACCGAGACGCCGATGTTCCACACGCCTGACCAGGCGCCGCTGCGCGGCACGTCGACGCCGGACAAGGAATTCGGCTTCTACGACTCCACCATCGACGGCGGCTGGGAAATGCCGGACGAACCGTACTCGAGCGCTTCGCCCGATCCGGAGCAACGCTTCTGGTGGTGGCGCGCACGCATGCTGGGCGGACGCACCAATCACTGGGGCCGCATTTCGCTGCGTAACGGCCCATACGATTTCAAGCCGCATACGCGTGACGGACTCGGCTTCGACTGGCCGATCGACTACGGCGACGTCGCGCCCTACTACGACAAAGTCGAAATGCTGATCGGCGTCTACGGCGACAACGACGGCATGGAGAACACGCCGAATTCCTCTCCCGGCGTGCTGCTGCCGCCGCCGAAGGCGCGTGCCGGCGAACTATTGATCCGTCAGCGCGCGAAGAAGATCGGCGTGCCGGTCATCGCGGCGCATCGCGCGGTGCTGACGCAGAAGCTCGATCACACACGGTTGCCGAAACTGCTGCATCCGGGCAATGAGCGCGCGCAACAGATCCTGGCCCAGCACATGCGTGACCGCGCTGCGTGCTTCTGGGCGACCGACTGCGGCCGCGGCTGCTCGATCCGCGCGACGTATCAATCGACCACGGTGCATCTGCCGCCCGCGATGTCGACCGGCAATCTCGACATCTGCACGCAGGCGATGGTGCGTGAAGTCGAGCTCGACCAGCGCGGGCTCGCCTCCGGCGTCGTGTTCGTCGACCGGGCGAGCGGTCAGGAGCATCGCGCCAAGGCGCGCGTCGTCGTGCTGGCCGCGAGCGCATGCGAGACCGTGCGCATCATGCTCAACTCGAAATCCAGGCAATTCCCGCACGGTCTCGCGAACTCGAGCGGCAAAGTCGGCAAGTACCTCATGGACACTGTCGGCTCGTCGGTCTCCGGCCAGATTCCGCTGCTGGAAAATCTGCCGCCGGCGAACGAAGACGGCGCCGGCGGCATTCATATCTATTCTCCGTGGTGGCTCTACCAGCAGCAGAAGGCGGGCAAGCTCGACTTCGCACGCGGCTATCACATCGAGACGGGCAGCGGCCGGCGCATGCCGAGCGTCGGCAGCATGGGCTCGATGTCCGAGTTCGCCGGCGGCTACGGCCGCAAGCTCAAGGAAGACATGCGGCGCTACTACGGCTCGTTCATCGGCCTGTCGGGCCGCGGCGAAATGATTCCGAACGAAAACTCGTATTGCGAGATCGATCCGAACAAGAAGGATCGCTGGGGCATTCCGACGCTGCGCTTCTCCTGGAAGTGGTCGGATCACGAGACGCGCCAGGCCGCGCACATGCAACGCACGTTCGCCGCGATCATCGAGGAGATGGGCGGCAAAGTAATGGGCAAGCCCGAGCTCGACGGCCGCAAGGCGATCGCCCCCGGCGGCTTCATCATTCACGAGATCGGCGGCGCGATCATGGGTGCGGATCCGAAGACCTCGGTCGTCAACCAGTGGCTGCAGAGCTGGGACGTGAAGAACCTGTTCATCACCGACGGCGCGCCGTTCCCGTCGAACGCCGACAAGAATCCGACGCTGACGATCATGGCGCTGGCGTGGCGGTCGGCGGATTACATGCTGCAAGCGATGAAGCGACGGGAGCTTTGACATGTACGAGCTCGATCGACGTACGGCGATCAAGTGGGTGCTGGGAGCGAGCGCGGCCCTCAGGCTGCCGACCGCTTCCTTCGATGCGCTCGCGGCTGCGCCGGCGGCAAAAGGCTACGGCAAAGATCCGAACCTGATGAAGATCTACAAGGCCGGCGAGTTGTGGCCGCTGACGCTGTCGAAGGAGCAGCGCGTGACTGCAGCAGCGCTGTGCGATCTGATCATTCCCGCGGATGACACCTCGCCTGCCGCATCCAGCGTCGGCGTAGTCGACTTCCTCGACGAATGGATCAGCGCGCCCTACCCCGAGCACGCGGAGGACCGCAAGACGATCGTCGACGCTTTGAGCCGGGTCGAAAGCGAAGCGCAGCGGCGCTTCAAGACGTCGTTCGCGAAATTGTCGGCGCAGCAGCTGAGCACGATCGCGGATGCAATCGTCAAAGAGCAGTCCTTCGTGCGCTATCGCGCGCTGACGGCCGGCGGCTTCTACACGACGCCGGTCGGCGTGAAGGATCTGAAGTACGTCGGCAACGTCGCGATGGAGACGTTCGATGGGCCGACGCCGGAAATCCTCAAGCGACTGGGCCTGGCGTAGCGCCGAACCATCGTCAGCGCGGTCAGCGCCAACAGCCAGAGCGCGGAGCTCGAACCGCCGCCGCCTCCGCCACCGCCAGCCGACGGCGGAGTCGTGAAATCCGGTCGCGTGACCGGGTTGTTGTTGGTCAGAACGAGATCTGTGCTCGCAGTTGCGAAAAATGCCGACAGCTGCGCGCCATTGATGGCCGTGGCAGGCATGGCCGTATGCACGGTTATCGTCGCGGCGCCGCCGTTCGGAATATCGCCCAGGGCACAATCGATCACGAGCTGAGCGATGGTGCACGTGCCTCGCGTCGTGGTTACGGTCGGCACGCTCATGCCAGTGGACAGCCTGATGTTGGCTGTCACGCCCGCAGCGTCATTGGGTCCGAGGTTCGTAGCCGTGTACGTGTACGTCAGGGCGCTGCCCGCGAGCGCAGACGTCGGACCGTTCACCGTTACAGCAACGTCGGCTTGCGCCTGGATCGTCGTGCTGGACACGCCCGTGTTGTCGCTGGAATTCGGATCGGGCTGATCGCCGCTGGCCGACCACAATACTTGCGCCGTCCCTGCCACCGGATGAGTGGCCTTCACGACGATATTCGTGTGCGTCGCCCCCTGCGCCACCCCTACGGCGCACGTCACCGTCGTGCCTTGCACAGAGCACGTACCCAGGCTCGTGGTCGCGGAAATGTTCGTCGCGTCGGGGAGCGTGGCGACGAAACGTACGCCGGTCGCATGATACGGCCCGAAATTGACGATCTCGTACGGGTACGTTGCCTGACCGCCGATGGGCAGGACTGGCCCCGACGCACCCGGCGCCGCGAGCACCTTCAGATCCGGCGCAACGATGAACTCGAGCACGCCACGGCTGGTGGTCGAGACGAGCAGCGAACCAGCGCGCCGCGGATGTGCGAGCAGCGCACTCGCCAGCCAGAAGGGGTTCGTGTGACTGAGCCCCGAGTCCATCACCTGCCATGTGAGGCCGGCATCGACCGACCTGGCGAGGCTATTGGCGCCGCCGACGTAGACGATGTTGGGAAACTGCGGATCGACCGCGACCGAAAAAGTACTCGACTGGCTATTCGGCCACGTCAGCTGCGACCACGAAGCGCCACCGTCGGTCGTCTTCAGCAAGCCGTCTACGTTCGCAGCTGCGTAGACGATCTGCGCATTCGTGGGATCGATGGCGAGCGAGCGGATCTCCGCCGACGTGAAGCCGGCGTTCGCTGCAGCCCAAGTGACACCACCATCGGTCGATCGATAGACGCCGTGCTGAGTGCAGCAGCTGCCGCCGCCCGACTGAATCCCCGCGTAAACGGTGTTCGGCGCGGTCGGTGCGAATAGCAGCGCGCTCGCCTGCGGCTCCACTGGCAGGCCGTTCGTCACCGGCATCCAGGTGTCACCACCATCTATCGAGCGGTGAATGCCCGGAAATGTGGAGGCAAGGATGAGATCGGGATTGCCCGGCGAGTCGGCGAAGTGAAGCACGCCATTCGGGGTGCCCACTGTACCGGCATGCCACGTATCGCCGGCGTCGTCGGAGCGCACGTAGCCGCCAGAGATGCCGACGAACAACCGGTGCGGCGTGCGCGCCTGAGCCAGCAGACCGAACGTCGACGCTGTTACCACGGCTGGTTGAAACGGATCGATCGCCTCGTTGTTCACGGGCGCGGCGAGTGCAGCATCGTCGGCGAGGAAGTGCACGCCGTTGTTGGCGGTATTGAAGTAAACGCGATCCGAGCCGCTCGGCGCAGACAGATCGCCGCCAGTGGTTGCGTCGATATTCGGATCGCGGCGCGCCCAGACGCCGCCGGTTCCGCTGGTCGCGGGAGTGCCGAGGACGATGCCGGAGACGCCGCCGAGCATCACCTTCGTGGAGTCCAGCGGATCCACCGCGATCGAATTGATCTGACCGATGCGCGCGTTGCCCTGCACGTTCGACCAGTTGGTGCCATCAGCCGTCCGGAACAATCCGTCCGGACTCGTGCCCGCGTACACCACCGCCTGATTCTGCGGATCGAGCGCGATCGACAGCGCTGCGCGCCCCAGCACGACGGGCCAGCTCGCTCCGCCGTTGGTGCTCAGATGCACACCGGTGGAAGTGGACGCCGCCCAGATCTTCTGCGGCGAAGTGCTGGTGATTGCGACGTCGACCGTGTTCGCCGGCATCGCGATCGGCTGCCACGAGCCGCCGCCGTTGCTGCTGCGAAAGCCGCCGTCGTTCAAGTCGTACACGTAGATCACTTGAGCATTGAGAGGATCGACGCGCAGAAACTGCAGATTGCTGAAAGTGTTCGCAGTGACTGCGGTGCGCTCGCTCCAGTTGCGACCGCTGTCCGTGCTGCGAAAGATCCTGACACCCGACGCCGCATAGACGACGGAGCCGTCGGCGCTGAACTCGACCTGGCTCAAGCCGGCCGGCACGAGCGGAAAGTTGCCGGAATGGCCCAGGGTGAAGCCCTTGTCGGTGCTGACCACCGGCGATTCGCCTGGCACCGCGAAGATGATGCGGTTCGGGTCCGTGGGATCTATCGCCAGGTCCACCGGCGGAGTCGACAACTCCCAGCCGATCAGCCCCCAGCTGATGCCGCCATTGGGCGACCAGTAATAGCCGGCCTGCGTCAGCGCGTACGAATACAACGGCAGGGTTGGATGACGCAGCACCTTGGAGATGAATCCGCCTGTCGGCCCGACCGGCGAAAGAAAGTTCGTCTCCGCAGTGGCGGGCCCGTCAAAAGAGAGCGTGGCGACCGCAATGGTCCAGAAGCACGCAGCCTTGCGCAGATTCCAACGACGCAGCATTCCGAGCCTCCCCGTCCATCCCGCGCGCGTTCGTAAGGCGCGCGCCTTTTTATTCTTTCACCGGCAGCTTGACGCGGATGTGCAGCTCTCTCAGCTGTTCCTCCGACACGTTCGTCGGCGCGCCGCTCATCACGTCGGCTGCAGTCTGCGTCTTCGGGAACGCTATCACGTCGCGGATGCTGTCGGTGCCCGCCATGAACATAACGATGCGATCGAGGCCGAAGGCGATGCCGCCGTGCGGCGGCGTGCCGTAAGTCAACGCTTCGAGCAGGAAGCCGAACTTCTTCTGCGCTTCTTCCGCGCTGATGCCGAGCAGGTCGAACACCGTCGACTGCATTTCCTGCCGATGGATACGCACCGAGCCGCCGCCGATCTCCGAGCCGTTCAACACGATGTCGTACGCGTTCGCGACTGCGTTCCCCGGATCCGCGCGCAGCACGGCGGCGTCCGGATCGCGCGGCGACGTGAACGGGTGATGCACGGCGCCCCAGCGCTTCGCGTCCGCGTCCCACTCGAACATCGGGAAGTCGACGACCCACAACGGCCGCCAGCCGGTCTGCACCAGGCCGAGATCGTTGCCGAGCTTCAGGCGCAGCGCGCCCAGCGCATCGTTGACGACTTTGGCGCGGTCCGAGCCGAAGAAGATCACGTCGCCGTCGACTGCGCCGGTGCGCGACAGGATGCCGTCGATCGCAGCGTCGCTCAGGAATTTGAGGATCGGCGACTGCAGGCCATCGCGGCCCTTCGCCTGCTCGTTGATCTTGATGTACGCGAGGCCTTTCGCGCCGTAGCGCGCGACGAACGGCGTCAAGTCGTCGAGCTCCTTGCGGGTCATCTTCGTGCCGGCTTGCGGTACGCGCAGCGCCGCGACGCGTCCGTTCGGATCTGCGGCGGGGCCGGCGAACACCTTGAACTGGCTGTCGCGCACCAGGTCCGCGATGTCGACCAGCTCGAGCGGGTTGCGCAGATCCGGCTTGTCCGACGCGTACCGGCGCATCGCCTCGGCATATGAGATGCGCGGGAACGGCTGCGGCAGCTCGACCGCGAGCACGGTCTTGAAGACGAAGCGCACCAGCTCTTCCATCAACTGGATGATCTGTTCCTGACCGAGAAACGAGGTCTCGATATCGAGCTGCGTGAACTCGGGCTGACGTTCCGCGCGCAGGTCCTCGTCGCGGAAGCAGCGCACGATCTGATAGTAACGATCGAAGCCGCTCATCATCAGCAGCTGCTTGAAGATCTGCGGCGACTGCGGCAACGCGAAGAACTGACCGGCATGCGTGCGGCTCGGCACCAGATAGTCGCGCGCACCTTCCGGCGTCGCCTTGGTGAGCATCGGCGTCTCGATGTCGACGAAGCCGTTGTCGTCGAGCCAGGAGCGCATGGTGCGCGTTACCTGATGACGCAACAACAGCCGCTTCTGCATCACGTCGCGCCGCAGATCGAGGTAGCGATACTTCAGGCGCAGCTCTTCGTTGGTCACTTCGTCGTGATGGAACGGCGGCGTCTCGGAGCGATTGAGGATCTCCAGCTCGTGCGCCAGGACTTCCACCTTGCCGGTGGCCATGTGCGGATTGATCGTGCCCGCGGGCCGCGAGCGCACCAGCCCGCGGACCTGCACGCAGAATTCGCCGCGCAGCCGCTCGGCGTTCGCGAACATGTCCTTGCGGTCCGGATCGAAGACGATCTGCAGCAAGCCCTCGCGGTCGCGCAAGTCGACGAAGATCACTCCGCCATGATCGCGCCGGCGATGCACCCAGCCGGCGACGCCGATCTCCTGGCCGATGAGGGACTCGTTGACCTGACCGCAATAATGGGAACGCATGGGGAAACTTGGGCTCGGGACGGGAGCCCGCGATGTTACCGGAAACCCCGCGTCAGCGGCGTCGCTTGGCTGCGCGCTTGGCGGGCTTGGGCTTGGCCTTGCTGCGGGCTTTGGTCGAGCGCGCCGCGGGCCGGGCCGGCGATTTTCTCGTCGACGCCTTGCTGCTTGCCGCAGCGGCCGCGGGCTTCTTGTCAGCGTTCTTGTCGGCAGGCTGGGAAGCTTCGGCCGGCTTCGCTTTGTCGTCGGCGGGCTTGTCGCTCGACGCGCTCTCGGCCGCTTCCTCGCCGGCGGCGAGATTGCGCTTGCCTTCCTGGTCCGATTTGAAATCGGTTTCGTACCAGCCGCCGCCCTTCAGGCGAAACACCGGCGCGGAGACCAGTTTCTTGAGCGTCTGCTTCTTGCAGCTCGGACACTGCTTCAGCGGCGCATCGGAGACTTTCTGTAAAGCCTCGACGTAGAACTTGCAGTTGGTGCACTCGTATTCGTAGAAGGGCATGGAGCGTTCCCGGCAAAAACAAGCCGGCGGATGATAGAGGCCAACCGGCCGGCTGGCCATTGTCTTTTGTCGAAAGCGGCCGGGGCCCTTGCGACTACGCCGTCAAAAGGCCTGGCTTTTGCCGGCTAGCCCTTGCCGAAGACCAGTGAACCCGCTTTGGTCGTGACCTGCACCCGGCTGCCGGGCCCGAACTCCCCTTTCAGGATCCGCTGCGCGAGCGGGTTTTCCACCTGCTGCTGGATGGCCCGCTTCAGCGGGCGCGCGCCGTACACCGGATCGAAGCCCGCCTCGCCGAGCAGGTCGCGCGCGGAGTCGTCGAGCGTCAGCTCGATGTCGCGCTCCGCCAGACGCCGGCGCAGATAGCCGAGCTGGATGTCGACGATCGAGCGCAGCTGGTCGCGGCCGAGCGGATGGAACACGACGATGTCGTCGACCCGGTTGATGAACTCGGGACGGAAGTGCTGTTGCACGATCTCCATCACCGCCTGCTTCATCTTTGCGTAGTTCGCCTCGCCGGTCAGCTCCTGGATCACGTGCGAGCCGAGGTTCGAAGTCATGATGATGACCGTGTTGCGGAAGTCGACGGTGCGGCCCTGACCGTCGGTCAGGCGGCCGTCGTCGAGAACCTGCAGCAGCACATTGAACACATCGGGATGCGCCTTCTCGACTTCGTCGAGCAGCAGCACGGAATACGGACGGCGGCGCACGGCCTCGGTGAGATAACCGCCCTCTTCGTAGCCGACATAGCCCGGCGGTGCGCCGATGAGGCGCGCGACCGAGTGCTTCTCCATGAACTCGGACATGTCGAGGCGCACCATTGCCTCTTCCGTGTCGAACAGGAATTCGGCGAGCGCTTTGCAGAGCTCGGTCTTGCCGACGCCGGTCGGGCCGAGGAACAGGAACGAGCCGTTCGGCCGGTTCGGATCGGACAAGCCGGCGCGCGAGCGCCGGATAGCATCGGACACGGCGCGCACGGCTTCGCTCTGACCGACGACGCGCTTGCCCAGCGCATCCTCCATGTGCAGGAGCTTTTCGCGCTCGCCTTCGAGCATCTTGGAGACCGGAATGCCGGTCCACTTCGAAACGACTTCGGCGACTTCTTCCTCGGTGACCTTGTTGCGCAGGAGCTTGGTCGGCGCCTGCTCGGCGCTGCTCGCTGCGGCGAGCCGCCGCTCGAGCTCGGGGATCTTGCCGTAGGCAAGCTCGGACATGCGCGCGAGGTCCTGTGCGCGGCGTGCGGCTTCCAAGTCCAGGCGTGCGCGCTCGAGCTCCTCTTTGATGTGAGCGGAGCTTTGCACGGAGGCCTTCTCGGCCTTCCAGACTTCCTCGAGGTCGGCGTATTCCTTTTCGAGTCCCTTGATCTGCTCGTCGAGCGCGGCGCGACGCTTCTTCGAAGCATCGTCCGATTCCTTCTTCAGCGCTTCGCGCTCGATTTTCAGCTGGATCATGCGGCGTTCCAGCCGGTCCATGGATTCGGGCTTGGAGTCGATCTCCATGCGGATGCGCGACGCGGCTTCGTCGATCAGGTCGATGGCCTTGTCGGGCAACTGGCGGTCGGTGATGTAACGGTGCGAGAGCGTCGCTGCCGCGATGATCGCGGGGTCGGTGATGCTGACGCCGTGGTGAACTTCGTAGCGCTCCTTCAGGCCGCGCAGGATCGCGATCGTGTCTTCGACCGAGGGCTCGTTGACCAGCACCTTCTGGAAGCGCCGCTCCAGCGCCGCATCCTTCTCGATGTACTTGCGATACTCGTCGAGTGTGGTCGCGCCCACGCAATGCAGCTCGCCGCGCGCGAGCGCAGGCTTGAGCATGTTGCCGGCGTCCATCGCGCCTTCGGCCTTGCCTGCGCCGACCATCGTGTGCAGCTCGTCGATGAACAGGATGACGCGGCCTTCCTGCTTCGCCAGGTCGTTGAGCACGGCCTTGTGGCGCTCTTCGAATTCGCCGCGATATTTCGCGCCCGCGATCAGCGCGCCCATGTCGAGCGCGAGGATGCGCTTGTCGCGCAGGCTCTCGGGCACTTCGCCGTTGACGATACGCAGCGCGAGGCCTTCGACGATGGCGGTCTTGCCGACGCCCGGCTCGCCGATCAGAACGGGGTTGTTCTTGGTGCGCCGCTGCAGGACCTGCACGGTGCGACGGATCTCGTCGTCGCGGCCGATGACCGGATCGAGCTTGCCCTGCTCGGCGCGCTCGGTCAGATCGACGGTGTATTTCTCCAGGGCCTGGCGGCTCTCTTCCGCGTTCGGGTCGTTCACTTTCTCACCGCCCCGCAGCTCCTCGACGGCCTTTTCGATCGCACCCTTCACGGCGCCGGCATTGCGCAGCACCTGGCCGAGCGTACCGCGGTCTTCGAGCGCCGCAAGCACGAACAGCTCGCTGGAGATGTACTGGTCGCCGTGTTTCTGCGCGGTCTTGTCGGTGAGGTTGAGGACGCGGTTCAGCTCGTTCGAAAGATGCACTTCGCCCGCGTTGCCCTCGACTTTCGGCAGGCGATCGAGCGCCTCGCCCAGCTGCGAGCGCAACAGGTTGATGTTGACGCCGGCCTTGTCCAGCAGCGGGCGCGCCGAGCCGCCCTGCTGATCGAGCAGGGCCGACATGACGTGCAGCGGCTCGATGTACTGGTGATCCCGCCCGACGGCGAGCGACTGGGCGTCCGCCAACGCCTGCTGAAACCGGCTGGTGAGTTTGTCCATGCGCATGGCGGAAATGTAGGGGATAAGCTTTGGAATTCAACCGTTCCGGACGGTGCCGGGGGAGAAAAACGGCTCATAACTCAGCGCCGCAGCATTCACCCTGGCGCGACGATGCTGCGCTGCTGAGTTATGAGCCGTTTTCTTCCCCCGGCACCATCTAATGAGCGAGCGAATGGCTCACGTAAATGACGGCTACGCCCAGCACGATGAAGACGAACTGGCGGACGCCGGCGCCGGCGTCGACGCGGCGGTGCAGACCGGGGATCAGGTCCGCGACGGCGATGTACAGGAAGCTCGCGGCCGCGAGCGAAATTGCGTAAGGCAATACCTGCTGGACCGGGCCGAAGGAGAAGTAGGCCGCGACGCCGCCGACTACGGAGGTCAGGCTCGTCAGCAGGTTCAGCGTGAGGGCGCGCAGGCGCGACATGCCGCCGTGGAGCAGGATCGCAAGATCGCCCACCTCTTGTGGGATCTCATGAGCGATGACGGCAAGTGCCGTGACGATGCCGAGGTGAACGTCGGTCATGAATGCCGCAGCGATCAGCACGCCGTCGAGCACATTGTGGAAGCCATCCCCGATCAGGATGAGCGACGCGGACGCGGCATCGCGATGCGCATCGCTCGCGTGGCCGTGTGCGTGCGGCACGTGACCCTCGCAAACCTCCTGATGGCAATGCCGCCAGAGCACCATCTTCTCGAGCACGAAGAACACGAGCAGTCCCGCGAGCAGCGTCAACCCGACGTTGTGCGTGCCCGAGATGCCAGCTGCTTCGATTGCGTGCGGCAGCAGTCCGAGCAACGCCGCGCCGAGCAGTGCTCCGGTCGCGAAGCTGACGAGATGCGGCAGCACGCGCGCACGCAGCGATTCGGGCGCGACCAGAAACAGCGACGCCGCGAGCGCGCTGAGCGCACCGCCGAGCAAGGTGAACAGGACGATCCAGGCGAGCAACGGCATTCTTATTTCATCCACACCAGCGTCGCCATGCGCCCGGTCGTGCCGTCGCGGCGAAACGAAAAGAAGCGATCGCGATCACCGTAACAGCGGAAGCCGCCGCCGAACACCTGCGTGACGCCGAGCCGCGCAAGCTCGCGTCGTGCGAGATCGTACAGATCGGCTTGCCAGCGACCGCGTGCGTTTTCGCTGAACGCGGCCGAGTTGGCAGCCGATCGCGCGACGAACTGCTCGCGCACTTCCGGACCGACTTCGAACATGTCCTGCTCGATTGCAGGTCCCAGCCAGGCAAGCACACGATCCGGCGCGACGCCCATCGCGCGCAGCGCGCTCTCGACGACTCCACCAGCGAGGCCACGCCAACCAGCGTGAGCCGCCGCGACCCGAGTCCCCTCGCGATCGCACAGCAAGACTGGCAAGCAATCAGCCGTGAGCACGACGCACGCGTGACCAGGCAATCGCGCAAACGACGCGTCAGCAGTCGGCGGCGAGTCGTGCGATGTCGCCTCGACCACAGCCGTGCCGTGCACTTGATTGAGCCACAGGGGATCACGCGGCAGCGCCAGCGCCGTGCGCAATCGCATTCGATTTTCACCGACCGCGCGCGCGTCATCGCCGACGTGCGAACCAAGATTCAAGCTCGCGTACGCGCCGACACTCGCACCGCCCACGCGTGTTGTCGCCACAGCGCGCACGTTCGGCGGCGCCGGCCAATCCGCTGCGATGAGGTCGAGACCGGTCATGCCTTCTTCTTCTGGTCTTCAGCGAGAACTCGCAACAGTGCCTGCATGTCCGCGGGCAACGGCGCCTCGCAGCGAATCGGCTTCTCGCTCACTGGATGCGCGAACGCGAGGCTCGCGGCATGCAGTGCCTGCCGACGGAATGCTCGCAGCGCGTCGATGAGCTGCGGCGACGCACCCTTCGGCAACAACAGCCGCCCGCCATAGACACGATCGCCAACGATCGGATAACGAATGTGCGCCATGTGCACGCGAATCTGATGTGTGCGTCCCGACTCCAGTTTCAAGCGCACGTGCGTGTGCGCGCGAAATCTTTTCAGCACGCGATAGTGCGTCACTGCCTCACGCCCATCTTCGCGAATCGACATGCGCACGCGATCGACGGGATGCCGACCGATCGGCGCATCGACCACGCCGCCACCCGTCATCACTCCCATACACACTGCTTCGTACTCGCGCTCGACTTCGCGCGCTTCGATCGCACGCACCAGCGCCGTGTGTGCTGCGAGCGTGCGCGCGACCACCATCAACCCGCTCGTATCCTTGTCGAGCCGATGCACGATGCCCGCCCGCGGCACTTGCGCGAGCTTCGGATCCAGGTGGAGCAACGCGTTCTGTAAGGTGCCGGCAGCGTTGCCGGCGCCCGGATGTACGACCAGCCCGGCCGGCTTGTTGAGCACGAAGATATGGCGATCCTGGTGGACGACGTCCAGCTCGATCTGCTCGGCCTCGACCCCG
The DNA here is from genome assembly GCA_035493235.1 of Steroidobacteraceae bacterium. GTDB lineage: Bacteria > Pseudomonadota > Gammaproteobacteria > Steroidobacterales > Steroidobacteraceae > Steroidobacter. The sequence continues at coordinate 21,441 of DATJIP010000139.1, forward strand.
GTGGCCGCCTCGACCACCGCCGTGACGCTGACCTGCTCGCCGCCTAGAACCTTGTCCTTGGGTCGCAGCTTCTCACCGTCGACCAGCACCTGACCGGCCTCGATCCACTCCTTGATGCGGGTCCGCGAAAAGTCGCCGAGCAACTCCGCCAGCACCTGATCCAGGCGCTGGCCGGCGTATTCGACGGGAACGGTAACGGTGCGCTGGATCGGTTCAGACATGAGGCTCGGGCTTGGTGGAGGAACTTAATGGACCAGCCTGCCGACAAAGAAAGGACCCGGCTATACTCGCCCGCCTTGCCTGACGCCCGGACCTGACTGGAACGACCTGAAAAATGGCCTCGAATTCTCGCATGCGCATCCTCGTTTTGACCACGGCCGCGCTCCTGCTGGCGACGCTGGCGGGGTGCGGCGGCAACCCGCGCAAGCCGGTCGGCGATGCGGAAAAGCTCTACGACATGGCCAAACATGCCAGCGACAACGGCAACTACAAGGACGCCATCACCTACTACGAGCAGCTGGAAGCACGCTTTCCGTTCAGCAACCCCGCGCGCCAGGGCCAGCTGGACCTGATGTACGCGTACTACAAGAACCGCGAGCCGGAATCGGCGATCGACCAGGCCGACCAGTTCATCCGCGAGAACCCGGCGCATCCGCGCGTCGACTACGCGTACTACATCAAGGGCCTGACGCAGTTCGAGCGCAACCCGAATTTCATGGAGCGCTGGTTCAACGCCGACCTCTCCGAGCGCCCGCCGATCGACGCGCGCAAATCGTTCCAGGCGTTCCAGACGATCCTCGAGCGTTATCCGAATAGCGAATACGCCGAGGACTCCAGGAAGCGGATGATCTTCCTGCGCAACCGTCTGGCGAGCTATGAGGTGTACGTCGCCGACTACTACCTGAAGCGCGGCGCGTGGGTGGGAGCGATCAATCGCGCGAAGTATACAATCGAGAATTACGACGGCGCGCCGCAGATCAAGCACGCGCTGGAGATCATGGCGCAGTCGTATCACAAGCTGGGAATGGAAGACCTGGCGGCGGATACCGAGAAGGTGCTGAAGGAGAACTACGAGAATCCGGATCAGCAGGTCGCGCAGGGGGAGAAGAAGAAGAGTTGGTGGAAGATCTGGTGAGGGTGTCGCGAGATAACGAACATCCCAACCATCGATGTCGCTCCCGGTTCAATCAAGCTTATGGATTGCCGCGTAGCCGGACAGATATTTGTCGATTTTCTTGCACTCAGGATCCGTCGCGATCTCATTCAAATAAGCTTCAGCCCCCCAACGAACTCCACAAGGCGAAAGCAATGCTGGAACGTTCCGCTTCGAGATCCGCGCGTCCTGATCTTGACTAGCCTGTCGCTTGATATCGGTGTCTTGGCAGGGGCAGCCTTCCTTCAACGTGCGACAAGGATTTGATTGCTTCGCGGAGGGTCGCACTATCGCTTTTGCCCAAGGACGTACAAGAGCCTGACGGGACACACAACTCGATGAGTTCGACATCTCCCGCTACGCCGCGCCGAACATCGGTCACAAATCTCTTCTGATCGATCGTCAACCAAAGGACGAGCGCGCCAACTATAAAACCGGCGACGAGCAATTTCGTTTTCACGTTGGGTGTGTTTGCACAAACTGCCGACGCCAGGTGATCTCACCTCGTGATCGGCTCGTCCATAACGGCTCCACCGACATCACCGCACCTCAACTGCAACCGACCCCGGGCTGACTGCACGAGCGTACAGTCGCTGCCAGTCACGAACAGCAGCTAGAGCAGTCCGCCGAACGCGGCTTCCACCAGCAGCAGGTTCTCCAGTTTGCGCCTGCGCGCAGCAAACGCTGTAACCAACAGCGCTCCGAGGAAACTCGATATAGAAATGAGCAGGCCCGTCAGCCAGAGCGGTTGGCGGTAAGCCTCCGGCACCAGTTGCCGCAGAAATTCGCCCGCGATCGTCAGCACCACCGCAGCGGCGGCTACCACGAGCAGAACCTTCAAGATCACTCTGAGCAAACCGGCGATCACAGCTACTCGTCGTCGCGCGAGCCGTACTTGTCCATGAGGCTCTCGGTGACAATTGCCGTCACGATCGTGATGGGGAAGGCACAGATAACGGCGACGATCACGCCGATTACCCAGAACGAGTCCGTCCGGAAGGACCCCAACATCACGACGAGCCCGATGATGCCAGTGACGCTCAGAGCTATGGTGCCCGGACGTTTCCAGGTGAGCGCACCCAGGACGGTCAGTACGACGCACCAGCCGATGAACTGTGCCCAGAAAATTGCGTCATCCATGCTCATACTCCATCAGGGCACGAGGTAGCAGCGATTGGCCTCGAGAAATTCCACGCTGTCCTGGCCGGTCTTGAAGACCGTCGGAAACGTCTTGTAGTCGGACCTGCGCTCGTCCATCGGCGTCGACACGTGAAAGTGCAACACTCCGGCGTCGCAGCGTCCGAAGCAGCCGGAGTAGCCGAGCAACTGGCCGGTCTTCACGGACTGCCCCTTGGCGACAGCGGCGCCCTTGTGCCGCAGATGTATGTAGGCGCCGAAAGTGCCATCGCTATGTCGTACCAAGACGTAGTCGCCGCGCGAGGTGCCCGGATCGTCGCCGTGTGGAACAGTACCGGTGCCAGCCACGACTCCGCCGCGCGCGGCTAGCACCTCAGTCCCCACAGGAGCGCCGAAAAGTATCGCGAAGCGACGGTCGCCCGTATGACCGCGCGGGTCGTCGTAGCCCATCAGCACTCGGACGCAACTGCCGCTTTTGAAGGGCAGTGCGTACACAGTGGTCGGATCGTGCTGCACGGTCTCCGAGTGCACGCTCGATGCAGCCATGACAGCTGCAATCACGATCAGATATTTGCGCATCCTGCCCTCGCGTCCCTATTTCTCCGGGCCGGAAGCGTACTTGTCCGTCGGTCTGTTCGTGACGATGGGCGTCACAATTGATGCAGGCTTACCGCGTGCGATAACCCGACGTGATCGGATATCGCCAATCTCTTCCGAACGCGCGATCGCTGATTCTCACACCGGGCGGCGCCTGCCGCCGCTTGTACTCGTTGCGCTTCACCATCTCGAGTACGCGACCGACAGTCGCGCGATCGAAACCGCGTGCCGAGATCTCGTCCACCGACAGATTGTCTTCGATGAACAGTTCGAGGATTGCGTCGAGCACTTCATACGGCGGCAGCGAATCCGAATCCTTCTGATCCGGCCGCAGCTCTGCGGACGGCGCGCGCTCGATCACGCGCGGCGGAATCACTTGCGCGATCGAGTTGCGGTAGTTCGCCAGTCGATACACGAGCATCTTGCTGCAGTCCTTGATCGGCGCGAAGCCGCCGGCCATGTCGCCGTACAAGGTCGCGTAGCCGACAGCCATCTCGCTCTTGTTGCCAGTCGTGAGCACCATGCGGCCAGTCTTATT
>DATJIP010000140.1:0-4460 GCA_035493235.1 Steroidobacteraceae bacterium
CTGACGCCGCCTCGAGCGGCGCGAAGATGCGGCGCGAAGCCGCTTCATTGCGGCGCCGGCTCGGCAAGTCGGCCGTGCCGACACCAGGTGCGCTGGGAGACATCCAAGCGTATTATCGGCCAGTTGTCATCTACAGAGGGATGCCGGAGTGAGCGCGCCTTCCAGCACAAGGCGTAAGAGTCGGATCGACAACTGGGGAGAGACCAGATGAGCAAGAACATCGCGATCGCTGTTGGAGCTGCGATAGTCGGAGCGTTGATCGTTTTTATCTACAACGTCTTCATAGCACCACCCATAGCGCCGGCACGGCCACCGGCGGGGTGCGCGGGGCCTAATTGCTTTGTTCAGGTTTCGGTCTACGGGGAGGACTGCAGCAATCCGGACAACATCCAGGCAGCCCCACCTGCTGCGCCGATAAAAAGGGGCAACGCAAATCCTCGTATCGAATGGACCATAGTAGCCAGCAGCGGGTTCACGTTCGCTTCGAATGGCATCGATTTCCACGGTAATTCGCAGTTTCATAATGGTCGGGTGCTGGCAAACGGTGCGAAGTTTGAGTGGTTCGATACCAACTCGGAAACGAAGCCCACCCCCCACAAGTACAGCATCAACTTGTTGCACAACGGAGTCGCGTGCACAGCGCTCGATCCAGGCATTATCAACGGACAGTAGACCCCGTCGCTATTGCGTCGAGCCGCACCCACGTGGCGAGACGGTTGCTTGATGGCACTACGACGTCAGCAAGCCCTCGCCCAGCCATGCTCGGGCTTCGGCCATCGCCGCCTCGTTAGATAGCGCGCGGCCCACGGTCTCAGCCGCGCTGAACGTGGCCACGCCAAGCGCGGTGCGCGCTTTTGCGAGGTACGAAGCCAGAAATGCCTCATCGGCGGGATCGCGATGAAGCCCGGTCTGCGCCGCACGCGATTCTGCTGCTCCATAAAATCGGGCGGTGCGATTCCATTGCGCACGCAACGCGGCAAGGCCGGCGCACACTTCTAGGGCGCTTTGCTCCACGGGTTTCGACCCGGTCTCGACGGCGATCGCGAGGACCTCGAGTAGCATTGTTCCGGCGCGATTGCCCGACCCGCGGCCAATCGATACCATCGCCAGATTGAGAAGACCGATCGCGATGCTCTCGCGATCGTCGAGCTCACGGGCGAGCGCCACGACTCGTTCGTAGAGCGGCTCCGCCTTATCAAGCTCTGCTTCCGCGCGGTGAAGCTGCGCCAACGCGTTGAACGCGCCCGCAAGCTCGCGCTTGTTGCCCAGCTCCTGCGCCAGGGTCAGCGCTTCCTGCAGATGGGTTTGCGCCGTAGCGCGATCACCTTGCCCGAGGCATGCCGTTCCGAGGGGCTGAAGCGCCATCGCGATCCTTCCCTTGTCCCCAAGCTGGCGCGCGATTGCCAAGCTTTCCTCCAGGTATCCCCGGGCCTCCTCGTAGCGACCCATCCAGCAGCCGAGCTGACCAGCATTGAAGAGTCCGCGGCACCGGGCACTCGTCGGGCCCTGTGCTCCTTCGCGGGCGAGCGCCTCAACGGTCGCACGATGTCCGAGGCCCAGCAGACCGCGGTTGACCCAGTAGAGCAACATCGAATAGACCAGCCTTAGCCCGAACGCTGCTCCGCCCTGCGCTCGAGCGCACCAAGCATGGGCGGAAAGGAGATTCTCTCGCTCGAGATCGAGGCGCGTGAGCCACGCTCCCTGCTGTGGCCCGACAAGCTCCGGCCTGGCCTTCTCCGCGAGCGCCAGGTAGAAGGCGAGATGGCGTGTGCGCGTTTGTTCTTCTTCGCCTGAATCGTTCAGTCGCTCCTGCGCGTACTGACTCACCGTGTCGAGAAGGCGGTAGCGCCCGCCTGCGGCGTCGAGTACGACCAGAGATTTCTCCACCAGAGCGGTCAACAGGTCGAGCACGTCCACTTCACGCAGTTCCCCACTCGCGCACACCGCTTCAGCGGCCTCGAGCGTCCAGCCGCCGGCGAAGACCGCGAGTCGCCTGAGTACGGCGCGCTCGCGTTCGTCGAGCAGGTCATAGCTCCAGTCGATCAGCGCGCGTAGCGTTTGCTGGCGGGGCAACGCTGTTCGGCTGCCGCTCGTCAACAGTCGGAAACGGTCGTTCAACCGTGTCGCGATGTTCTCGACCGACAGAGCACGTACACGCGCTGCAGCAAGCTCGATCGCGAGCGGGATGCCGTCCAGTCGGCGGCAGACCTCGCCGACGACAACCGCGTTGTGGTCGGTCACTGCAAACGAAGGTTGCGCTGCTACGGCGCGGTCGATGAACAGACGCACCGACTCGTATTGCGTCAGGGCCGCAGGCGTTGTGGTCTCCAAAAGATCCGGAACCGCAAGTCCCGGTACCGGATATGTCGCCTCACCAGACAGGCGCAGATGTTCGCGGCTCGATGCCAGAATCTTGAGTCCTCGACCTGCTTCGAGTAGCAGCTTTGCGAGTTCGGCGCAGACGTGAACGACGTGCTCGCAGTTGTCCAGGATGAGTAGGAGCTGCCGATCTTTGACGTGCTTCTTCAGTGCCTCGACCACCGGCCGCCCGGCTTCCTCCTTCACGCCGAGCACCGACGCCACCGCCTGGGGCACCAGCTGCGCATCGGTCAGCGGCGCGAGCTCCACCAACCACACGCCGTCGGGAAAGTCATCCAGCATATCGGCTGCGACCTGCAACGACAGGCGAGTCTTGCCGATCCCGCCGACGCCGAGCAGCGTCACCAGTCGGTTGCCCGGGAGCATCTTCCTCACTTCGGCGAGCTCCTGTTCGCGCCCGACAAAGGATGTTAGCTGCTGTGGCAGGTTGTTCGGTGTGGTTTCCAGTGATCGCAGCGCCGGAAACTCCTGGCGCAACTTCGGATGGACGACCTGATAGACCCGCTCCGGGCTTGCCAGATCGCGCAATCGCACCGAACCCAGATCGCGCAGTGTGACGCCGGAAGGCAAGCGCCCGCGGACAAGCATGGCGACCGCCTCGGATAGAAGCACCTGGCCGCCGTGCGCGACGCTCATGATGCGTGCGGCACGGTTGACTGCCGGGCCGAAGAAGTCGTTGTCTCGGCGCTCGTCGACGCCGACATGGACGCCGCAGCGGACGCGAAGTGCGATCCCGCCGGTTGCCGCGGGGTCGTCGAGCGCCTGCTGCAGCTCGAGCGTCGCGCTTATCGCATCGAGAGGGTCATCGAAAGTGGCATGCACGCCGTCGCCGGCCGTCTTGACGACGGTGCCGCGATGCCCCTGCACGGCTGCTCTCGCAATTGCATCGTGACGCGCAAGAGCTGGCCGCATCCGTTCGGGCTGCTGCTCCCACAGGCGCGTGCTGCCCTCTATATCGGTGAAAAGGAAGGTGACGACGCCTGCGGGTGCCTGCATGGAATTGCGCTTCCGGCGAACCGCTACCAGTGTATCCCCTGCGTCAGCTGCGCAAAAGCCATCTGCTCGGGCGAGAGCTGCGTCTCGCCTTCCTTCTTGCCCGCTGCGGCCGCGGAGTCCGGGAACATGTTGAATGCGCTGTTGAGCAGTATTTGCGTGAGCTTGGGCGCGACCGCGTGCGAAACCGCGCCGAAAATGCCCAGCCGGGTGGCGATTCGCACCGGCTTGTAGACGATAGCCTCGACGACCAGGTCGGCGGCCTGCTCCGGCGAGAGTGTGGGCACGTTTTCGTACATCTTGGTCGGCGCGATCATCGGCGTGCGCACCAGCGGCATGTTGATCGTCGTGAAGTCGACGCCCTTGTCGATGAATTCCGACGCGGCGCACGCGGCGAACGAGTCGAGCGCGGACTTCGACGCGACGTACGCGGAAAACCGCGGCGCGTTGGACAGCACGCCGATCGACGAAATATTGATGATGTGTCCGCGCTTGCTCGCGACCATCCCGGGGAGGAAGCCCATGATCAGGCGCAGCGCCCCGAAGTAGTTGAGCTGCATCGTGCGCTCGAAGTCGTGGAAGCGGTCGAGCGAGTTGAGGACGCCGCGGCGAATCGACCGGCCGGCGTTGTTGATCAGGTAATCGCAGCCGGAGTGATCCTTGAGGACCTTCGCGACCAGCGCATCGCACGAGGCCATGTCGGAGACATCGCACGTGTAGATCCAGCTCTTGCCGCCGGCCGTCTCGATTTCCTTTTTGGTGTCGATGAGCTTTTCCTCGCCGCGCGCGACCAGCATCACCTTGGCGCCGGCTGAGGCGAGCTTGAGCGCGGTCGCCTTGCCTATGCCGGACGATGCGCCGGTGACCACGACGACTTTGTCCTTGACCCGTCCCGACAGGCTGTGATCGATGAACAGATCGGGGTCGAGGTTGCGTTCCCAGTAATCCCACAGTTTCGCGGCATAGCTGTCGAGCGGCGGCACGGCTATCCCCGAGCCCTTCAGCGCCTTGGCCGCCTCGCGATTGTCGTAGCGCGTCGGCCAGTTGATGAAATCGAACGCATCCTTCGGAATGCCGAGATCCTTCAG
>DATJIP010000141.1:0-22481 GCA_035493235.1 Steroidobacteraceae bacterium
GTGAAGGAGGTCGGGTTTGACCGGCTGACTCTCGAAGCGCTTCAGACCTTCGCCGAAGCTGGCGAGATCGAGCAGCTGCGTCACGCCGAAATAGAGATAGCTGCGCGGCTGCTGCTTCTGGTACGCATCGCGCAGCGCGACGAGCTCAGGATCGTTGCCGAGCGGCGGAATGCCCGCCGAATCGCTCGCATGCACGTGCGAATCCATGATGCCCGGCGTGAGGAACTTGCCGCGGCCGTCGATCTTGCGCGTGTCGCCCTTGGCAGCGACGGCTTGCTGACCGACCGAAACGATGCGCCCGTCGCGAATCAGGACATTGCGGTCCGTGAGTGGCTGCGATTGCTCCGGCGAGATGACCGTCACGTGCTCGATCAGCAGATCGGCGGCCGGTGCGGCAGTGACCGCGAATGCGCTCAACACGAACAGGCAGAGGTGCTTCATTTCCGTTCCTTAGATGAACGAGCGGCAATGACCGTCCAGTTGAGACTTCGCGGCTTCGTATTCGGTTGCAAGGCGCTCGACCAGTGCGCTCACCGGCAGGACTTCGTGGATGTCGGCGACACCCTGGCCGCTGCCCCATACGTCGCGCCATGCTTTTGCCTTCGTGTTGCCGCCGCTGCCGAAGTTCATCTTGCTCTTGTCCGCGGTTGGCAGCGCGTCGGGGTCGAGGCCGGCATTGACGATGCTCGAGCGCAGGTAGTTGCCGTGAATGCCGGTGAACAGATTCGTGTAGATGATGTCCTCGGCCTGGCTGTCGACCAGTGCCTGCTTGTACTCGGCGCTCGCGTTCGCTTCCTCGGTCGCGATGAACCGCGTGCCCATGTACGCGAAGTCTGCGCCCATCGCTTGCGTAGCAAGAATCGCCGCGCCGTTCGCAATCGCGCCCGACAAGATGACCGTCCCGTCGTAGAACTCGCGCACTTCTGCAAGCAGCGCGAAGGGCGAGAGCGAGCCGGCATGTCCACCGGCACCCGCGCAGACGAGGATCAGTCCATCGACGCCAGCCTGCAGCGCGCGCTTGGCGTGCTTCACGTTCGTCACATCGTGATACACGAGTCCGCCGTACGAGTGCGCCGACTGCACGACTTCGTCCGGCGCGCGCAGGCTCGTGATCTGAATCGGCACGCGATATTTCTCGCACAGCGCGATGTCGCTCGCGAGCCGGTCGTTCGATGCGTGCACGATCTGATTGACCGCGAACGGCGCGACCTTGCGTTCGGGATGTTGCCGCTTGCAGGCCGCGAGCTCTTCGGTGATCTGCACCAGCCACTCTTCGAGCACCGGCGCCGGCCGCGCATTCAGCGCTGGAAACGAGCCGATGACGCCCGCCTTGCATTGCTCGATGACGAGCCGCGGGTTCGAGACGATGAACAAGGGCGAGCCGATGACGGGCAGCCGCAGCTGCCCGCGCAGCGATTCAGGAATGGCCATTTGGAGATCCCCACAGAGTGCGTGGGGATCATAGCCGATCTGCGGTGGGCCGATCTGCGGTGGGCCGATCAGCGGTGGGCCGATCAGCGGTGGGCCGATCAGCGCTGCATGAACTTGTTCACGTCGATCAAGCGGTCGAGGTAACCGAAGGTGCCCTGTTCCTTCACTTCGCGGGCCGCTTCGTACAGTCCCGTCATCGCCGCACGGAACAGCGACGTGGCGAGGCTGATGCGCTTGACGCCCGCCGCCGTCAGCTCGGCAACGCTGAAGGACTTGCCGGGCACGCCGACCATGAAGTTGACCGGCTTCGACACCGCCGAGCAGACCGCGCGCACGGCGGCCAGGTCCGGCAGCAATGGCGCGAACAGGACGTCGGCGCCGGCTTTCTCGTAAGCCTGCAGCCGCTTGATGGTGTCGTCGAGGTTCGGATTACCGCGGAGAAAGTTTTCGCTGCGCGCGGTCAGCGTGAACGGGATGGGCAACGCGCGTGCGGCCTGGACCGCCGCCGCGACACGTTCGACCGCGAGATTGAAATCGAACAACGGCTTATCTTTCTGACCCGTCGCATCTTCGATCGAGCAGCCCGCGAGCCCGATGCCCGCTGCGAGTCGCACGGTTTCCGCGACGATCTCCGGCGTATCGCCGAAGCCCTTCTCCAGGTCCGCCGAAACCGGCAGGTCCGTGGCGGCGACGATGTTCCGAGCTTGTGACAACGCCTCATCGCGCGTGATCTTGCCGTCCAGCCGGCCGAGCACACCCGCGGCAGCGCCGCTGGAGGTCGCGATCGCCGAGAAGCCGAGGCCCTGCAGGATGCGTGCGGCGCCGCCGTCCCATGCGTTGGCGATGACGAACGTGCCGGGGTTTCGATGCAGCGCCTGGAAGGTGGCCGCTTTGTCAGCTTGAGTGGCAGTCATGGCGTGTCTCCGAACAGCGGGCGAGGATGATTGCACGGAAGCCATGTCCGAATCTGTCATAAAATTTAGATCGGAGGTGTTCCATGGCGATCTCGATCGTACGGCTCGGCAGTCCTCGTGCCACCGGCGAAGGTTTGCGCATCGGCACAGTGCGGCGACCGCCACGGGGCGTGCCCAAGGCCGATTGGGCGCGGCGCGACTTCTACGATGTGTGGCTGCCGACACTCGCGCCGAGCGAAGCGCTGCTGAAGCTCGGCCAGTCGGCCGAGAGCGACGCGCAGTGGAAGACCTTCAAGCGTCGCTACCTCGCAGAGATGAAGGACTCCGACAAATCGCGGTTGCTCGACACACTCGCGGCGCTCTCGCACCACGGCTCGTTCGCCGTGGGTTGCTATTGCGAAAACGAAGCGCGCTGCCATCGCTCGGTGTTACGCGAGCTGTTCGCGCAACGCGGCGCCAAAATCACGGGATGACAACGATGCTCAAGACACTCAGCGGATCGATTGCGCTATTCCTGTTCACAGTGCTCGCCGGTGTGGCGCACGCTGTCGAACAGCTGCCGACCACTGCGCGCAAAATCGTTCTGGAAAAAGCCGAGACGGGTTATCGCTGGAAGCTCGTCACAGCGCCGGTGCCGCAACCGGGCGCTCGACAAGTGCTGGTCCGCGTCCATGCCGTCGGACTGAATCGCGGCGATTGGGAAGTGCTCGGCTCCAACAACAGCAGCGGCGCGCTGGTCGGGCGCATTCCGGGATCGGACGCCGCGGGCGAAGTCGTCGCTGTCGGCAAAAACGTCAAGGGCTTCCGTCCAGGCGCGCGCGTGACGAGCCTGTATTTCCGTAACTGGACCGATGGCACGGCGAGCAAGGAAGTCCTCAATGCCGCGCACGGTTTCGACGTGGACGGCGTGCTCGGCGAGTACGTCGTGCTGGAAGACACTGCGATCGTGGCAGCGCCCAAGAGCCTTGCTTACGAGGAAGCTGCGACGTTGCCGACGGCGGGCCTTACGGCTTGGAATGCAACGGTGGGCAAGAACGAGCTGCGCGATCGCGTCGTGCTCGTGCAGGGCACGGGCGGGGTTTCGATCTTCGCATTGCAGTTCGCGAATGCAGCCAAGGCGCGCGTCATCGCCACCAGCAGCTCGGACGAGAAGCTCGCGACGGTTCGCGGGCTCGGTGCCCGCGATGGCATCAACTATCGCACTCATCCGAACTGGAGCGAGCAGGTGATGGCGCTGACGGGCGGCCACGGCGCCGATCTGGTCGTCGACGTCGGCGGCAAGGAAACGCTCGAACAATCCGTGAAGAGTCTCGCCTACGGCGGCCTGCTATCGATCGTCGGTGGCCTGTCCGGTTACGACGGCTCGATCTCCTCGCTCGGTCTGCTCAACAAGACCGCCAGCGCGCGCGGCGTCTTCGTCGGCTCGCGCGCCGATTACCAGCGCATGAGCGCGTTCATCGATCAGCACCGCTTGCACCCGGTCATCGACAAGGTCTTTACGCTCGACGAATTCGCCGCCGCCTTGCAGCACCTGCGGACCGGCAATCCAGTCGGCCGCGTGGTGCTGAAGCTGGTCGATTGATCATTGCTGGGTGCGCCGTTCGCGCCACTTGCCGGCGGCGGCGCGTGCAGCTTCCAGCTCCTGGGCATCGAGCACGCCGTCTTTGTTCGCGTCGAACTTGTCGAACATCATCGTCGGCGCGTTGACGAACTCATCCTTGCTGACTTTGCCGTCGCCATTGGTGTCGATGCGGCCGCGCAGGGCAGCGGCTGCACGCTGGCCGCGTTCGTTCGCGCCCTCGCGCGAGTCGGCGTCGTCGATGAAGCCGTCGCCGTTGCGATCCATTCGCGCAAAGAGCGCGGCGCGCGCGTCGTTGTATTCCTGCTTGGTGACTTTGCCGTCGTGATTGGCATCGGCCTGTTCGAGCGCGTTGCCCTCACGGCCTTGGGCCAGCACTACGCAGCTCGACAAGAGCAGAACAGCAGCAGTCGCAACTTTCGTGAACATGGAACAGATCCTCCGGAGCGTGGAGCTTCACTCAACGCTGCGCAAGGATGCCCGTTGACAGCGCGCTTATCCAATACGTGTGAAGAACTGTTACTGGCTGTCCAACACGCGCTCAGCGGAAGATTGAGATGTTTCATGGGACAATCCTCTGCAGTCCCCACGTACTAATGGACCGCCAGTGCAGCAGACGGGTTCCGCGCGCAGAGTGGGCGAACTGATGACGATTGCGTAAGTATTCGGGCGGAGGTTAGGTGACCACGATCGAATTCCGCGCGCCCTGGGGTCGCACGGTGCGCGTCAGGACCGCAGTCGGCCTGGTCCTGTTTGGGGTGATGATGCTAGGTCCGCTCCTGGCACCGTCCGAGTTGCCGACGCCGTTCATGATCGTGCTGATCGGATTGCCGCCGCTGATCGTCGCGGCTTCGCTGGCTCACTGCGTGCGCGGCTACACGCTGGCCGAGGATGCGATCACGGTCCGGCACGGCATCGGGACGACGCGGTTGTCGCTCACGGGGCTGCGCTCTGTGACAGGCGAAGTCGATGCGATGCTCGGCTCGTGGCCGCTGTCGGGGAACGCGGGATTCTTTGCAATCACTGGTCGCTACTGGAACAAGACGCTCGGTTGGCACCGCGCGTTCGCAACAGATCTCAGCCGCGCCGTCGTCCTGCGCTATCCGAACCGCACGATCGTCATCACCCCGCACGATCCGCAGCACTTCATCATGCGTGCGCGGACCTTCCTCAAGGTGGCGGACTTTCCGAAGTAGCGACCAGCGTGCGAGCGCGTGGTGCGAGCGCGATCACGATGACGCCGGCAGCGGCGACGAATCCCGCGAGCGTCCACAATGCGGCACTGAAGCTGCCAGTCGCGTCGCTGACGAAACCGACGATCGTCGGTCCGAGGAACCCGCCGGTGTTGCCGATCGAGTTTACGAGCGCGATGCCCGCGGCCGCGGCGCTACCCGCGAGCATCGACGTCGGCAAGGTCCAGAAGACCGGCAGAGCGGAGTAGCAACCCATCACGCACAGGCACAGCGCGGCGAGTGACAGTACTGGCATGTCACTCCACGATGCGCTCAACGCGAGACCCAACGCGCCAACGAATGCCGGCAGTGCAACGTGCCACGTGCGCTCGCGCACGCGGTCGGAGTGACTGCCCCACAAGTACATCGTCAGCGCTGCGGCGGCGTAGGGCAGTGCAGTGACCAGTCCGACTTCGAAGTTCGTCAGGTTGCCGAGTCCCTTGATGATCTGTGGCAACCAGAAGCCGACGCCGTAGTTGCCGACGAGGATTCCGAAGTAGACGAGCCCCAGGACCCACACGCGCGGGTTGCGCAATCCCGCGAGACTCGAATGCGACGCTTCTCCCAGCGCTGCGCGCTCGGCCGCCAATTCATTTCGCAGCCAGTTGCGTTCGTCGTCTGTCAGCCACGGCGCTTTCGCTGGACCATCGCGCAGGATCGCGAACACCGCGATTCCGCACAGCACGGCAGGAATGCCCTCGGCCAGGAACATCAACTGCCAACCGTGCAGGCCGAAAGCATTCAGCGACAACATCGCAGTAGAGACCGGACTGCCGATGACGGTAGAGATCGGCAGCGCCACCATGAATGCACTGACGATGCGCGCACGCGAGGCCGCCGGAAACCAGTAAGTCAGGTAGAGAATCATGCCCGGGAAGAAACCTGCTTCCGCGACGCCGAGCAGGAAGCGCAGCAGGTAGAGACGCTCAGGGGTCGACACGAACGCCGTGGCGGCCGACAGCAGGCCCCACGTGATCATGATGCGCGAAATCCACAACCGCGCGCCGACGCGCTCCATGATGATGTTGCTCGGCACTTCGAACAGCGCGTAGGCGATGAAGAAGATGCCCGATGCGAAGCCAAACATGCTGGGCGTGAGGCCGAGGTCCGCGTTCATCGTGAGCGCGGCGAAGCCGATGTTGACCCGGTCGACGAAGGCGAGGAAGTACAGCAGCCCCATGAACGGGATCAGCCGCCACGCGACTTTGCGCAGCGTGCGCTGGCCCAGCTCGGAATGCGTGCTCACAGGAAGATCTTCCCCGGATTGAGAATGCCCTGCGGATCCCACGCGCCTTTGATCGAGCGCATCAGCTCGACAACATCGGCGCCGTACTCTGCGACGAGCTTCGAGCGCTTGCCCTGGCCGATGCCGTGCTCGCCCGTGCACGTGCCGCCGACGCGCAAGGCGCGATCGATCATCGCGTCATAGACCTTCTCGGCGCGCTGCCACTCGTCTGTTGCACCAGGCTCAAGCAGGAACAGCACATGGAAGTTGCCATCGCCAACGTGACCGACGATCGGCGCGAGCAAGTTCGCGGCATCGATATCGCGTCGCGCGTCCGCGACCGCGTCGGCGAGCTGCGAGATCGGCACGCAGACATCCGCGACCAGGCACTCGGCGCCCGGACGCAAGGCGCGCGCGGCGTGATACGCGGAGTGGCGCGCCTTCCACAAACGTGCGCGTTCGGCATCGTTCGCCGTCGACTGGAACGCGTCGCCGCCGTTCGACTGCGCGATTTCTTCTGCGCGCGCAACCTGGCCGCCGACGCTATCTGCAGTGCCGCTGAACTCGAGGAACAACGTCGGCTTTTCCGGCAGCGACAGCTGCGAGTAGCGATTGCAAGCGCGCACCTGCAGCTCGTCGAGGAATTCGATGCGCGACACCGATGCGCCGGATTGAATGACTTCGACTACGGTATCGACCGCAGCACGCAGCGACGGAAACAAGCAAGTCGCGCCCACTGTCGCTTCGGGAATGCCGTACAGGCGCAACGTGATTTCGGTGATCACACCGAGCGTGCCTTCCGACCCGACGAGCAAGCGCACGAGGTCATAGCCCGTCGAAGATTTCGCAGCCCGCGTGCCGACTCGCACGATGCGCCCGTCAGCGAGCACGACCTGTAGCGCCAACACATTGCGAGTCATCGCGCCGTAGCGGACCGTGGTCGTGCCCGATGCGCGCGTGGATACCATGCCGCCGAGCGTCGCGTTCGCGCCCGGATCGACAGGGAAGAACAAACCGGTGTCGCGCAAATATGAATTCAGCTGTTCGCGCGTGACGCCCGGCTGAATCACGCAGTCGGCGTCTGCTTGATTCACCGACAGCACTTCGTTCATGCGCGAGAAATCAATGCAGACGCCGCCATACGGCGCACTGACATGGCCTTCGAGCGAAGTTCCGGCACCAAACGCGATGACCGGGGTCTGATGGCGGGAACAGGTGGCGACGATGCGGCTGACTTCTTCGACGCTTTCCGGCCACACGACGGCGTCGGGCGGTTGGACCTGACCATACGCTTCGCCGCGACCGTGCTGGGCCCGCACCGCTTCGGCGGTACTGAGTCGCGATCCCAGCCATTCGTGCAATTCGGACACGCATGCTTGCGCGCGAGCGCGGCCGTCCGGGCCGAGAAAGCGTGTTGTTCGTTCGTCGCTGGATGGCGTCGAGGCGATCACGCGGTCAGTATAGGGCATACTCAACGGCACGACTTCGAGGGCAGCTCCATGCTTTATTCCATCCTCATCTACGGCACCGACGCCGACATCGCAAACCTGAGCAAGGCGGAAGAGGAGCGTCTGATCGGCCAGCACATGGTCGTCCAGGGGAAGCTGGCGGCGGACCGCAAGCTCGGACCGGTCGTGCGCCTGCATCCGAGCACGACTGCAATGACTCTGCGCAAAGGACCCGAGGCCTACATCATCGACGGCCCGTTCGCGGAGACGAAGGAACAGCTGCTCGGCTTCTACGTCGTCGACTGCGCCACGCAGGAAGAAGCGCTGGAAGCAGCAAGAATGATCGGCGGCGCGTGCACGTCGCGCGCGCTGGAAGTGCGGCCGATTTCGTGGTTCCAGTTGACCGACAGCATCGATCACACCAAGGCGGCGGTTCGCGTCGAACCGGTGCCGGGGTAAAAAAGCGATGCATAACTCAGCAATGCAGCATATTGCTGCGCTGCTGAGTTTTGAGCCGTTTTCTTCCCCCGGCACCGATCAGAACACGCTGACGACACGCTGGATCATCCAGAACGCCGCGGCGGCGCCGAGTGAATAGCCGGCGCCGACTTCGATGCGCCGGCGCAGACCGGCGGTGCGACCGGCAATCCAGCGAGCCAGCGGCACGGCAACCGCGACGATCATCAGCTGGCCCGTCTCGACGCCAAGATTGAACAACACCAGCGCCCCGAGCTTCGCATCCTGCGGCAGGCCAATCTCCGCGAGCGCGCCGGCGAAGCCGAAGCCGTGCAGCAGCCCGAAACCGAAAGCGACCGCCCACGGCATCGCGTAGGTCAGACCCGTCTTGCCGCGCGCGGCACGCACGACCTCGTAACCGACGACGAGAATACTGAGCGCGATCACCACTTCGACCGAAGCCTGCGGCAAACCCGCGAATCCCAACGCCGCGGCGCCGAGCGTAATGCTGTGCGCGACCGTGAACGCAGTGAGCGCGCCGACCAGTCGGCCGAGCGCGGGCACGAGCAGGATCAGGCCGATGACGAAGAAGACGTGATCGATGCCGGTCAGGATGTGCTGGATGCCGAGCGTGAAGTACGCGGGCAGCAGCGGGCGCGCGGCCGCGAACCGAAACGACGGGTCGGCAGCCTGCACGACGCCGGAGATCGTGCGGCCGTCGGCGAGCTCGGTCCGGACGAACGTCGAGGTGAGCGTGCGTTCCAGGCCGACGATCCGGATCTTTTGTCCCGCGAGTCCACCGGGGCACCGCGCTTGCCAGCGCGCGACGAAAGCGCCGTCGGCGACTTCGCCGTGGCGCTCGCCGAGCGGCGTGCAGGTTGCGGGCAGTTGCGGGTCGATGGCGATGCGGGCTTCGGCGAGGGAAGGTTGCTTCCAGGTCAGGGAGTAGATGTTGTCGGGTTGTTCGATGATTTCGAGGTAGGCGGGGCGGACCTCGTGGGCGTAGGAGGGCAGGGCGAGAACAAGGAGGAATAGCGAGGCCATGATTGTCGGGCTGAAGCCCGACCTACAGGGCCATGACCAGCGTTCGCTCATGATCCTGTCTCGACGATGATTTTGTATTGCTGGCGGAGCCTGGTGCGCAGCGCGACGTTCGCTTCGCGCTGCTTCTGAACGAGGAACGCGTCGCGCACGATGTCGCGCACGTCTTCGAAGCGCGCGACGCTGGCCGGCGTGTGCGATTCGAGCTTCACGAGATGCACGCCGAACGACGACCGCACCGGGCCGTTCCAGGTGCCAGGTGTCGATCCCGTGACCGCATCGGCGAACGAGGAGCCGAAGTCGCGCACGATGTCGTCGCGCGAAACGTCCGCGAGCTCGCGCGGCAGCATGAACGGATCGCCGACCTCGTCGGCATTCGCGCCGCGAGTCAGACGTTGCAGCGCGCGTTGCGCATCGGCGTCGAGCGTCGTGTGGCGTTCGGGATTGAAATAGACGTGGCGCAGCGCGTACAGATCGGGCGTCGTGTAGGTCTCGCGATGCGCGTCGAAGTATTCGCGCAGCTCGGCTTCCGACGGTTCGGCCACGACGGCCAGGTCGTCGCTGACGAACGCCATCTTCTGCGCCAGCCGTCGACGCACGATGACGTCGTCACGATCCAGACCGAGCCGCACGGCCTCGCGCGCGAGCACTTCCTCGTCGATGCGCTCTTCAATTGCTCCCTGCAGTTCTTCGGCCGTGGGTTTGCGCTGTGCCTGCGTTTCCCAGAACGCGGCGAGCTGCGCGACCTCGCCGGCGGTGATGCGGATCTCGGCGTGCTCAGACTGCTTCTGGCGCAGCGCGGTGACTGCGAACAGCAGCGCGCCGATCAGTACGAAATGCAGCAGCGGCTCGCGCACCGCCGCGCGTAGGAAGTTCAACGAAGGTCTCCCGCGTCGTCAGCGCTGCGGAACGTACCAGATCGGCGAGCTCCACGCGCGCTCCTGGATCGTCTTCGCGAGCTTCGGGTTCGGCTCGACGCCCGCGCGGATCGCATCCCAGGTCGACCAGCGGCACGACGGATTCTCCAGCACGCGGACGTAGTAGAACGCGCGCTGTTTTGGATCGAACGTCGGATCGGACCAGAGAGTGCGCAGTTCCACGGCGCCCTTGTTCTCGCTCACCGCGCAAGTGCGCAGATCGACCGTCGCGCCGTTGTCGCCGCAGCGATGCGTGGTCTTGTCGGGAGTGAGTCCGTCGGAGCACGCGACGTCGAATACACGCTCCTGCGCCTTGCCGTCTTCGACCCAGCCCTTGACGATCTGCACGCGTTGCAGCCAGCCCGAATGCGGATCCCGCAACGCCCACGCGAGGAATCGCGGCGCACGCGTGCCTCGCTGCAACAGGTCCGATCCCATCGGCACACCGTGGGCGTAACTCTGCGACACCATGTCGTGCCGATTCTCCAATCCATCCGGAAGCTCGTAGCCTGCGAAGAAACGCACGCGCATGCGCGTGCCCGACGTCGCAAACGTTTCCTTGCGACGCAAGGCTGCGAAGATCGATTCGCGCGTGTTCTGCTCGGCCCACACGCCTGTCAGTCCGGCGCTGCCCCACGTCTGGTAACGCGCGACGCTGGCTGCTGGCTCGTAGTTGTCCCACGTCTTGCCCGCGGGCGGCGCAGAGCCGCGTTGCTCCGGCTTGCCGTCGAGGATGCCGACCTTGCCGAAGTAGCGATTCTCTTCGAACGATCCGGCGGCGTTGTGCGTGTCGCTCGCGCCGACGAAGCCGAAGTGATACGGATTGAAGCCCTGCGCCTGGTCGAACTCCAGCCCCGTCTTCAGCGCATCGCGCACGTAACCGCCGGCGAACTTCGTCACCTTGGTCGCCGAGCCGATGTACGTGTCCATGACTTCGAACGACGACCACTCGTCGTTCGGTGACAGCGACGGATGCGTCTCCGACGTGCCCTTGACCTGCGTGATCTCCGTCAGCGGCTCGTTGCGCGAGCGCAGCTCGGCATAGGCGCGATCCATCGGACGCCCGTCGAACTGCGTGCGCTGGAACATGCGGCCGTCGCTGCCGTTGGAGTTGTGCGGAATCGCCAGCACTTCGATGCCTTGCTTGCGTTGCTGGTCCATCCAGCGCCACAGCTCTTCCGGATTTTGCGATTCCAGTGCGGTGAACGGCAGATCCGGCGCGCGTGTGCCGGCGAAGATCACGTTGCGATGCAGATTCTGGCCGTCGGGCGCCGACGTGTATTCGTAGCCGCGGAAGGTCGTGAACTTGCCAGGCACGTAGTTGCGATCGGCCGATTCGATGATCGTGCGCCACGCGGAGCGCATGGTGTCGAAGTCTTTGAGCTCCGGCAGATACTTGCCGGAGCGCAGGCTCGCGCCGAGCTGCTGGAACGCGTTGGTGATCTTGGCGGGGTCGGTGCTGAACAGATCCGGCGCGTACGGAATCTTCGACAACGGATGCTTCGGATCATTCATCGCCGGGACGATCCCGAGGTATTCCGAATGATCCGTGACCGTCAGGAAGTCGAGCGGCGCGTCTGTCAGCCGCACGTCGTAACCGGCGGCGTGATGGACAGATTCGCCTTTAGCGTAGCGATACGCATCGTCCGGCGTCGCGCGCACATTGAAGATGTACGCGTCGAAAGAGAGCTTGGTGTGAACGTGCAGATCGCCGAAGTACGCGTTGCGATCCGGGTTGCCTTCTGCCGCCACGCCGGTCGCGAACAGCACAGCCGCTACTGTGCCGGCCAGCATCGTCGTTCTCATGACGAACCCCTTCGTTGTTCTGCTCTTATCCCAGATTACGCCGGAACAGCGCGAGCAATCGTTCCCAGTGCCGTTCCGCGCCCGCTTTCTGATACATGCCTTCGCGCTTCGGGAACACGAAGCCGTGTTGAGTCTCTGGATACGTTTCGATGCGATAGCGCAGCGGCGTCGTGCGCAGATGCGCGTCGAGCGCTGCGATCATCTCCGGCGGCGCATACGAGTCGGTCTGCGCGCAGCCGACGTACAACTCGCCTTTGATCTTGTCGGCGAAACGATGCGGCGACTCGGGCGAGTCGGTGCACAAGCGCACGCCGTGAAACGACGCCGCAGCAGCAACTCGATTCGGATGCTCCGCCGCGGCCCAGAAGATGAACGGCCCGCTCATGCAGTAGCCGACGACGCCAACCTTGTCGGTGCGCGCGGCCTTCTCGCCGGCAGCGAACTTCAGCATCGCTGCGGTATCCGTGAGGATCTTGGCGCGGTCGAGCGAGTTCATGTGCTCGAACATGATGCGACGCGCGTCGTCGTCGCCCGTGACCATCTTGAAGTCCCGGACGCGGCGGTAATAGAGATTCGGGAGCACGACGCAGTAACCGACGCTGCCGAGACGTCGCGCCATGTCGTGCAGCTCTTCGCGCTTGCCCGGCGCGTCCATGTAAAAGAGCACGACCGGATGGGGCCCGCCCTCTTCGGGATGCGTGACGAAGGTGTTCATCGCGCCGTCGGCGGTCTGGATGTCGAGCTCGCGGTCGATCATTGGTCGCTACCTCCCCCGGCGCTATTGAAACACGACGGGCGAAAGGATAAACAGCGAGGCCTCAATTCACTGTGCAGAAAACCGAGGTCCCGATGCGACTCGTTCCCACTGTGATCGCCGCAGTTTGCGCTGTTGCTTGCACCGCCGGCACCGCGGCCGAGAATCAGGCCGTGCCCGATGCCGCTCAGCTCAAGGCGATGGAGGCGCGCTACGCGCCGGTCGACGTGCGGGTCGACGTTTCCTATCTGCCCGCCGAAGAGCGCGCCGCCCTCGTGCGGTTGATCGAAGCGTCAAGATATATCGACGCGCTGTTCGTCCGGCAGCGCTGGCCCGGCAACGAGTCGACGCTGTTGCGGCTGCTGGAGGACCAGACTCCGGCGGGTCGTGCGCGCCTGAGCTATTTCATGCTGAACAAAGGCCCCTGGTCGGAGCTCGATGAAGATCGGGTGTTCGTACCGGGTGCCGCTGCGAAGCCGCCAGGCGGCAATTTCTATCCGGCGGGCTCGACCAAGGAAGAGGTCGATACCTGGATGAAGACGTTGCAAGGCGCACAGCACGCGGACGCGACGGGATTCTTCACGACCATCCGTCGCAACCCGGAAGGCAAGCTGACGATCGTCCCGTACTCGCTCGAATATCAGGGCGAGCTGGCGGCAATGGCGCGCCTGCTGCGCGAGGCTGCCGCGCTGACCAAACAGCCCACGCTGAAGTCGTTCCTCGAGAAGCGCGCCGACGCGTTCGTGAGCAACGATTACTACGCGAGCGACGTCGCGTGGATGGAGCTGGATGCCTCCATCGAGCCGACGATCGGGCCGTACGAGGTGTACGAGGACGAGTGGTTCAACTTCAAGGCTGCGTTCGAGGCGTTCATCGCGCTCACCGACCGCGATGCCAGCGGCAAGCTCGATCGCTTCAGTCACGAGCTGCAGGATCTGGAGAATCATCTGCCGATCGACCCGCAGTTGCGCCGCTCGAAGCTTGGCGCTTACTCGCCGATCCGCGTCGTCAACGTCGTGTTCGGCGCCGGTGACGGCAATCATGGCGTGCAGACCGCTGCGTTCAACTTGCCGAACGACGAGCGCGTCGTTGCCGAGAAGGGCTCGAAGCGCGTGCTGCTGAAAAACTTCCAGCAGGCGAAGTTCGAGCAGGTGCTGGTGCCGATCTCCAGGCAAGCGCTCGCTGCCAGCGATCAGTCAGCCGTTGCGTTCGATTCGTTCTTCACTCACATCCTGATGCACGAGCTGATGCACGGCCTCGGGCCGCAGACGATCCGGGTCGGCAGCCGCGAGACGACGGTGCGTCAGGAGCTGAAGGAGTTGAACGGCCCGCTGGAAGAAGCGAAAGCCGACATCTCCGGCCTGTGGGCCCTGCAGTACCTGATGGACAAAGGCGTGATCGACAAGAAGCAGGAACGCAGCATGTACGTGACGTTCCTTGCCTCGACCTTCCGCACACTCAGGTTTGGCCTGAACGATGCGCACGCAAAAGGGATGACGTTGCAGGTCAACTATCTGCTCGACCACGGCGCAATCCGCATCGACAAAGACGGCTTGTTCTCGCTCGATCTCGCGAAGACCAAGCAGGCAGTCACCGGCCTGACGCACGACATCATGACGTTGCAGGCGCACGGCGATTACGCCGGCGTGAAGCAGCTGTTCGAGCGCATGGTCAAGATTCGTCCAGAGGTCCAGCACGTGATCGATCGGCTCGGGAACGTGCCCGTCGATATCGCGCCGAAGTTCGTCACGGCGGCGGAGCTGACTCGCGGAGACTGACAAACTGTGAACACGGGCGCCGCACGCCTGAGACGCGTGCGGCATGCTCCGGCAATGGATTGCCGCCCTGCACGGAGCGTTCTCCTCGTGTCATCGAAGTGCCATACCCGTCTCGCGGCGATCGCCGCCGCGCTCTGTTGTCTGCCTTACGGCGCTCAGGGCGACGTGCCCATGCCGGTGGCAAACTCCATCTCGAACATAACGGTCAGCCCGATGACCGAGGGCCACTGGGCCCTGTATTTCGATTACACGTATACGGGCCAACCGCCCGGCGCCACGTTTCGCGTCGAAGTGCCCCCGCAGGCCGGCACCCAGCCCGCTCACTTCGAGACTGCGCTGACGAAGATCGGTCCGCCGCAGCCCGGCACCTTCCACGGCAATGTCGAAATCACGTCTCCGGGTGAAGGCAGGTCCGGGCAAGTCATCGTCAGCATGCTCGACGCCGGCGGCAAGGTGCTTGCGACCGCGCACGTCGACCAGGTGATCCAATGGCCGCTGCACAGTGACAACGACTTCCAGCGCGCAGTCGCCTTGATCGACTATGGCACCGACGAATCACTGCCCAAGGCTCGCGTGATACTCGAGCGTCTCGTCAGTGAAAACCCGAAGCTCGATCAGGCTTACGTCGAACTGGCGCGGGTCGCGATGAAGACCAACTGGGGACCGGAAGGTCTGCACCAGGCCGAGACGCTGCTCGACTCGGCGCTGAGGATCCGGCCGGACAGCGCGAACGCGCAGATCCTCCTCGGCTACGTCTACACGCATCAGAAGCGCTTCAAGGAAGCAGAGTCGCTGTTCGTCGAGGCAGCGCGTTCCAATCCTCCGAATCTGTGGCTGTGGACGAACTGGGGCGAGCTGTACGTTGCGCAGGGCAAAGCCGATCAGGCGATCGCCAAGTATCGGGAGGCCGTCACTCGCCCCGAGCGCGACCATAACCGCAATGCGCGCACGATGGCGTATGACTCACTGCTTGCGCTGCTCAAGCAGCGCAAGGACTATGACGGCATGGAAGCGCTCTTCAAACAGCGCAACGCCGATATCGGCCCGAACGCCTGTGACGATGCGGTGTACGCGGAATTCCGTCTCAACGTGCGTGGCGATCCGCAGGGTGCGATCAAGCTCGCGACCGGAGCGCTGAACTTCACGTGCGACGTGGACATACCGTCCCGACGGGAAATTCTCGGCCTTGCGAACTATGTGCAATGGGCGCAGGCGAAGCAGAACGAGGGCGCCGATGCGCTCAATCAGGCGCGCGTCTTTCTGCCCATCGGCCCGCGCGCGATCTATCTCCTGGCCCGCAGCGACAAGACCGTTCCAGCCGTGAAGAAGCTGGTCGGGACAGGTGAGGCGATCGACCAGAAAGACAACGAGCAGATGACTGCGCTCGCGCATGCTCTCGAAGAGAAAGATTTCGGCGCGGCCGAACGTCTGCTGGGTCTGGGTGCCCATCCGGACACACCCGTTGGCTATGCCTTGATCCCTGTCGCTCTGCTGCCGGTCATGGACGACGACGTCGACGGGATCCGCGCCATGCAGCGCGCTGGCGTCGACTATTCCAAGCTGAGTTTTCGCGGCGTGACCGCACTCGACTATGCCAAGCAAACTGGCAACGACGAGTTGCTGGAAGCGCTCACTCGCAAGGCGCACACGCTCTAGCGATCTCGCCAAGGCTCGCCAGTCTCCTTCCGAAAGTCAGTGCGGCGGCTGCCGTTCCGGCAGTTCTGCGCCCCTTCGGGGCTGCGCAGACTGTCGGACATGAACCGTCCCGTGAACATCTGCACCTCGACGCTCGCCGCGTTCACGCTCGACGAAGCGTTAGAGCTCGGCGCAGCCGCGGGCTATGAGGGCGTCGAGCTGCGCGTCCATGGCAATTGCCACGTCAGCTTTCAGGAGCTGCAGCGCCGCTGCGACGAGATCCGACGACAGGTCGAAACCCGTGGGCTCGCGCTGCATGCTTACAGCACGTGCTTCGGCGTCAACGAGCCGGGCGCGATCGACGCGATGATCGACATCTGCACGCGCACCGGCGTCAAGTTCTTTCGCGTGACGCTGCCGCTCGCCGGTGTTGCTGCCGTTCGCAATCTCGGCAGCGATCGCGCGGTCGTGCCGTCGTACCGCGAAGGAATGCCGGCGGCGCAGATCCTGCGCAGCGTGCGTCTGACGCTGCAGCATCTCGCTCGTCGCACCAAACTCGCCGGCGTGTGTGCGTTGCTCGAGATCCATTGGGGCACGGTGATGAGCAGCTTCACCAGCGCGCATGCTTTGGTGCGCGGGCTCGATCCCGACGCCATCGCGATCACGTTCGATCCCGCGAACATGATCATCGAAGGCAAGGAAGACTGGGAATACGGCATCGACCTGTTGGGCGAGCATTTGCTGAACGTGCACATCAAGAACGCATCATGGGTGCGCGAGCGCGGCAACTGGAGCTGGCAATGGGACGGCTTGCAGCAGGGCATGGTCGAATGGCCGCACTTGTTCCGCTTGCTTGAATCGCGTGGCTACCGCGGCATGCTGGCTATGGAAGACTTCCTCGTGCCGCGCAGCTACGACGCGGCGCTCGAACATCTCGCAGCGCTACGTCGCGAGGCGACGCTGCTGCTCGGGGAGAGTGCTTCGCTTCGTGCCGCGTAGGCCAAAGATCCGAACGCAAGATTCGGAGCGTACCTCGAACTCCACGCTCGCAGACTGGCGCTGCCAACTGCAAAGCGAGGAGATCGATCATGTCGAGAGAGGATGACAACAAGGCGGTCGTCGGCCGCTGGTTCACGCATTTCTGGGGCAAACAGTACGACCCGGCCATCGTCGACGAGCTCGCTGCTCCCGACATGCTGCTGCAGTACTCGCTGCACGCGCCGCGTCGCGGCCGCGCCGACATCAAGGCGTTCATGCAGGACTTTCGCAAGGCGTTTCCGGATCTCAACTTCTGGGGCACCGCGGACCTGATCGCCGAAGGCGATTATGTCGTCGGACGCTGGGAAGGCGGCGGCACGCACAACGGCCCGGCATTCGGCGACTTCCTCGTCGGCTCACTGCCGGCGAGTACCGGCCGGCGGATGAAGTTCACGGGCACGACCGTGCTGAAGGTGAAGGACGGCCGGATTCTCGAAGAAATCGGGCTGGACGACGGCGTCACTGCGCTCCGGCAGCTCGGTCTGATTCGCGTCGCCTGACGTTCCGGCGCGCCCGGCACACGTATTGATTCCCGAGCGCGTGCCCGGCAAGCATGGCGGCACGCGCGGAGGATCAGTACGTGGCCCTGAGCTTGCCGGTTTTGGAATGGCTCCCTGACTATCGCAAGACCTGGCTGCGACAGGATGTCGTGGCCGGGCTGACGACCAGCGCGGTGGTTATCCCAAAAGCGATGGCGTACGCGACCATCGCCGGTCTGCCGGTCCAGGTGGGTCTGTACACCGCATTCATACCGATGATCATCTATGCGGTGCTGGGGACCTCGCGGGTGCTCAGCGTCAGCACTACGACGACGATCGCGATCCTCACAGGGACCGCGCTCGCAGACGTTGCGCCGGGTGCCGATCCCGCTGCGTTATTGCAGGCAGCGGTCACGTTGACGCTGCTGGTGGGCATCCTGCTCACGCTCGCATCCGTGCTGCGGCTGGGGTTCGTCGCGAACTTCATCTCCGAGCCGGTACTGGTCGGTTTCAAGGCCGGCATCGGGCTCGTGATCGTCATCGATCAGATTCCGAAGATCCTCGGCGTGCACTTTTCGAAAGGCAGCTTCTTGCAGAACGTGGGGTCCATCGTCCAGCACGTGCCGGAGAGTTCCGTGCCGACGGTCATCGTCGGCGTGCTGACGATTGTCGGGCTGTCCCTGTTCGAGAAGTTCAGGCCGCGCTGGCCGGCGCCGTTGATCGTCATCGGCGCGGCGATCGCCGCGGTCGCGATGTTCAGCTTGCAGGAGCGCGGCATCGAGCTCGTCGGCGCGATTCCGGTCGGGCCGCCGCCGATCACCATCCCGGCACTGGGCCTGGCCAGCAGCATGTGGGCAGCAGCGATGGGCATCGCGCTGATGAGCTTCGCGGAGACTGCGGCGGTCGGTCGCGCATTCATCCGCAGTGACGAGCCCACGCTGCGGCCCAATCGCGAGCTGCTGGCGACGGGTGCGGGCAATCTTGTTGGTGCATTCCTGGGCTCGATGCCAGGCGGCGGCGGTATGTCGCAGACCGCGCTCAATCGCATGACCGGTGCGCAGTCGCAGGTATCGACGCTCATCACTGCGACGATGTGCTTGCTGACGATGCTCCTGCTGTCGCCGTACATCGGCCTCATGCCGCATGCGGTGCTCGCCGGCACCGTGATCGTTTACTCGGTCGGCCTGATCAAGCCGGCGGAGTTCCGCAACATTCTGAGCATCCGCCGGACCGAGTTCATGTGGGCGGTCGTGGCGTTCCTCGGCGTGATCATGCTCGGTACGCTCAAGGGAATTCTGGTGGCGATCATCATCTCGCTCGTCGCGCTCGGTCAGCAGGTGGCTGACCCGCCGGTGCACGTGCTCGGCCGCAAGCGTGGCACCAATGTGTTCCGACCGCGCTCGCCGGACCATCCGGATGACGAGACATTCGCCGGCCTGCTGTTGCTGCGACCCGAGGGGCGGCTGTTCTTCCTCAACGCCGAGCGCATCGGCGAGAAGATCCGGCCGCTGATCGACGCCGGGAAGCCGAAGGTCGTGGCCTTCGACCTGAGCCGCGTGTTCGATCTCGAGTACTCGGCGTTGAAGATGCTGATCGAGGCCGAGAAGCGCCAGCGCGAGGCCGGCGTTATGTTGTGGCTGGTGGGCCTGAATCCGCAGGTCTACGCAGCGATCCAGCGCTCGCCGCTGGGACCGATCCTCGGCACCGAGCGGATGATGTTCGACCTCGAGATCGCAATCGACAAGTTTCAGAAGCGACGGGAAGGTGGTGCATGAACCTCGACAAGATCGTGAAAAAGGCGCGCGACATCGCCAAGCCCTTCCGAGTCACGGGCAAGGACAAGTTCCGGCTGAAGGACTTCGATCCGGGCGACACCGGCGACCTTGGCAGCGAAGACAAGCCGCGCGCCAAGGAGATGCTGCAGGCCGGCGTGGAGGCGTTGGCAGAGCTGCAGGACAAGCTGTACGCGCAGGATCGCTGGTCGTTGTTGCTGGTGTTCCAGGCGATGGATGCGGCCGGCAAGGACGGCGCCATCAAGCACGTGATGTCGGGCGTGAATCCGCAAGGCTGCCAGGTGGTGTCGTTCAAGTCGCCGTCGTCGGAGGAGCTGGATCACGATTACCTCTGGCGTTGCAACCGCAATCTGCCGGAGCGCGGCCGTATCGGTATCTTCAATCGCTCGTACTACGAGGAAGTGCTGGTGCTGCGCGTCCATCGCGCGCTGCTGGAGAACCAGAAGCTGCCGCCGCAGCGGATCACCAAGGACATCTGGGACGAGCGCTATCGCGACATCCGCGCCTACGAGCGCTATCTCAATGCGAACGGCACGATCGTGCGCAAATTCTTTCTGTACGTGTCGCGCGCAGAGCAGAAGAAGCGGTTTTTGGAGCGCATCGACCAGCCCGAGAAGAACTGGAAGCTGTCTCCGGCCGACGCGCGCGAGCGCGGTTTCTGGAACGACTACATGGACGCGTACGAGAACGCCATTGGCGCAACGGCAACGCCGGATTGCCCGTGGTATGTCGTGCCTGCCGACAACAAGTGGTTCACGCGCGTCGTGGTCGCGTCCGCCGTCATCCAGGCGCTGGACTCGCTCGACCTGAAGTATCCGAAAGTCGGCAAGGAGCAGTTGGCGGAGCTGAGCAAGACGCGGGCGATGTTGATGAAGGAGCGGTGAGCGGGAAGCAGGTGCTGGGTCATCTGCGTCGCTTCAAACCGCTCAGCGATCGCTTGGTCGTCATGCGGGCGCGTTGCCACTGCCGCAAAAGTGGAACGACCCGCCACGCGATGTGACCATCCAATCGCGGCGCCGGCGCGAGATTGACGAGCGCGATCATGAGGTTGATCTGGCCCAGGATGGCGACGAGCGGACCTGCGTAGCCGAAATCAGGTTCTCCGGACAGCTTGGCCACGATCAGGATGGGGACTGCGACCGCAAGCTGCGCGAGCACGCCGCCCCAGGCGATCATGACGTCGTCAGACTCCCTGTACGGGGCCTCGTGTTCGCAGCGGCCGTGGAAGAAGCCGATCCGAATGGCACTAACGTGGTAGCCCAGCCGCCGCGCCACCCAGGCGTGACCGGTCTCGTGAATGACGATCACGGCGAGGTAGGAAGCGATCGAGATCGCTGCGTAAATCGGGCTGCGCAGCGACACGAGGGCGAGCAACAGCACGACTGCGAACGCCGACCAGTGCACGTGGACGCGAGCACCGAGAATGCGCATACGTCGCAGCGGAAGCCATTTCCGCGGCATGAGTTTTATCGATCCCATAACACTCTGGACCGGACCTCGAGTATCGCATCGGGGTGGTGATGCTCAGCATGGCAGTTTGAGCACAGGAGTTGGCATTTACCTGCCTCGACAAGAATTTGCGCCCACTGCAAGTTTGCGAGCGATCGCGCATCCAGCTGAAAGATCTTTTGGCGTGGATCGATGTGATGAAATTCCAGGGCGGCATGGTTGCGCTCATATCCGCACATCGAGCAACGCCCTCCAAGTAGTTCGATCAATTTCAGCTTGCGCTCCCTCCCGCGCGCCTGCTGCTTCTCATAACTCTGGTGGTGGTAGTTCGTATATCTGTTCTTGCATGGCCGTCCGCAGAACTTTCCCTGTCGCCCGCGCAGCGGGGCCTTGCAGATCACACAGGTTTCCATGATTGCCCTCGTCCAGTGAGTAGCAAACCGACGTGGTGGGCCTGGCAGGACTCGAACCTGCAACCAAGGGATTCACTTGGCCCCGCCGTTTCCGACGGGAGTGGACTATCTCTTCACCCGCGACGTCGACGACTCGACTCGCTTCGGGTGCGGGACGCTCTTGCCTGTCATCAAGGGCGCTCGCGGAGTCGATCCGCAGCCCTCAGGTAGTCTCTGCACCTTCCGGCGATGCATCGCCGGCTTGGCTCAGGGTTGCCATCGGTCGCGCGACCGGAAGGGTCCCCTGAATTCATCCCGTCCACTTCGCGGCTTTCACCGCGAAGGCACCGTTTGTCGATGAGTCCCCTGTACTAACCATTGTGCTACAGGCCAACGGGCGGCGATTCTAAAGCACCCCACGAAATCGCGTGCAGATTCGTGGTGCTCACGCGCTGGCGGAGCGATTTCGCGGGGAACCCCGCTGCTGATGCTCGCGCGCGACGGCATTTTTGCCGCGAAATTTCGCGGGTGAACGGTGCGCGCAACAGCGCAGTGCGGAGTCGGCTGAAGCTTGGCCGACAGCGCACGTGCAAACGCGCGATCGGTGTCGGCGGCGCGGCGAAAAAAAATTCTTTCGAGTGCAGGCAAAGTTCATCCGCTTGCTGCTTGACAACGCGTGCGATCGGTTGCACGAAAAAAATTTGAAAATTTTTTCCGCGGCTCACAGATATCCACAGAAGCGGTGGAAAACTTCTGGATAACCCATGCTTGACATCGCGCGTACGCAGCGGATCATTGCATGTCGATTGGATTGCTCGTTCGTTGATCAATCCGCGCTGCGCGGGTCCGCTGAGCGGCGCTGAAGAAAAAATCAAGATGCGTTGGGAGGTTTTTCGCGATGGCTACCCCGACTCGAGCGTTTGCCAACTCCAAGAATCATCAGACCTCGAAGGAAGCCATCGCCAAAGAGACCCACACCTCCATCGACGAGGTGGACAAGATCTACGAGCAGGAACTGCGCGTGCTCGCGTCCGACGCCAAGATCACTCAATACCTCGGCGTGCTCACTACGCGGCGCGTCCGCGCCAAATTGCGCAAGCACTGAGAGCTGCGC
>DATJIP010000142.1:0-50563 GCA_035493235.1 Steroidobacteraceae bacterium
TCCCACGGCACGTTCTGCAACCGCAGCGTGACGTTGCCGCCCACCGAGTCGCTGATGACCATGTTCTGGCCGCTGGTATCGGCCAGCAGCTGCAGCACTGCGCGCGTCTCGATGTCCTGGAAGTTCAGGGTCAGGCGCTCGCCCGTGTATTCCTTCTGATCCTGCAGCTCCGGCGGCAGCTTCACGACCGGCTTGATCTCGATCGTGTAGACGTTGTCGGACTGGTACGCGAGCTGCTCGTAGTCGCCGCTCGCCGCGATGACGAGGCGTGTGCCGTCGGCGACGCGCAGGGCGTCGACCGTGGCGACCGGCGTCGCGAAGTCGGCGACGTCGAGGCGCTGCATCAGGTTCTCGGGCAGCGAGGTCTTGGCGAAGTTCACGACGATCTTGCCGCCTTCCTGGCGCAGGTCGGCGGGCACCTTGGAATCGGTGAGCTCGACGACGATGCGACCGGAGCCGTCAGTGCCGCGACGGAAATCGATGTTGTTGACGCTGCGCGAACCGGAGATCGGGGCGGCGGAGCGCGTGCTCTGGCTGGCCGCTGCGGCTGCAGTCGAGACTGCCGGACCGGCAGTGACAGCGCGCGAGCCGCTGCCGCCGACCGAAACGACGATGGTGTTGCCGTTTACGCGCGTCTCGTACGGCACCAAGCTGTCCACGTTCAGCACGACGCGCGTGCGGCCGCCGGCTTCGGCGACGTTGACGGTGTCGACCACGCCCTGCTTGACGTCGACACGACGCGAGCTCATCGCGACGGCGGTGTCGGGCAGATCGAGCGCGATGCGCGCCGGATTGTCCACGGTGAAAGTGAGTGGCGTCGGCGCAGTGTCGCTGAGCTTCAGCGTCAGCTCGACTTTGTTGCCGGCACCGGTGGTGAAGGTGATGCCTTCCAGGCGGTTGGCGCCTTGCGCCAATGCCTGCAGCGTCATGCCTGCAAACAGCAGTGCACCGATGCCAACGCGGCGCAACGACGAAATAGTGGACGACATTTTTGGATTTCTCCCTGGGATCATTCTGTCAACGCCAGCGCGGCTGGACGCTCGATGTATCCGCCGAGACCGTCGGGGACGATTTCGATGATGGTGATCTTGGTCGGGCTGATGCCGACGATGCGGCCGTCGTTCTGACCGACGAAATTGCCGGGCAGGACACGATGCACGAGGCCGTCTTTGCCCTGCACCAGCCCGTAGTTGCGGCCCAGCAGCTGCAACGTGCCGACCATGCGCATGGTGTCGAGCGGGAACTGCTCGAGGAACTCGCGCGGACGCTTCACGTCCGGGCGCACGCCGTTGGCCACGTCGGTGCGGGCGGGCGGCGTCGGCACGAACGGCGAGCGCATGTTGCCCGCTGCATACGTGAACGCCTCGTATGGCTTGATCTCGGGCAGCGGGTCGATGGCCTCGCCCGGACGAGCCTTGATCTCTGCGACCTGCTGCTGCAGCTGTTCCATGCCGTTGGAGCACGCGCTCAACGACAACACTGCAACGGCAATAAAAATGAGTCTGGTCATAGGTGGCGCTGCTCGGTTGTATCAGGTGCCCGGCCGCTTGGCGCCGGCTGGACCCTGCTGCGGCTGATTCGCGGCCTGCTCTTCCTCGTCCAGGTAACGATAAGTCTTCGCCGTCACGTCGAGCTGCAGCTGGTCGCTGCCGGGATTCTTACCGACCTGCGTGATCTCCACGTCGTGCAGCGTCACGATGCGCGGCAGGGCCGCGATGCCGCTGACGAACGCACCGATCGAATGGAAGCTGCCGGTGAGGCGCATCTTGATCGGCAACTCGGCGTAGAAATCCTTGATGTTCTGCGTGTTCGGCTGGAACAGCTTCTGGTCCAGGCCGGCCGCGGTGCCCTGCTGCGAAATGTCGGTCAGCAGGCTCGGCACTTCGGTCTTGTTCGGCAGCTTGCGCAGCATCGCGCCGAACGACTGTTCCATCTCCGCCAGCTGCGCCTTGTAGGCGTCGAGGTTCGCGGCCTTGCGCGCCTTGGCTTCGAGCGTGGCCAGCAGCTGCGCCTCCTGGGCGCGTGCCGCGTCCAGCTCCGGCTTCTTCGGCTTCCACGCCAGGAAATAACCCAGCAGCACTACGCCCAGCACGAAGATCAGGCCGATCGCGCCGAAGCGGAACGGCATCGGCCAACGGCCAGGATCATTGGGATCGAGCTCGCGGACTTGATCGATGAAGCTCATCGGCGCGCTCCTGCCGGACCCTTCGGTGCCGACGCGACCTGCTGGTCCGCGGCGTTGGCGTTCGCCAGCGACGGATTCTCCTGCGTGGCGTTCAGCGTGAAGTCCGAGCCGCCGTCACCGGCGCCCTTGGTCTCGAGGATGTCCAGCGACGGATCGGTGAGCCATTCCGAAGCTTCGATGTTGCGCATGTAAGAGGCGACGCGCGTGCTCGACTGCGCCAGGCCTTTCAGCTGCAGCTTGCGGTCGGTCTGCTTGAGCGAGGTCAGGTTGATGCCGTCGGGAATCGTGCGCACCAGCTGGTCGAAGACGTGCACGATCTCGGGCCGGCTGCGCTCGAGCTGCTCGATGACCTGGATGCGCGCGCGCAGCCGCTGCTTCTGCTGCTCGAGCGCCAGGATCTCGGTGATCTGCTTGTCGAGCTTGGCGATCTCGTCGTTGAGATACTGGTTGCGCTCGTTCTGGTTGTCGATCGCCGCGCCCATCTGCAGGTTGATGAGGAAAGCGATCGCACCAGCGGCGACCACTGCGCCGAGCGCACCGACGCCGAATTCCTGGCGCTTGCGCTTGCGCTCAGCCTCGCGCCACGGGATTAGGTTGATTCTCGGCATGTCAGTCGAAACTCCGTAGTGCCAGGCCGCACGCTGTCAGCAGCGCCGTCGCGTCTTTCTTGACGGCCTGCGCTTTCGCTTTCTGACTCACTTTCATCTGACCGAGCGGATCGCCGCGCTGCGACTCGATGCCGACGCGGCTCTGGATCATTTCCGCGGCGCCGGGAATGTTGGCGCAGCCACCGCAGATCAGGATCTGCTCGGGCTGCTCGCGGCCGGCACCGGACGCGAGGAAGAACTGCAGCGAGCGGCTGACCTGCTGGCACATGTCGTCGATGAACGGACCGAGCACTTCGGTCTCGTAGTTGCCCGGCAAGCCGCCTTCTTTCTTGGCGCGACCGGCTTCTTCCATGCTGAGGCCGTAGGTGCGCATCACTTCTTCAGTGAGCTGCTGACCGCCGAAGGCGAAGTCGCGCGTGTAGATGACTTTCAGGTCGCGCAGCACGCTGAACGTGGTGCTGCTCGCGCCGAAGTCGACGACCGCGACAACGCGGCTCAGCCCGCCGTCCGGCATTTGATGAGTCAACAGCCGGCAGGCGTTTTCGAGCGCGAACGCTTCGACGTCGACGATCTTGGCGCTCAGGCCCGCGGCGGCGCAGGCGGCGACACGCTGTTCGACGTTCTCGGAGCGCGTGGCCACGAGCAGCACGTCGAGCATGTCCGGATCTTTTTCCGAGGGCCCGATGACCTCGAAGTCGAAGCTGACTTCTTCCATCGGGAACGGGATGTACTGGTCGGCCTGCATCTCGACCTGGCCCTCGAGCTCGTTCTCGCTCAAGGTGCGCGGCATCTGGATTACCTTGGTGATCGCCGCATCGCCGCTGATGGCGACGGCCGCGTCTTTGGCGCGCGCGCCGGAGCGCTTCACTGCGCGCTTGATGGCTTCGCCGACGGCACTTGCGTCGACGATCGCTTTTTCGTTGATCGAGTTCGGCGGAGTCGCCTCGGCCGCGTACGATTCGACGCGATACTGGCCACCGTTCATGGACAACTCGATCAGCTTCACCGACGAGGTGGTGATGTCGAGTCCCAGAAGGGGCCGGGATTTTGCGGTGAGAAGCACGCTGTTTCCCTTTTCAGATCAAATGGTTGAGGCGCGATCGGAGACCGGACACGAAACACGGGCGGCAACTATATACAGCCGGGCGTTAAGTTGAATGTGAGCAGCCTCACGAATTACCTTCGCGACATTCCCGGATCCGGGTTACGCCCCGTCCTACTTTCAACCTCCATCCTAGGTCGCAGGGCTCCGGACGGATCGTCCAGAGACTGGCCAAATCAACCGTTTATGCCGGATCTGCAGACCGATGAACGCGTTGGAAAACTCGCCAGGCGGAACAATAGCGGCACGGGCCGTCGCTGTTTGGCTTCTATCCCCCTCTACGATTCGCCTCTTATCATTCGTCACGGGCGCCGGCTCGGCGCGCGCGTGGACCCGCAATCGCCGGTTACTATGCATACGGCACCTTTCATAAGCAAGGGTAAAGCAAGGACTTAGGATTTTTTGTTGTGATACGACGTTATCTCTCGTCTCCGCCTCGGGTCCTGCTCGCGCTCGGTTTCACCACGCTCGGCGCGCTCGTTCTCGGGATGCTCGGTTGCTATCAGTACCTGCATCCTTCGTTGCCCGACGTCACCACCATCAAAGACATTCGTCTGCGCGTGCCGCTGCGCGTGTACAGCCGCGACGGCAAGCTCATCGCGCAGTTCGGCGAGGAGCGGCGCATTCCGCTCGCGTTCGATGCGATCCCGAATCAGATGATCAACGCGGTGCTCGCCGCGGAAGACGACGCGTTCTTCCAGCACGGCGGCGTCGACTATCCAGGCCTGATCCGCGCGACGGCGCGACATCTGATGTCGGGTGCGAAATCCGAAGGCGGCAGCACGATCACGATGCAGCTTGCACGCGGTCTGTTCCTGAGTCCGGAGAAGAGCTATCGCCGCAAGCTGATCGAGATCTTCACGACGTTCCGCATCGAGCAGGAGCTGACCAAGCAGGAAATTATCGCGCTGTACTTGAACAAGATGTTTCTCGGGCAGCGCGCCTACGGCGTCGGCGCCGCGGCCGAAGTGTATTTCGGCAAGACCGTCGATCAATTGAAGTTGCCCGAGATCGCCTTGATCGCCGGCACGTTCCGCTTGCCGTCGCGCGACAACCCGGTCGCGAACGCTGATTTCGCCAAGCAGCGCCGCGCGTACGTGCTGCGGCGAATGCACGAAAAAGAATTCATCACGCAGGACGAGTACGACATCGCGTTGAACGCGCCGGTCGAGTCGCGGCTGCACGGACCTGCTGTCGAAGTCGAAGCGCCGTACGTCGCGGAGATGGCGCGCGCCGAGCTGTTCAATCGGCTGGGCACAGAAGCGTACACGGCTGGCTATGAAGCAGTGACGACGCTCGACAGTCGTTTGCAGGGCGCGGCGGTGCGAGCTTCGCGCGCTGCGCTGATCGAGTACGACCAGCGTCACGGCTATCGCGGACCGGCAGGGCGCGTCACGTTGCCCGCCGGTGCGCGCGATCCAGAGATGTCGCAGGCGCTGGAGGATTACTCGCCGCGCGGCGGACTCGTGCCGGCGTTGATTCTTTCTGTCGACGAGAAAAGCGCAGTCGCTTACACGCGTGCGAACGGCAGAATCAGCTTGGCTTGGCCGGCGATCAGCTGGGCGCGTGCGCCGCTTCCTGACGGCGGCGTCGGCCCGCAGCTGCAGCGCGCAGGCGATGTGCTCGCGAAGAACGATGTCGTGTACGTCGCGCAGGAAGTGTCGGGCAACTGGCGCATGGCGCAGGTCCCGGACGTGCAGGGCGCGCTGGTCGCGGTGGATCCGAAAGATGGTGCGATCGCCGCGCTCACCGGCGGCTTCGATTACTTCGCGAGCAACTACAACCGCGCGGTGCAGGCGAAGCGTCAACCCGGTTCGGCGTTCAAGCCGTTCCTTTATTCGGCAGCGCTGGAGCAGGGCTTCACGCCAGCGAGCGTCATCAACGATGCGCCGCTCGTGATCGAGGATCCGACGCTCGAAGGCAGCTGGCGACCGCAGAACGTGACGCGCGAATTCCGCGGGCCGATGCGGCTGCGCGAGGCGCTGGTCCGCTCGCGCAACCTGGTTTCCATCCGCATCATGAACTCGCTCGGCCCGGCGTACGCCACGCAGTACATCGAGCGATTCGGATTCTCGAAAGACAGCCTGCCCCGCAACTTGTCCCTGGCGCTCGGCACGGCAGCGGTTTCACCGCTCGACATGGCCGAAGCCTATTCGGTCTTCGCCAACGGTGGCTTCAAGGTCGAGCCTTATTACCTCGACCGCATCATCAGCCCGGACGGCAAGGTGATCTACGAGGCGCAGCCGCGCTTCGCCTGTCCGGAATGCCTGCAACCTCCTGCTGCGAACAGCGCCGGGACCGAAGGCGGCGGCACCGATGGCGCAGCCGCCAGCGATGCGCCGATTCGCGCGCCGAGCAACGACGAGATGCGCTGGGGCGGAATGACGTACCTGCAGGAACAGTGGCTCGCGCCATCCGTTATCTCGCCGCAGAACGACTACCTGATGACGGACATGATGAGCGATGTGATCCGCCGCGGCACGGCGACGCGCGCGCTGCAGTTGAAGCGCACCGATCTCGCCGGCAAGACCGGCACCACCAACGATCGTCGCGACACCTGGTTCTGCGGTTTCAACGCGGGGCTGGTGGCGACGGCGTGGGTCGGCTTCGACCAGGAGCGCTCGCTCGGACCGGGCGAAGAAGGCGGCCGCACGGCGCTGCCGATGTGGGTATATTTCATGGCGGAGGCACTGAAGGGCGTGCCGGAGCAGCGCCGACCGGCGCCGCCGGGACTGGTGTCGATGCGCATCTCCGCCGACACCGGACTGGCTGCACGACCGGGCGATCCGAACGCGATCTTCGAGACTTTCATGGCCGGGCACCTGCCGGCCGAACCGCAGCTCGACAACGCGCTCGGCGAAGGGCAGCAGGACTCGGAACAGAAGAAGGAAGACGACTCGTTATTTTGAAGCGATGAGCAAACGTAGTAATCCTCGCGCGGAGCAACTGAGAGCAGCGCTGGCGCAGGAAGCGGCACGCATCATGTCCGAGCAGGGCATCGATGATTACGGCCTGGCCAAACGCAAGGCGGCCGAGCGCTTCGGCGCAACGGACATCGCGGTGCTGCCGAAGAACACGGAGATCGAAGCGGCGCTGGCCGCGCATCACCGTTTGTTCGAAGCGCACACTCACTCGACGACGCTCAGCTCGCTGCGCAAGACGGCATTGCAGGCGATGCGCCTGCTGCAGCGATTCGAGCCGCGCCTCGTCGGGCCGGTGCTCAGCGGCACGGCGTCAGCTCATTCGGAAGTGAACCTGCATCTGTTCGCGGAAGGCGCCGAACCGGTCGCGCTGCACCTGATGGAGAAAGGCATTCCTCACAGGATGGGCGAGCGGCGCTTGCGGTACGAGCCGAACCGGCTCGTTGCGTATCCGGTCGTGCACTTCGTCGCGGGCGATCGACCGATCGATGCGGTCGTGTTTCCGATCGACGGCATCCGGCAGTCGCCGGCGAGCCCGGTGGATGGCCGGCCGATGAAGCGCGCGGATACGGCGGAGATCGAAGCGATGTTGGAAGAGGAGTCGGGCTGAAGTCCGACCTACAGCGCCCCTTCTTATCTCTTGTTCATTTCCACGTAGTCGCGTTTCGCCGGCCCCGTGTAGAGCTGACGCGGGCGGCCGATCTTCATCGCCGGGTCGGAGATCATCTCCTGCCAGTGCGCGACCCAGCCGACGGTGCGCGCGATCGCGAACATCACCGTGAACATCGACTGCGGAATGCCGATGGCGCTGTAGATGATGCCGGAATAGAAATCCACGTTCGGATACAGCTTGCGCTCGACGAAGTACTCGTCCTTCAGCGCGATCTCTTCCAGCTTCAGCGCCAGCTCGAACAGCGGATTGTCGGACTTGCCGAGCTTCGCCAGCACCTTGTG
This sequence comes from Steroidobacteraceae bacterium, assembly GCA_035493235.1. Taxonomy (GTDB): domain Bacteria; phylum Pseudomonadota; class Gammaproteobacteria; order Steroidobacterales; family Steroidobacteraceae; genus Steroidobacter. The sequence goes on from DATJIP010000142.1 coordinate 7,771, forward strand.
GCACATGGTGCGGATGATGGTCGCGCGCGGATCGAAGTTCTTGTAGACGCGATGGCCGAAGCCCATCAGCCGGAAGTTGTCGTTCTTGTCCTTCGCCTTCGCCAGGTACTTCGGCACGTTCTCGACGGTGCCGATCTGCTCGAGCATCGCCAGCACCGCTTCGTTCGCGCCGCCGTGAGCCGGGCCCCACAGCGCGGAGATGCCCGACGAGATCGCCGCGTACGGATTGGCACCAGTGCTGCCGGCCAGACGCACGGTCGAAGTGCTCGCGTTCTGTTCGTGATCCGCGTGCAGGATGAAGAGCAGGTCGAGCGCCTGCGCCGTCACCGGGTCGACGCGATATGACTCGCACGGCACCGCGAAGAACATGTGCAGCAGATTCGAACAGTAGTCGAGGTCGTTGCGCGGATAGATGAACGGCTGGCCGAGCGAGTGCTTATAGGCTGCGGCCGCGATCGTCGGAATCTTGGCGATGATGCGATGGGCGAAGATCTCGCGATGGCGCGGGTTATGGATGTCCATCGAGTCGTGATAGAAGGCGGCCATCGAAGCGACCACGCCCGACAGCATCGCCATCGGGTGCGCGTTGTACTGAAAGCCGTTGAAGAATCGCAGCAGCGATTCGTTGATCATCGTGTGGTACTGGACCGCGTGCGTGAACTCGTTGAGCTGGTCGCCGGTCGGCAGCTCGCCGTTGATCAGCAGGTACGCGATCTCCAGGAAGTTGCTCTTTTCGGCGAGCTGCTCGATCGGGATCCCACGGTGCAGCAGCACACCCTGGTCGCCGTCGATGAACGTAATGCGGCTCTCGCAAGCAGCGGTCGCCATGAAGCCGGGGTCGAACGTGTAGACGCCGTGATCGCGCGTGATGTTCGCAATGTTCAGCACGTCCGGGCCGAGCGTGCCGCTCTTGACCTCGACGGCCGACTTCTTGCCGTTCTCGAGATTGGTCAGCTCAAATTTCTTCTCGGCCATGTGGTGTCCCAGTGTTGGCCGCGCAGAGTTACACGAGCGCGCCGCTTCAATCAAGCAGCGCGCCGGGGTCGGGGGCGGGGCGGGTGAAGGCTACTGGACGACCTTGATGAGCTGACCCGGCTTCGGTTCCTTGTCCGGCCACAGGTCGTTGAGCAACCGCAGCTGCTGTTCGGCGTATTTCGGCAGCGGCGACTGCTTTGCCAGGTCCGCGACGCGAGTGTTTTCGTCGGCGCGAATGATCTTGATCTTCAGCGGCTCGGCCTGCGCGAACTCGTTCTGCTTCATGCGCCGGAAAGTCTTGATCGTCGACATGAACAGCGGATCGGCCGCCGGCGCGCCTGCCGAGCCCTTGGTCGCGGCCGAGAACACATAGGCGAGGTTGTTGTAGTAGATCACTGCATAGCGGGCCGGCACGACGCCGAAACTCGTCTTCGCCGAGCGCACGATCGTCGTGTAACCCTGCAAACCGTTCACTTCGAGCGGCTCGGCCTGGCCCGCGCTCGACTGCGCGAGCATGCGCGACAGGAATTCGCGCGGGCCGGTGTTGGGCGGCGGCGCCTGAGTCTGCATCTGGATCACGCTCTCCTTGTTCGGAGAAACCGCGACCAGGCTGTCGGCGCGGTTCTCTACGTGCCAGCCGCTCGGGAACACCATCGTCAGGCCGAGACCCGAGTGATAGAAGCGATTGCCCTTGAGCACGCCCTGCGCAGCGCTCGTGCCGACCGGCAGACCTTCGATCGTCTTCAGATACTTGTCGTGCTCGGGATCGCGCGGATCAGCCTTGTTTTGCAGCTGATTGGCGGCGGCCACGACTTCGTGCAGACGCGAGTCGTTGTCAGGGTGGCTGGCAAACACGCCGTGATAGACGTGCGGCTGACGGTTCTCCTCGCGCGCGCGCTGGATCTCGAGCAGCTCCTGGTTTTTCAGCAGGCGTACGACGTCGACCATGTGCTGCGGCGAGTAGCCGGTCTTCACCAGGTACTCAGCGCCGAGCCGATCTGCTTCGAGTTCCTGGTCGCGACCGTAGCCGCTGACCAGCGCAGCGCCGGCGTAATTCGCGAGCCCCGCGAGATCCGGGCTGCCGGTGAAGATACCGACTGCGGCCGCGCCGATGCCGGCAAGCGTCGACTTGCTCTGCTGACGCACCGGATGACGCGCGCAGACGTGGCCGATTTCGTGGCCGAGCACGGCTTCGAGCTCCGCCTCATTATTGAGGTAAGTCAGAATGCCGCGCGTGATGTAGACGTAGCCGCCGCCGGTGGTAAAGGCGTTGATCTCCTCGCTGTCCAGCACGGTGAACGTGTACGTCAGCTCCGGACGCTGGCTCGCCTTGGCCGCCCGCTGGCCCACCTCATTCACGTACTGCGCGATCTGCTGGTCGTCGTACTGGCCGCCGAACTGCTGCAGCATCAGCGGATGGACTTCCTTCGACTTCTGGATCTCGCCGGCTTCGCTCTGGAACACCAGGTCGGGCGAGTGGGTCACCGGATTGGAGGCGCAACCCGTGAGCGCGGCCGCGACGGCCGTCGCCAGGATGGTCACTCGGACAAAAGAATTCAGTGGCATGGTGAGTCCCTGATCGAGCGGGGCCACAACGTTGGAGCCACGGGCCGGCCGGCGAGTTCAGTGGCGCTGGACGGCAACCATGAACGGCGCCGCATGAATGGTCAATGAAGGGACAATTAAAAAGGGGCGCCGCAGCGCCCCTTTCGGTCGATTCGCGGTCGGAAGAGCCGGTTTAGCGGGCGTACTTCTTACGGAATTTGTCGACGCGGCCGCCGGTGTCGACGATCTTCTGCTTGCCCGTATAGAACGGATGGCAGTTCGAGCAGACTTCGATCTGCAAGTCGTGACCGAGGGTCGAGCGCGTGTGGAAGGTGTTCCCGCAGCTGCAGGTCACCGTGATCTCTTTGTACTCGGGGTGGATTCCGTCTTTCATGGCTACCGACGCCGGCGCGCCGCCTGGGCGAAAAAGGCGCGCAGTGTAGCGACGCAGGTCGGCCCTCGCAAGAAGAAATCCTCTGCAAAGCCATTTGGCCGGGTACCGCGGTCGGAGCCGGGTGATCCCCCCGCGGTTATCCACAAAAGTTGTGGATAAGTGTGTGGATGACCGAGGTGCGCGCTACGGTGCATCGCTACAAAAATGTGACATCGTCAAATTGCTCACTTTTTGAGCAGTGGTTTTTGACCTGTGCGCTCAATGGTTTATAAGTGGCTGCTGAGACGTCGCTTGTAGAACAGTCATCAACGCACAGGCGCGTTGCAAGACGTGCAACCGTGTGCATAACCCCCGCGCGCAACTGCTGCGCACGAACAGCCGCTGCCAGAAAAATTTGTGCGCCAGTTCACGAACTTGCACGCACGAGTGCAGAAGTGACGTGGAACTTTTGCTACACGGCCGGCGTTGCCTTCGACTGCCTGTCGTCCGCCCCCTCCGGCAGGAACAAGGCCTGAAGGTCGTTCAAGAACCGCTGGCCCAGCTCCGTCACTCGCCATTGTCCCGACGCTCGGCGCTCCAGGAGTCCTTTGCGCTGCGCTTCGTCGAGCGCGCGCGCGACCGTTACGAACGGCAGGCCGGTGCGCGCGACGAAATCGACCTCGTCGAAATCGTCGGTCAGGCGCAGGACATTCAACATGTACTCGAACGGCAACTCTTCCGCGGCGACCTGAAAACGATCGCTGATTCGATCGGCCGCAGCGCGCCGTAGGAATTCACGCGGCTGTTTGACGCGTGCGCTGCGAACGATCGCGAGCCGCGCTCGCTCCTCGCTCGGGAGCCACGTCAGCTTGCCGTGCGCGCCCGCACCCACGCCGATGTAGTCGCCGAACCGCCAGTAGTTGAGGTTGTGCCTGCTGCGATGTCCGGCGCGCGCATACGCCGAGACCTCGTAGTGCTCGTAGCCGTGCGATGCGAGCTTCTCCTGGCAATCGAGTTGCATCTGCCAGATCTCATCCGAGTCGGGCAGCGGCGGTGGCCGATGGTAGAAGACAGTGCCGGGCTCGAGCGTCAGCTGGTAATGCGAGATGTGTGCGGGCTCGAATGCCAGCGCCGCGTCGAGATCGGCGAGTGCCTGCTGCAGTGTCTGCGCGGGCAGGCCGTACATGAGATCCAGATTGAAGTTCTCAAGGCCGGCGCTGCGCACCTCGTCCACCGCTCGCGCGATGTCGCCGCTGCCATGAATGCGGCCGAGCGTACGCAGGTGATCTGGATCGAATGTCTGCGCGCCGAGCGAAACGCGATTGATGCCGGCATCGCGATAGCCGCTGAATCGGCCGTGCTCGACGGTGCCCGGATTCGCTTCGAGCGTCACCTCGAGGTCCGGCGCGAAGGTCACGAGCGAGCGAGCGGCGGCAAGAAACCGCCCGATCTCGTCCGGTGCGAACAGGCTCGGCGTGCCGCCGCCGAAGAATATCGAGACGAGCGCGCGTCCTTGCGATGCGCCTGCTTCGAGCGCGAGATCCTCGATCAGCGCATCGACATATTGCTGCTGCGGAATCACTTCAGGCGCAACGTGCGAGTTGAAGTCGCAGTACGGGCACTTGCGCACGCACCAGGGCATGTGCACGTACAGCGCGAGCGGCGGCAGTGTGTTCACCGCACTTCTCTTCGCAACTGCGCGACCAGGCCGCGCAAGGCCTGCCCGCGATGACTCAACTGATTCTTCTCGGCTGCAGGCAATTCAGCGACGGTGACCCCGCGCTCCGGCAGCTCGAAAATCGGATCGTAGCCAAAGCCGCCGCTGCCGCGCTGCGTTTCGCCGATGCGTCCTTCCCAGCTCGCCTGGCTGATCAGCGGAAACGGATCGTGCCCCCAGCGCAGGTAAACGAGAGCGCAGCAGTAGCGCGCTGAACGCTCCGCTGGCTTGCGTCGATCGAGCGCGACGAGCAGCTTGCGCAGATTATCTTCGTCGCTCGCGTGCTCGCCCGCGTAGCGCGCGGAGTAAATCCCAGGCGCGCCTTGCAGCGCGTCCACTTCCAATCCGGAGTCATCGGCGATGGCCGGCAGCTGCGACAACTCTGCTGCGTGCCGTGCCTTGATGATCGCGTTCTCGACGAACGTCAGTCCGGTTTCGGGAACGGCGTCGCGCGTGAATTGCGAGAGCGGCACGACTTCGATCGCGAGCGGCTCGAGCATCGCCCGCAGCTCCTGGAGTTTGCCGGGATTGCCGGTCGCGAGTACGACACGCATGCGCGGTTGCCTAGTCGGCGTGCAGCGCTTCCAACTGCCGCGCGAGCAGCTGGCCGATGCCATTCGCAGCGAGATTCAGCAGCTCGTCGAGCTCGTGCCGGCGCAGCGCGTGCCCTTCGGCCGTGCCCTGCACTTCGATGAAGCCGCCGCCGTTGTTCATCACGACGTTCATGTCGGTCTCGGCGTCTGAATCTTCGGCGTAGTCGAGATCGAGCACCGCGATGCCGGACCAGATGCCGACCGACACCGCGGCGACCTGGCCGTGAATCGGACTCTCGCGCAGCGTGCCTTTGCGCACGAGCGTCTCGATCGCATCCACGAGCGCGACGTAGCCGCCAGTGATGGATGCGGTGCGGGTCCCGCCGTCCGCTTGCAGCACGTCGCAATCGATCGTGACTGTGCGCTCGCCGAGCGCTTTCAAATCGATCACCGCGCGCAGTGCGCGACCGATGAGGCGCTGAATCTCCAGAGTTCGCCCGCCCTGCTTGCCTTGGGCTGCCTCGCGTCTGCTACGCGTGTGCGTCGAGCGCGGCAACATGCCGTATTCCGCCGTCACCCAGCCGCGGCCGGTGTTGCGCAGGAATGCAGGGACGCCGTCCTCGATCGAGGCAGTGCAAAGCACACGGGTGTCGCCGAACTCGACCAGCACCGAGCCTTCGGCGTGTCGGGTGAAACGGCGGGTGATGCGTACAGAGCGCAGCTCGTCGGGAGCGCGCCCGCTGGGTCTCGCTTTCATGGGCGGCGATTTTACCCGTGCCAGCGCAGCACTGCGGCAGTGCTGTTATCGCTGAACGGCGCCGAGGCCTGCACAGCGCGTCGGCCGAGCGCTTCGAGCCAGGCTCGCAGCTCCTGGTTGTCTTCTTTGAAGAACCCGGCGATGTCGCCGTCGCGCAGGTTCGCCCAGATGCCGTCCGTGCAGAGAAGCAGGACATCGCCCGGTTGCAGCTGATGCCGGCCGCTGATGGTCATCTCGGGAATGGCGGGGTCGCCGCCGAGGCAGCACTCGACGAAATTGCGCATCGGGTGCGTCGGCAATTCTTCTTCGGTGATTTTGCCTTCGCGCAGCAGCAGCTCGACGTGGCTGTGGTCGCGGGTCCGCTCCAGGATCTTGCCGTGGCGCATGTGATAGACGCGGCTATCGCCGATGTGCGCCCAGAACGCTGCGCCTTCCTGCACCAGGCAGATCGCAGTGGTGGCGCGCGGCCGCGTGTCGATCGTCTGGCCGTTGCCGAGCTTCGCCACGTCGTCGTGCGCCCGGCTCAGCGCCATGTGCAGGAAGCCCAGCGGATCGAACAACGGCGCCGGCGTCTGGCGGAACGATTCGAGCAGGCTCTTGAGTGCAGTGTCTGCGGCGCGGCTGCCATCGGAGTGGCCGCCCATGCCGTCGATGACCACCAGCAAAGCGGCTCGTTCCTGCGCCGAGACCGTGACACGGTCCTGGTTGTCTTCGCGGTCTCCGACGAGACTCAGCTCTGCATACTCGATCCGCAAGCGGGCTCCGGCGCGAGGCCTGTGTGCTGCTACACTTCGACGCCTCGGCGATCGGCCGGGCGCGGCGCTTTATAACACCGCGCGAACACCCGTGTAAGACAGCGTTTGCCTTAATCTGAACTCAATGATCCGGAGCATGACAGGGTTCGCGCGGCGCGAACGCCAGGGGCCGTGGGGCACGCTGGTTTGCGAGCTGCGGACCGTGAACCACCGCTATCTCGAAGCTTCGTTGCGCCTGCCGGACGAGCTCAAGGCGCTCGACAACGAAGCGCGCCAGACCATCGCAGCGGCGCTTCGCCGCGGCAAAGTCGACGCCAGCCTGTACCTGAAAGCGGCCAGCGGCTCGCAGCGTTCGCTCGAGCTGGACAATGCATTGCTCGATGAGCTGCTCGCACGGGTCGCGCAAGTGCGCACGCGCTTGCCGGATGCGGCGCCGATCAGCCCGCTGGAATTGCTGCGCTGGCCAGGTGTCGTGCGCGAAGCCGAGCTGGACGCGAAGCCGGTCCTGATTGCCGCTCTCGAGCTGCTGCGCGAAGCGCTGAGCGAGCTGAACGACACGCGTCACCGCGAAGGTCAGCGCATCCGCGAGCTGCTGCTCGCGCGTTGCACTTCGATGCGCACGAGCGTGCAGACCGTGAAGGCGCGCTTGCCGGAGGTCTCGCAGCGTTTGCGCGAACGTATCGTCGAGCGCATCTCGCAGCTCGGCGTCGCGCCGGATCTCGAACGCCTTGAACAAGAGTTGGTGCTGTATACCCACAAGATGGACGTCGACGAGGAGCTCGACCGGCTCAGCGGTCACCTCGACGAAGTCGCCGCCGTGCTCGATTCCTCCGAGCCCGCCGGCCGTCGCCTCGACTTCCTGATGCAGGAACTGAATCGCGAGGCGAACACGCTGTCGTCGAAATCGCAGGACAGCGAGACCACGCGCGCCGCCGTCGACATGAAGGTCGCGATCGAACAGATGCGCGAGCAAGTCCAGAACGTCGAGTGACGATGAGCGGCAAGCGGGGCAAGTTGTTCGTGATCGCCGCGCCGTCGGGCGCAGGCAAGACTTCGCTGGTGCGCGCGCTGATGCAGCTGCGGCCGACGCTGCGCTTTTCGATTTCGTACACGACGCGCAAGCAGCGACCGAACGAGCGGCACAGCCACGATTATTTCTTCGTCGACAAGGCCGAATTCGAGCGCATGGTCGCAGCCGGCGACTTTCTCGAGCACGCGCGCGTGTTCGACAACTACTACGGCACGTCGCGCCAGCAGGTCGAGCAACTGCTCGATGAAAGTCAGGACGTGCTGCTGGAGATCGACTGGCAGGGGGCACAGCAGATCCGTCGCGCGCTGCCGGAATGCCGCAGCATCTTCGTGCTGCCGCCTTCGCGCGAGGCGCTGGAGCAGCGGCTGCGCGGCCGCGGCACGGACAGCGACGAAGTCATCGCGCGTCGGTTGCGCGATTCGCTCGCCGACTTGTCGCACTGGAGCGAGTTCGACTATATCGTGGTCAACGACGACTTCGACCGCGCCACTGCAGATCTGCAAGCCATCGTGACCGGCCAGGGCGAGCAGCTGCGACGCGATCGCCCGGAACTGCGGGAACTGCTCGCCAGGCTTCTTGCTTAGAGGAATCGTATGAAGATCGCCACGCTTGCTTGCGCCCTCCTGCTCGCCTGCACGGCGGCGCACGCCGACCAAGACGACCATCCGCGGACCATCGGTGTCAGCGGCCAGGGCGAAGTACGCGCCGAGCCGGATCGCGCGACCGTGACGCTCGGCGTCGAGTCCCGCAAGCCGAAACTGGATGACGCGCGCGCGGCCGTCGCAAAAACCGTCGATGCGGTGCTGAAGCTGACGCGCGATCTGAAGATCGATCCGAAGCAGGTGCGCTCCACGCGTATCAACGTGCAGCCCGAGTACAACTGGGGTGCGAACAACGCCAACGAACGGACGCTCATCGGCTACTACGTTGCGCGGCAGGTCGAAGTCGAGCTGCACGATCTCGAGAAGCTCGGCCAGCTGCTGGAGAAGTCGACCGATCTCGGCGTGAACCAGATGGGCGATCCGCGCCTGGATTCGAGCAAGCGCCAGGACCTGACTCGCGAGGCACTCGCCAAGGCCGTGGTCGATGCGCGCCAGAACGCGGAAGTGATCGCCAAGGCGGCGGGCGCGAGGCTCGGCAACGCGCGCACGATCAATGCGAACACCGAGTTCACTCAGGCGCCGCAGCCGATGGTTCGCGCGATGGCGATGGAAGCCAAAGCTGCCGGTGGCGCGCCGTATCAGAGCGGCGAGATGACGTTCAATGCAACTGTCAACGTTCAGTACGATCTGATACCCCAATGAATGCGTCACCGCTCGCACGTGCCGCTGCGCTGGCAATCTTAGGGCTGACGGCGGGCCTGGCGCATGCGATCGAAACTCCCAAGCCCGCCCCCGCCCCCGAACAGAAGCAGGAAGCGCCGCCGCCGGAGTTGACGGTCACTCCAACCGACGAGCGCGAGTTCTACCAGAAGGTCCAGCGCGTCACGGCCTATCGCGGCTTGCGCGGGCTGAAAATTCCGCGCCAGGTGATTACGGACCTCGGCAACGGCGACGCCGACAAGGCGGTCGCAGCACTGAGCGGCAGCGCCGCCCAGGGCGACAACGAGGCGAACATCGCACTCGTGAACGTTCAACACTGGTGTGCCGCTGTCGGCCAACAGCGCACCGGGGATCCGAAAGCAGCGATCGCCAAACTGGTGCAGGGGCTGCCCGATCCGCGAGCCGCGCGCATCGCCGGCGTGATCTACGCCGAAGTGGATTACATGCAGCGGGCGCGGGCGAACTGCGGCAAGGCGCGCTTCGATTACACCGGGATCGAACAACGTCTGCGTGCAGCGGCTGCTGCGGGCGATCCGGCGAGCGCGACCGAGCTAGCACAGTTCCTGCGCGATCCCGCGAAGCGTGAGGAGATGCTGCAGAGCGCGGTCAAGAAGAACTACCCGCCGGCTGTCTACAAAGTGGCCACGAATCTGCTGATCGCCGTGCAGCGCGGCCAGACAACCGAGAACGTCAGTCAGATCCGCGAGCTGCTGAAGATTGCGGGTCGCGAGATCCCGCGCGCGAAGCTGGATCTCGCGAATTGCATGGCAGTCGGCTGCGACGGCCATCCCGCCGACGCGCTCACTGCGCGCGCCTTCGGCATCGACGCCGCGCGCGACGGCGAGCCGACGGCCTTCCCGTCGATGGTGCGCATGCCGTGGGGCGCTCGCATTCCGCGACCGGAGCTGCTGGCGTGGCAATTGTTCGGCGACAAACTGAACGAGAGCGGCTGCATGGGCGACCAGTACGTGCCGACGTCGCTGGCCGTGGCCCAGACGATCGGCCAGCTCACGCGCGTGCTCGATAACGACGAGTTGGAAGAGACGAAGAAGAAGTTCGATGCGCTGTGGGCCGAGCACGGCGCCCGCGCGATGAAAGAGAACGGCTGCGAGTGAGAGCAAGATTGTCGGGCCAAAGCCCGACCTACAGCCCGACTCCTATAGCGCCGTCGCAATCTCCTGCAGCAACCCGTTGTCTTCCGGTTTCGTCCCGGACGGATAGCGGCCGATCAGCTTGCCCTGGCGGTCGATCAGAAATTTTTCGAAGTTCCACTGCAGGTCGCCGGCGAAGCCATTCTCCGGCGCGGTCAGCCACGCGTACAGCGGATGACGGTTCGCGCCGTTCACTTCGATCTTCGCGCTCAGCGGAAACGTGACGTTATAGTTGATCGTGCAGAACCGCATGATGTCCGCTTCGGCGCCCGGCTCCTGCTGGCCGAACTGGTTGCACGGAAAGCCGATGATCGTGAAGCGCTGGCCTTTCAGCTCGCGATACATCCGCTCCAGCCCGGCGTACTGCGGCGTGTAGCCGCACTGACTCGCGACGTTCACGACGAGAGCAACGCTGCCGCGCAGCGGCGCGAGCAGATCCTGTACTCCGTCGATGCCTTTGACGCGGAAGCTATAGAAGTCGGACATAGGCGCGCAGCATTGGATCAGCGGGGCGCGCAGTCAACTGAAAAGTTGTTTAGTCAGGCTGAAGCCTGACCCACAGCAGACGCCAAGTGTTTTTGTGGGTCAGGCTTTAGCCTGACTCAGGCGGCGACGCGGTCGACGAGGAGGATCGTGCCGTCGACGCCGGTCACGCGCGCCTTGGCGCCGGCCGGCAGGTTCGGGCCGCGGATCGACCACTCGCGGTTGCCCAGGCGGATGCGCCCGGTGCCGCCCTGAAGACCCTGCTCGAGCACGACGACCTGACCGATGTGGCTGTGGCCGGAGCGGTGGCTGGCGAGCGGGCTGTTCTTTTCACGCGCGTGCGCACGCAGCTGCCGCCAGAAGTACACGGCAAACACAGTCACGGCGAAGATCACGAACCAGGTCATGGGCGCTCAGGGAAAAAACGAAGTGGAAGCGACGCGCAGCGTAGCAGCAGCGGCTTGCGGGAAACGATGAGGGAGGTCACACAACTTATGCGGTTGACGGTTTGACGTAACCCGTACTACCCAGCGAGTTGTGAGCGAATACCGGAATGGCGCTTGAGGTGAACGAGTAGCAGCGAAATTGCCGCCGGTGTCACGCCTGGCACTCGTCCCGCCTGACCTAGCGTGGCGGGACGCACTTCGCGCAAACGCTGCCGCACTTCGGTCGACAGTCCGCGCACCTGCGCGTAGTCGAGGTCGTCAGGCAGGCGCAGCTCTTCGTGCCGGCGCTGCCGTTCGATTTCGACCTGCTGGCGATCGATGTAGCCGGTGTACTTCGCGAGCACATCGACCTGCAGTGCGACTTGCTCGATCAGCCGCTCGTCCGCATCCGCCGCACGCATCCACTCCGGCTGGCCCACCGGGGCGAGCGCGGTGAGCGTCGAGTAGGAAACTTCCGGCCGTCGCAGCAAATCGAAAGCGTGCGCTTCGCGTGTCAGCGTCGGCAGATCGGCCGGATGAACCACGGCGCGTTCCAGCCGTTCGACTTCGGCTGTCGTGCGATCGCGCTTCGCGGCGAACAGCTCCCAGCGCTCATCACTGACGAGCCCGAGTTCGCGGCCGCGCGGCGTCAGTCGCAGGTCCGCGTTGTCTTCGCGCAGCAGCAAGCGATATTCCGCTCGGCTGGTGAACATGCGATACGGCTCGCTCGTGCCGCGAGTTATCAGATCGTCGACGAGCACGCCGATGTAAGCCTCATCGCGTCGCGGCCACCACGCTGCGCGATCTTGCACGCGCAGCGCCGCATTGATGCCGGCGAGGATGCCTTGCGCCGCGGCCTCTTCGTACCCGGTCGTACCGTTGATCTGACCCGCGAAGAACAGTCCGGCGATGAACTTCGTCTCCAGGCTGTACTGCAGGTCGCGCGGATCGAAATAGTCGTACTCGATCGCGTAGCCCGGCCGCGTGACGTGCGCGCGCTCGAAGCCCGCGATCGAACGCACGAGCTCGAGCTGCACGTCGAAGGGCAGGCTCGTCGAAATGCCGTTCGGATAGACCTCGTGCGTCGTCAGCCCTTCCGGCTCGATGAAAATCTGATGCGAGGTCTTGTCCGCGAAGCGATGGACTTTGTCCTCGACCGACGGGCAGTAACGCGGACCGACGCCTTCGATCACGCCGGTGAACATCGGCGAGCGATCGCAGCCGGCGCGAATGATTTCGTGAGTGCGCTCGTTGGTCGCAGTGATGTGACAGGAAATCTGCCGCGGATGATCGCTGCGCCGGCCGAGGTACGAAAACACCGGCACGGGCTCGTCGCCCGGCTGCTCGGCGAGTCCGGTGTAGTCGATCGTGCGACCGTCGATGCGCGGCGGCGTGCCGGTCTTGAGCCGGCCGACGCGGAAGGGCAGAGCGCGCAGCCGCTCGGCCAGGCGATTCGAAGGCGGATCGCCGGCGCGACCGCCCTGGTAGTTCGTGAGACCGACATGGATCTTGCCGCCGAGGAACGTGCCGACGGTCAGCACCACTGCGCGCGCGCGGAACTCGATACCCGTCTGCGTGACGACGCCACGCACCTGCTCGCCTTCGACGATCAGGTCGGCGACTTCCTGCTGGAACAGCGTGAGGTTCGGCTGGTTCTCCAGCGTCGAACGGATCGCCTGCTTGTACAGAACGCGATCTGCCTGCGCACGCGTCGCGCGTACTGCCGGACCTTTGCTGGCATTGAGAGTACGGAACTGGATGCCGGCGCGATCGGCCGCCTGCGCCATCGCACCGCCGAGGGCATCGATCTCCTTGACCAAGTGCCCCTTGCCGATCCCGCCGATCGCCGGGTTGCAGCTCATCTGCCCGAGCGTCTCGATGCTCTGCGTCAGCAGCAGCGTACGCACGCCCAGGCGCGCCGCGGCTAGAGCAGCCTCGGTGCCGGCATGACCGCCGCCTACTACGATGACGTCGAATTCGTCGGGAAAACGCATGGGATCAGCCCGGTTCAGGGGGCGCGTATTGTGGTTTGGTCTGCCTGGGACGGCAAGAAGTCGGGCTAAAGCCCGACCTACAGCCCAACCACGAAGGGCTGTTGTAACGCTGTAGGTCGGGCTTTAGCCCGATCCCGGTCCCCGCACCCTCTTAAGCAGCACCAACGCCATCGCCACGAGCACCCCGACGCCCACCACCAACACCGTCCACAGCACCACCAGCCGCGCCGGCGTCTGCTTCGGCAGTGGCTGCAGCGCGTCCTCGCCTCCCAACGACCGCTGCGTCCCCACAATCCCCTCGCTTACCAGCTTCGCCCGCTCCTTCACCCCCACATCGGCGAGCAACGCGTCGCAAGCGCCGGCCGGTGAGCTCTCCGCCCGTCGACTGCCGAACGCGAGCGTGAATGGGCTTCTGCCCTGCGCCAGGAAGCGCAGTCGCGCCGGCCGGTAGCCGAGATCCAGCAAGGTCGCGCGATACAGCTGCGGATCGTTGGCGATCCGCAGGCGCCAGTAACGATCGCTGGTCGCAGCGAAATGGGCCGGCGCGCTTTCGCGTCGCTCCTTGTCGGTCACGATGCGATACACCTCGCCGCTCCAACGCTCGGTCCACGGCGCCTTGCCGTCGTTGCGACTGTGCAAAGTCACGCGCACCGAACTGTTCTCCTGCGGCAGACGCAGGCGCGCGTAACTCACCGGTGCACGTCGCGCGCTATCGAAGAACAACACCTGAATGTCGTCGGTCACGAGGGTCGTCGCCATGAACCACGTGGGCTCGATCTCCGCCACCTTACCGACACGCTCGGCGACCACTCGATTGATCCCAAGCGGCGGACCGCCGTCGGTTCGCTGCACGCGCAGATAGTCGTACGGTTGCTGGGGCAGCTCGATGCGTTCGCGACGCAGCTGCTCGTTGCCGCGAGTTGCGAGCAACAGCGTGGTCGCCGGAACGAGGACGCGCCATCGATCCAGATCGTCGCTGGCCTCGATGCTCACCTGCGCCTGCGACGCACCGTCCGGACTCGCCCAATCGAACTGGATCGCGCGCACCGGGTTTTCGCTGGTGTGGGCATCGATGATGTGAATGCGGCCGTTGGCAACCACAGGCTCGCCGGAGCCGACCTGGACCAGGTTGATGCGACTGCCGCCTGCGGTCTGTACCTCGACGTGCGTACTGTCGCCCGCGTTCGTCGGCGCCTCGCGCAGCTCGAAGACCGGCAACTCTTCCTGCGTGATCGTTGCTTCCGTCGTCGCAGGCGCCGCGCAGAATGCGTGCGGAACGGGCAGCCCGTCGGCGTTGAACACGCGCACGTCAGAGAGATCTGCATTCGCCGCGCCTTGATACACGGCGTCCGGCAGCAGCGTTTCGACCAGCGGCAACCCCTCGGGCGCGTTGATTTCGATTCCCTGCGCGTAGTCCTGCATCGTCGGCGCGGCGCCGAACGCCGAGCTCGCCCAGAGCAAGAGACATGTTGCAGGACGCAGGGTTGCAGTCAGATTCCTTGTCATTGCAACGCGTCTCGCTTCGGGGGAAGGGGAGCGAAATAACCGGTGATGAGCAACAGCAGGCCGACCGACAGGAACGAGGCGATCCGCGCGACCGTGCCGATGCTCGACAGGTCCACCAGGAACAGCTTCACGACGACCACGCCCATGAGACCCACGCCGACCATCCACACATAGCGCCATCTTTGCTTCGCCGCCGCCATCATCGCTGCGAAGCCGAGCACACCCCAGAAAATCGACAGCGCCGATTGCACGAAGGTCGAGTGCACGATGCCATCAAGGGTAATCGGTGCGCCCCAGATGTGATGCAGCGTGCGGATCAACGCGGCGTTGAGCCACAGGAACACGATGCCTGCCGCGACTGCAATCAGCACGCGGAAATCGAACTGCCACAAGGAAACGCGCTGCGCGGGCTCCAGCGCGCTCCACCACATCGCAAGTGCCGCGATCGCAAGCGCGACAGACACGTCGAGCGGATTGAGCAGCGGGATGTACGGCAGCCATGCAGGATCACCCGTGCTGCTCGAGTTGATCACGACGATCCAGATACACAGCGCGAGCGCGAGCGGCGTCGCGCCGTAGAGTCGATAAGCGATCGCGTGTTGACCAACCGGCCATGCAGGTCGCAACTCGCGCCGACCGAGCCACGCGACCATCACCGCAGGGACGACTCCCCACGCGAGGCTCGCCCACACGCCGGTGGTGCGTTCCGCGACTTGCCAGTTCAGCTCCCAGGCGAACAGCAACCCGAGCGCCCAACATGCGCCGCCCTGCAGCCATTCGAGCGCCGTGTGACGCTGCGGCTCGGCGATTCGCAGCAGCGTGAAGTGCGTGATGAAGATCGCGAACCAGCCGAGCCAGCCCCATTGTGCGAACGGATGATCGAGTGTCTGTGCATGCACGAACGCATACACCGCGGCCACTGCCGGCAGGAACAACGCGATCCAGCGCGGCAGCGGCCACTGCTTGCCGATGCCCAGCCAGGTCAGGATCGCCGCAGTGACACTCGTGTAGACCAGCAGCGAACCGAGCACGACGTCGGGGAAGTAGCGAAAGATTTCGTTCGCGCCGCCGATGAACCACCACATGATTCCCCAGAACGTGAACCCGACAGCCAGGCCGGTCTCGTACGTCGCGCGCCGCGCTTCGTTGCGGAACAGCCAGTAGCCGCTGAACACACCGGACACAGCCAGCATCGCGGAACCGAGGTAGGCAGTGTTGAGGATCGGCTGAGTCGTTCGCATCGAGTCCAGACCGATCAGGTAGCCGACGCCGGCACCCGCCTGCAGCAGCGTGCCGAACAAGCGCGGCAGCTTCCGTTCCTGCCGCACGCCGAGCCAGAGCAGTCCGGCGCCTTCGACGGCCCACATTGCAGCAGTCGTGCGCGTGTCGAATGCGAGCGGGATCGCGAGGCTCGCGAAGATCACGCCGAGCGCAGCGAAAGCTTCGACGAGCAGACGGAAGGTTTCGCGACGCGTGAGGAACAGCGTCCAGCCCAGCAGCAGATAAAAGGCGCCGAGCGAGAACGCGCTCCACGCCAGCCCGTACTCGATGCGCGAGATCATCGTCGCGTGAATCGTGAACGCGACGACCGGCAGACCGAAGACCAGCGAGCCGGAAACGTAGCCCTTCAGATTCGGCGGCTGCCGCACGCAGTTGAGGATCGAGACCGCGACGTACATCAGGAAGAACAGGATCAGGAAGGCGTCAGCGGTCCACAGATCGGCTTGGCTGTACGAATTCGCGCGCCACAGGCCGGTGATCGTGAACGTGAACACGAACCCGAGCACGTTGAGTACGCGCCACGTCTTGAACCACGCGATTGCGAACACGCCGAGATTCAGCAGCGCGTAGTACGTGAACAGCGCGACGTAGTTGCCGCTGCCGGTCGAAACCAGGATCGGAGCAAGGAAGCCGCCTGCCGTGCCGATGACAGCGAGCGACAGCGCGTCTTGCGCCACCGCGAGCACGGCGGCCGCGAGCGCAATGACTGCCAGCAATCCGAATGCGAGCGTCGTCGGCAGGAGATGAAACACGCGCGTCGCCGCGAACACTGTGAGATACAGGCCGGCGATGCCGCCGCCTTGCAAGAGCTGCGCGTAGAGCGCGCGACTATCGCGCAAGAACCAGCCGACTATGAGCAGCGCGAAAGCACCGATCGCGAGCAGGATGAAGCGCAGCTCGATCGGAAACATGCTGTTGTCCGCGGCATATTTCGCGAGGAACGCCGCGCCGAGAAACAGAATGGCGATACCGATGCGCGCGATCCAGTTGCCGCCTTTGAACCAGGCCATGAAGCCGTCGATCGCGCTATCGAACGCAGAAGGCTCGTGCGGCGGAGCCTTAGCTAGCGGCGGCAGTGGCTGATCGAGTATCGCGGCAACAGGTCGCGGAGCTGGCGCTTGCGCAGGCGGCGCGCTCGACGCCATCGCTGGTTGCGGCGTCGGTGCAGGTGCCGTGGCGGCTGCAGGCGCGGCCTTCGGTGTCGGCGCCGCGCGCTCCTCGGGAGCGGCCTTCAGCCCAGCGAGCCGCTGCGTGAGCTCCCGGATCTGCTTCTCGAGCGACTCGGTGCGCGTGCGCAGAAACAGGATCTGCGCGCACAACGCCCCGACCACGGCGCCAATGACGAAGCCGCCGACGCTTTGCTGAATGGAGGCGCCGACCACGCCGAACAGGACGCCCAAGCCCCAGGTCGCCCCTTGTGAAGAGGCTCGTTTTTCTGTCTGCATGCATGCACCGGTTGCGGTGCACGCATCTTAGTGCCGCTCTCGCTTGCGCAGCAATGTAAGCGCGACTTTCTCCAGCCGGGACGGCGACAGAGGGCCACGCGGCACCAGCCGTTCCACGTCCCTATCGCGCCAGGCTTCGAATACGACGGGATTGATGTACGACTTGCGGCACACGGCCGGCGTGTTGCCGAGCGCCTCGGCGACGTGTTTCGCCGTCGATGCGACGCAGTGATTGAACGCACGCCCGGTGACGCGCTCGCCCGTCGCCTGGCAGGCGAGAAAGGCGATCGCGCGAACCGTCGCGCCCCAGGTGCGGAAATCCTTGGCCGTGAAGCCGGCGCCGTTGCCGCCCATCACCTCGCGCAGGTAGTCGTTGACCATGCCGGAGTCGATAGGCTGGCGCTTGCCGTCGTCGTCGACATATTGAAACAGCTGTTGACCGGGCAACTGCTGGCAGTGACGGATGATTCGCGCCAGCCGCCGATCGTCGAGCACCAGCTCCTGCACGCGACCGCTCTTGCCCTTGAACGAGAAGAACGCGCGGCCGTCGCGCAGGAACTTCACGTGGCGATCGCGCAGCGTCGTCAGTCCGTAAGACTGGTTGGTGCGCGCGTACTCTTCGTTGCCGACGCGCAGCAAGGTGTCGTCGAGCAGCCGCACAATCGTGGCAAGAACTTTGTTCTTCGGCAGCCCCTGCAGCGCAAGGTCCTGCTTCAAGCGGCGACGCAAGCGCGGCAGCTGCGCGCCGAATTCGACCATGCGCGCGAACTTGCCGTTGTCGCGCGTCTCGCGCCACTGCGTGTGATAGCGATACTGCTTGCGTTGACGTGCATCGCGACCGGTCGCCTGCAAATGACCGCGTGGCTCGCGGCAGATCCACACGTCGGTGTACGCAGGTGGGATCGCGAGCCGGCGGATGCGATCGAGCGTGCGCAGCGCCGTCACGGGCCGGCCATTCGCACCGAGATAGTGGAAGTGCGCGCCGCGGCGCTTGCGCCGTATGCCAGGCTCTGTATCCGAAACGTAGAGCAGGCCGCTGGCGCGCGCGTGCCGGCGCGCCTGGACGACGGTCGCAGGAGTTTCA
Source organism: Steroidobacteraceae bacterium (assembly GCA_035493235.1). Classification (GTDB taxonomy): domain Bacteria; phylum Pseudomonadota; class Gammaproteobacteria; order Steroidobacterales; family Steroidobacteraceae; genus Steroidobacter. The sequence continues at coordinate 26,147 of DATJIP010000142.1, forward strand.
CCGTCAGCGGCCGGGGGCACGATGCCTCTGCAGCAAGCCCCAACAGAAGAGCACGAAGCCGAGCACCAGCAGGACATGGATCGCGCCCATCGCCAGCTTGATGCCGAACCACAGCACGCCCCAGACGACCATCATCGCGATACCAATCCACACCAGCAGTTTCATCGCACACCTCAGACCGGAGCAGAGCTTCGTTCAGAGCGGGAACGCGCTGTGTAATTCGTGGGTTCCGGCGCCGGGCTCATCGGTCGATTGACTGCGCCGACTCCCTCCTACACTCTGGCGGCGGATCAAGATGGGCAGGGGGGAGCAATGAGTGCTTGGATGCGTGTGCTGCTGTTGGGCGCGGTGCTGGCGTGTGCGTCGGTGCAAGCCGCCGAATCGCCAGCGATTCATCCAGCCATTCAGGCTGCCGTCGACAGTCAGGATCGGCCGCCGAAAGATCGCTCGCGCGACGACAATCGCCACTACGCGGAGATCCTGGAGTTCTTCGGCGTGCGTCCGGGCATGACGATCCTCGAGTTGTTCGGCGCGAGTGGTAACACCGCCGAAGTGCTCGCTCGCGCGGTCGGCCCGACCGGCAAGGTGTACATGCAGAACCCCGACTTCTTTTACGAGCGCTTCGGCAGGAAGGCCACGGACGAGCGCCTCGCGAACAATCGTTTGCCAAACGTCGTGCGACTCGACAAGCCGCTCAACGAGATGGGCCTCGAACCGAACTCGCTCGATGGCGCAACGGCGTTCATGGTGCTGCACGATTTCTTCTGGCTGTCGCAGGACGTGCCCGGCGTCCTCAAGGACGTACACCAGGCGCTTAAGCCGGGCGGCTGGTTCGGCGTCGTCGACCATTCGGCACCGGCCGGCACCGGCGCCGACGATGCGAAGGATCGCGACAAAGGTCCGCATCGCATCGACGAGGCCTACGTGAAAAAGATTTTCGCCGAAGCGGGCTTCGTGCTGGAGGCGAGCAACGACGTGTTGCGTAATCCGGCAGACGACCGCACCAAGCCGTTCTTTGACGAATCGTTTCGCGGCAAGAGCACCGATCGCTTCGTGCTGCGCTTCCGGAAGAAGAGCAACTAACCATGCGTTCACTGGCACTCGTTTTGTTCGCCTCGCTGTTGTGTGCAACGGCCGCGACTGCAATGGAACGTCGCTCGCTGACGCCGGACGACATCAATGCGCTGCGTGAGCTGGACGATCCGCGGGTGTCGCCCGACGGCGATTGGGTCGCGTACACAGTGCGCACGGCGGATCTCGTCAAAGACAAGCGCATCACGCACATCTGGATGGCGAGCTGGGATGGTCAGCGCACGCTGCAACTCACGCAGGGCGAGCACAGCGCGCACACGCCGCGCTGGAGCCCGGACGGCAAATACATTTCATTCCTCACCGCGCGCGGCGACGACGACGAGCCCGACCAGGTCTGGCTGCTGGACCGCACCGGCGGCGAAGCGAGTCCGCTGACGGGATTCAACGGCGAGGTGACCGAGTACGCCTGGTCGCCCGACGGCAAGAAGCTCGCGCTGATCGTCGCCGACGAGGATCCGCACAAGAAGAAGAAAGGCGAGGAGGACAAGACGCCGCCGTCGATCGTCATCGATCGCTACTACTTCAAGGAAGACAAGACCGGCTACCTCGGCCCCCAGCGGCAACACTTATATGTATTCGACGTCGCGAGCCGGAAGGCGGAGAACCTGACACCGGGCCAGTACGACGAGGGCTGGCCGTCGTGGTCGCCCGACGGCAGGCAGATCGCCTTCTTCAGCAAGCGCAGCGGCGATCCGGATCGCAACAGCGAGTTCGGTCTGTACGTGATCGCGGCGGAGCCGGGCGCGACGCCGCGACTGGTGACGAAATTCGAAGGCGACAGCGGCGATTCCTCGTCGATGGCGCCGGCGAGCTGGCGGCCCGACGGGCGCGAGCTCGCGTTCATCGCCGCCGGCGATCCGAAGCTCATCTACTACTCGACGCATCACCTCAACGTCGTGTCCGCGAGCGGCGGCACGCCGCGCATCCTGACACGTGGTCTCGATCGCAATGTCATGTCGCCGGTGTGGGCGAGCAACGGACGCGCGATCTACTTCCTGGTCGAAGACGATCGCAATCAGCACCTCGCGCGCATTGAAACCGGTGACAACGCCATCGAGCGCATCGTCGACGGCCGCCGCGAGACCACTTCGTTCGACGTCGGCGGCAAGGGCCGCATCGCCGTGCTCGATGGCATCGTCGAAGCACCGGAAGCCGTGTACGCACTGGAAGAGCATCGTTACCGGCGTCTCACGCATCACAACGACGACTGGCTCGCCGGCGTGAAGCTCGGCGCGACCGAAGAGATCTCGTACGAGTCCAAGGACGGCACGCGCATCAACGGCTTCGTCGTCAAGCCGCCGGACTATCGTCCCGGTCGCCGCTATCCGACGCTGCTGTGGATCCACGGCGGTCCGGTCTCGCAATACGCGAACTCGTTCACCATGGCGTGGCAGATTTTCGCGTCGAACGGCTATGTCGTGCTCGGCGCCAATCCACGCGGCAGCTCGGGCCGCGGCGAAGCGTTCGCGACTGCGATCTATGCAGACTGGGGCAACAAGGATACGGAGGACGTGCTCGGCGCGGTCGATTACGCAGTGAAGCAAGGCATCGCCGATCCGGACCGGCTCGGTGTCGGCGGCTGGAGCTACGGCGGCATCCTGACGAACTTCGTGATCTCGAAAGACACGCGCTTCAAGTCGGCGACCAGCGGCGCTTCGATCTCCAACGTGCTGGCGGGTTACGGCACCGACATGTACGTGCGCGAGTACGAGCAGGAGCTCGGCACGCCGTGGAAGAACCTCGACGTGTGGCTGCACAACTCGTATCCGTTCCTGCACGCCGACCGCATCAAGACGCCGACGCTGTTCCAGTGCGGCTCGGCCGACTTCAACGTGCCGCTGCCGAATTCAGAGCAGATGTATCAGGCGCTGCGCAGCCTCGGAGTCGAGACGCAGCTGGTGATCTATCCGGACCAGTATCACGGCCTGACGAAGCCTAGTTACTTGCGCGAGCGGATGCAGCGCTACCTCGACTGGCACGGCAAGTATCTGCAGCAGAAGCCGCGCGCGGAAATCACCGCGCGCTGATTCACGGCTGCTTGTAGACCTGCCCGCCTTTCATCACGAAGTCGACCTGCTCGAGCGCACGGATGTCCTCGAGCGGATCGCGCTTGACCGCAATGATGTCGGCGGCGAGACCCGTCGCTAACGCGCCGGTCTGAGTCTTCAAGCCGAGCGCATCGGCGCCGTTGAGCGTCGCGGCCTGGATCGCCTGCATCGGCGTCATGCCATAGCGCACCATGTACGCGAGCTGCTTCGGGTTGTCCCCGTGCGGATAGATGCCCGCGTCGGTGCCCATCGTCAGCTTCACGCCGAGCTTCACTGCCTTGCGAAAGTTCTCGCGCTGCGACTCGGCGATCTCGCGGTCCTTGCGCAGGAATTCCTCCAGCTCGCCGCGCTTCGGACCCTCCGTCTGCGTGTAGTCGCTGTTGTAGATGTCCATCGACAGGTAGATGCCGCCCTTCTTCGCGAGCTGCAGGCCTTCGTCGTCGATCAGGCTCGCGTGCTCGACAGTGTCTACGCCGGCACGAATCGCCGACTTGATGCCCTCCGCGCCGTGCGCGTGCACGGCGACCTTGCGGCCGGCCATGTGCGCTTCGTCGATCAGCGCCTGCATCTCCTGGAACGTGTACTGCTGCGCACCCGGCGTGTCGCCCTTGGAGAACACGCCGCCGGTGCCGCAGAACTTGATGACGTCGACGCCGTACTTCACGTTGCGCCGGACCGCCTTCCTCACGCCGACGATGCCGTCGGCAACGCCGTCGCTGACTTCGTTGTATTCGGGCGCGAGCAGGTTGTTGTCGCAGTGTCCGCCGGTGATGCCGAGCGCCGGGCCGGAAACCAGCATGCGCGGGCCAGGAATGTCGCCATCGTTGATCGCGTCGCGAACCGCGACGTCGCTGTAGCCACTCGCGCCGACGTCGCGAATCGTGGTAACGCCCGCGAGCAACGTCTTTTGCGCGAACGCCGCGCCCTTCAACGCCATTCGCGGCACGGACACGCCGTAGCCCGCATACGGCGGCAGCGTCGGATCGCTCGTGATGTGAGTGTGCGTGTCGATGAGCCCCGGCAGCACGGTATACGCGCCGAGGTCGATGATCTTGGCGCCAGGGGGTACCGCCACCGAGTCCGCGGACCCGACCGCGTCGATGCGCCCGTCGCGCACGACGATGACCTGTCCGCCGAGAACTTTGCCGTTGGTCACGTCGATGAGATGTCCGGCGCGAATCACGCTGACCGTCGACTCCACCGCCTCGGCGCCGCCGGCGAGCAAACTTGCCGCGAGTCCTGCAATCGCTAACGACACCGAAATATCTCTTCCACGCATTGTTATTGCCCTGTAGGTCGGGCTTCAGCCCGACTCCGTAAAAGGTCCCGCATTGTACGGCTGTCCTTTTATACAGCCATGCGCCATCATACCGCCCCCTATGAACGCCCACGTCCAGCTCGCACCGGTCGAAGCCTTCGGCGAGCGCCTGAATCCCGCCCAATACGACGCCGCCACGTACGGCGCGCCGAGCAGTGCCGGGTTCTCGGCCGCCCCGCTGCTCATCATCGCCGGCGCCGGCACAGGCAAGACCAACACGCTCGCGCATCGCGTTGCGCATCTGTTGCTCAAAGGCGTGGCGCCGGAGCGGATTCTGCTGCTGACCTTCACGCGTCGCGCCGCTCAGGAAATGCTGCGTCGGGCGGAGCGCATCACTCACACCTATATGAATGTGAGCGGGCATGCCGGGCGCCAGCTCTGGTCGGGGACTTATCACTCAATCGGCAATCGGCTGTTGCGCGAGTACGCGCAGGTCGTCGGGCTCCAGCCGTCGTTCTCCGTCCTCGACCGTGGCGATGCGGCGGACCTGCTGGACTTCTTGCGCCAGGAGCTCGGCCTGGCGAAGAAAGAGAAGCGCTTTCCGCGCAAGGACACCTGCCTCGCGATCTATTCTCATCGCGTCAATAGCCGGCAACCGCTCGCGCAGACGCTCGACGAAGTGTTTCCCTGGTGCAGCGACTGGGGCGACGAGCTGACGCAGCTGTTCCGCCGCTACGTCGAGGTCAAGCACAGCCAGCAGCTGCTCGATTACGACGATCTGCTGCTCTACTGGCACATCCTCGTGCAGGAAGCGCGCGTCGCACGCGAGATCGGCGAGCGCTTCGAGCACGTCCTGATCGACGAGTATCAGGACACGAACACGCTGCAGGCGCAGATCGTGTACGCGATGAAGCCGAACGGCATGGGTGTGTGTGTCGTCGGTGACGATGCGCAGGCGATCTACTCGTTCCGCGCGGCGACCGTCGACAACATTCTGGATTTCCCCGAGCGCTTCGCGCCGGCGGCCCGCGTGGTCAAGCTCGAACAGAACTATCGTTCGACGCAGCCGATTCTGGATGCCGCGAACACGCTGATGAGCGAGAGCGCGCGGCAGTATCAAAAGCAGTTGCGCTCGGAGAAACAGGCTGGCAGCAAACCCGCATACGTCGCCGTTCAGGATGATCAAGCGCAGGCGCTCTATGTCGTCGAGCATGTACTGGCGGCGCGCGAGCAGGGAACGCTGCTGCGACGTCAAGCGGTGCTCGCGCGCAGCGCGCATCACACGGACATGCTCGAGCTGGAACTGCTCCGGCGTAACATTCCGTACGTCAAATACGGCGGCCTGAAGTTTCTGGAAGCCGCTCACGTCAAGGACGTCCTTGCACTGCTGCGTTGGGCGGACAACCCGCGCAATCGCATCGCCGCTTTCCGCGTGCTGCAACTGTTACCCGGCGTCGGGCCGGCGACGGCCGATCGCTGTCTGAAGGTTTTCGAAGCCAGCGGCTATGCGTGGCCGATTCTCGCGGAGTACCGCATGCCGGCGGCGGCAGAAGCGGAGTGGTCGACGCTTACCGAGCTGATGGCGGATCTGATGAACGCGCGCGAATGGCCCGGGCAGCTAGGTCGCTTGCGCAAGTGGTACGAGCCGCAACTCGAACGCATCTACGACGCCGCCAAAGTCCGTTCGGGCGACATCGAGCAACTGGAGCGCCTGTCCGGTCAATTCGCGACGCGCGAGCAGTTCGTCACCGAGCTGACGCTCGATCCGCCGAACGTCAGCGGCGATCTCGCGGGCGACCCGCTGCTCGACGAGGACTATTTGATTCTTTCCACCGTGCATTCGGCGAAAGGACAGGAGTGGGATTCGGTGTACGTGCTCAACGTCTCCGACGGCAATTTCCCGAACGAGCATGCCGCAGGCCGGCCCGATCTCATCGAAGAAGAGCGCAGGCTGTTGTACGTCGCGATGACGCGCGCGAAGCGCGACCTGCATTTGATCGCGCCGCTCAAGTACTACATCACGCAGCAGAGCCGCACGGGCGACGCACATGTTTACGGCGCGCGCAGTCGTTTCATGACCGATCAGCTGATGGCGCAGTTCGAGCAGAAGGCCTGGCCCGCTGCTCGCGAGTCGGCGCTGCGTGCTTTGGACACGAAGGCGAACGTACGAGTCGATGCTGCAGCGGCGTTGCGCGCGATGTGGGAGTAGATCGGCGATTGATCGGCGGAGCCGCTGACGTCCTACGCGGGTGAGAAAACGAACGCTCCTCCTGTGCGCGCTGGCCTACTGTTCCCAGGCCGCCGCTAAAAAAGAAGACATCGAATACGTCGCCGAGCATCTGCCGGAAGTCTCGATGGACAACCGCTACGCGACGTTGCCCTTGTGGACCGCGTCGGCGACCTCGCGGCCGGATGACGGCTGGACGTTTGCCGCGCAAGGCTCGTTCAGTCGGGCAACCGCCGGGGGTCTCGAAGTCGGCGGGCCGATGCTGTCGTTCGCCGCATCGCGCGCGCTGTCTTCGCGCTGGACCGTCACTGCATTGGGCTTTGCGGATGATCTGCATTTGTCAGGCAGCGACCAGCGCGACTTGCAGACCTTGTTTGCGCCGTCGACACCGCTTGCACGTCCCGTCGCGTCGAGCTTCGAAGGGCTCGACGGCAGCGTTAATCACTACGGCGCAGGACTCGCGTTCTCCTTGTCCTCGGACCAAGGCTGGCTCGGCGCGCGTCGCTGGGTCGGCGGCTTGCTCTACGAGGACGTCAACCTGCGCGATTACCGCTGGAACTTCACGGTCCTCGAAGGCCCGGACGCGGGCACGCGCGGGCAGCTCGACTTCGACAACGACTATCGCCACTTCACGCCGTTCGCCGGTTTGGAGGTCGTGCGCGAGCGCGGCGACTGGACGTTCTCGCCGCACGCGCTGCTCGCATGGCCGCTGCCGCGTCGCGGCTTCGTCGGGCACATCGTTACGGATGAGTTCGACATCCACGGCGACCAGGCCGACGCCGGCCACGGCAAGCACTTCGGCGACCCGTCGCTGACGCTCGGCTTCGATATCACCTATCGACCGGCGCACCTGAGCGTCGATGTGGGCACGGCGCTGACCCAGGCCCTGATCGAGCCCATCGTCCACAAAGGCATCGACCAGAACTGGCTGCTTAGCGTGCGCTGGCAGCACTGAGCGCGCGCTATTCCGGAACGACTGCGATCAGTTTGATCGAGACGAGAATCGAACCAAGGTCCGGACCCAGCCGCGCGACGGAGCGCACTGGCGGATCTTTCGGAAAGAACTGCGCATAGGCCTCGTTCAAGCCCGCGAAATCTTCCGGCCGCGCCAGTAACACCTGCACTTCGGCGACATCGGTCAGCTTGGCGCCCGCGGCGCGCAGGATGTTCTCGCAGTTCACCAACGCCTGCCGCGTCTGATCCTGGATCGTCGGACCGGCGACCTTGTTCGTCTTCGGATCGATGCCGGGCACACCGGTGACGTAGATCGTCGGACCCACCTTGATCGCCTGGCTGTACAGCGGCGAGCTCGGGGCGTCGGGAATCTTGATGACTTGTCTCTTCATTGGTTGGGCCTTCGAAGGTTCGCTGCCCGCCGGTGCCGCGAACCACAACGCACAGCAAAGCGCGGCGGCGGTGAATGCCATTAAACGTTTCACCGCTATAGACTACGGTCGACTGACGCGCGCAATCCCGGGGGAACGCCGGGATTTCTCCGGGATCCAAGTACCACTCTGCAGTCCGCAACTCGCGGCGGGGGACTTTGACAATGACGCTTCGACTCTTCGCTGCGCTGGTCGCAGCGTGCGGACTCGTGACTCTGCAGGCTGCACGCGCGGACGCGCCGCAAGCGCCGACGGCGGACACCGCACCGGCAGTGCAAGCGGAACTGGCGTACACCAGCTACTACGTGCTCGATCAAAAGCGCGCGCTGGATTTCTACGTCGGGCTCCTCGGCATGGTGGAGCGTCAGCGAATTACGCCGAGCCCGGGCGTGACCGAGATCGTGCTCGGCTTCAACAAGGAGCCGACCTCTCCCGGCATCCTGCTGATGCACAAGGCCGACCGCACGACGCCATACCAGATCGGCGACGGCTTCAGCCGCACGATCATTCACGTGTCCGATATCAAGGCGATCGTCGAGCGGCTGACCAAGGCTGGCGTCACGATCGTGCGTCAGCCGACCGAAGTTGCGAACCTGAAGCTGACCTATGCGATGGTGCGCGATCCGGACGGCTGGCTGATCGAGTTCATTCAGACGCACTGAACGGGCCGAGCACGCGCTCGCACAACACCGAGTCGTTGTACTCGGTGATCTCGACGATCTTGCCGTCGCGCAGCCGATAGATGAGGCAATACTCGTTGTTGTAGGGCACGCCGGTCCTCGACGTCATTTCGCCGCGCGCTTCGATCACGACTACGTCGTCGTCGGCAACGAATCGCAGCGGGATCGTCTTTCTCACACCGCTCGTGCGCTCCCGCACCACGCCGAACAGGTCGCGCAGCACTGATTGCTTGCCCGTGAACGTGTGCGACCACGAATTCTGGCCGCTGACGCGCATGACCACGTCGTCCGCGAGATGCTCGACGAACAGCGAGCCGTCGCCGACCGCGACGCGCGCGAAGATCTCCTGCATCAATCGCTTGTTTTCTGCAGCGCTCATGGTCGTATTATTTAGCACATGAGCGCGCCTTCGTTGGAATTCTGGTTCGAATTCGCCAGCACGTACTCGCACGTTGCCGCACAGCGGATCGAAGCGGCCGCTCGCAATGCGGGCGTCAGCGTCGTCTGGCGACCGTTTCTGCTCGGACCGATTTTTCACAGCCAAGGCTGGAACGATTCGCCCTTCAACATCTACCCGGCGAAGGGCGCGTACATGTGGATAGACATGCAGCGGCAGTGTGCGAAGCACGGCGTGCCGTTTCGCAAGCCGAGCAAGTTCCCGCGACCGAGTCTGTTGGCGACGCGAATTGCGGTGGCGCTGGAACCCTCGCCGGCGCTCGTCGCCGAGTTCGTGCGGCGCGTGTACCTCGCAAACTTTCATGACGACGCGGATACCACCAGCAACGATGTCATTCGCGGCGTGCTGCAATCGATGGCGCTGCCCGACAGCGATGCAGTGCTGGAGCGCGCGACCACGAATGAAACGAAGGAACGTCTGCGCGCGCGTAGCGAAGAAGCAGTGGCGCGCGGCATCTTCGGCGCCCCGACGTTCCTGATCGGCAGCGAGCTCTACTGGGGCAACGATCGGCTCGAAGATGCCCTCGCCTGCTGCGCGGGCTTGCGATCTTCGTGACGCAGCGGTAGCCGTAGCGAGAACGCGATCGGCGCGCGCTGACCCTCCGACAGATTCGATTCGACGACGAGGTACGTGCCCGGCTTCAGCGCGGTCGCGGCGATTTGTCCGGCCGCCAGCTCGAGTACTCGTCCGGTGCCGCGCGGCGCGAGCAGCACACGCCAGGGCGGAACGCGTGACACGAGGCCGAGCACGCGCATCTGTGGGCTGAGAAACACCACATCGATCGCAAAGCGCATGCCCAGCGTGTGAATCCCGCGCGCGGGACTAAGCAGCAGCCCGGCACGCGACGGCAATGATCGCTCACCTGACAGCGCGCACCAACGCGCGGCCAGCGAGTGAACAATCCGCACCTCGTGCGCGATGAACCGGCCTTCGGCGGTTCGCAAGGCAATCGTCCTCATGGTCGTCGTCCCTGACGTCAGCAGCTGCGATGACATTAGTCGCAACCGATGTGCCGTGGCGGCGGCGATTCTCGGCAAACGCAGCGGTAGAATGCGAGTCATGACGCTCGCGCACGGGACAGAGCAGATCGAATCGGCCCGGCTCGTCCTGCGCAGGATTGAGCCGGGCGATCTGCCCTTCTTCACACGCATCCACTCGGTCGCCGATGTCGTCCGGTATACCGGCCACGGTCGGCCGCGCAGCGCCGAAGAAACTCAGGCGTGGTTGCAGGCAACGATCGCGAGCTACGAGCAGCTCGAGCTCGGGCAGCTCGCGGTTTCACGCAAGGCCGACGGTGCACTGCTCGGGCGCTGTGGGCTGAGCGACCTGGTGATCGAGACGAATCCCGCCGCGAACACGCTTCCTCGCGCGTGGTTCGGTCGGTCACAGGCGCCCGCGGGTCTCGCTGTAGATCAGGAGCGAGAGCTGGGCTACACGTTCGACGCCGCGCAATGGGGCCACGGCTACGCGACGGAAGCGGCGCTGTGCGTGTTTGCATATGAGCGCGACGTGCTCAAACGCGGCCGCGTGATCTCGGTGATCGATGGCAACAACGTGCGCTCACAGCGCGTCGCAGAGCGCTGCGGTCTGCGTCGGCAAGGTGGACCGATCGACGTACTCGGGCGGCGGCTCGATGTATACGTCTGGCCGACGTGACGCGCGATGGCTAAGCGCGTATCGTCGCGCGGCTCCCAGAACAATCAACCTGGCCGATCCGGAGATTCGATTCATGCGTCTGAAGTCGATGATCGTTGCCGCATGTGCGGCGACATTCGCAGTGGCTGCTCATATCGCGATGGGTGCACCCGTCGTGTTGAAAGCCGCGTATCTGTTCGACAGCAAGTCGGGCCAGCTCACGCAGGGCGGCACGCTCGTGGTCGACGGCGACAAGATCACAGCGGTCGGCGGCGCGGCGCCGGCGAATGCGACGGTGATCGATCTCGGCGACGCGACGTTGCTGCCGGGATTCATCGATGCACACACGCATCTGGATGGCCAGTTCGAGAAGGACTATTACAAGGCCTTCTACGACCAGATGATGCGGTTCCCGGTCGAGCAGGCACACACCGCGGCGGTTTACGCGAAGCGCACGCTGGAAGCGGGCTTCACGACCGTGCGCAACGTCGGCGCCAGCGATTGGCAGGACATCGGCCTGCGTAACGCCATCAACAAGGGCGTGATCGTCGGGCCGACCATGATCACGGCGGGACATGCCATCGGTTCGACCGGCGGTCACTGCGATCAGAGCCCGTTCCCTCCCGACGTCATCGCGCCGGTCGGGCCGATCGAAGGCGTGTGCAACGGGCCGGATGAATGTCGGACGGCCGTGCGCGATCAGATGAAGTGGGGCGCGGACGTAATCAAGATCTGCGCCTCCGGCGGCGTGCTGTCGGAAGCGGATCCGGTCGACGTGCCGCAGCTCACGTCCGCAGAGCTCGAGGCGATCATGTCGGAGGCGCACGCGTGGAAGCGCAAAGTCGCGGCGCATGCGCACGGCGATCTGGCCGCGAAGCTGGCCGTCGAAGCGGGAGTCGATTCGATCGAGCATGGCAGCTTCCTGACCGAAGCGACGCTGAAACTGATGAAGCAGAAGGGCGTCTATCTCGTACCGACGCGCATGGCCGTGTATTGGATCGACAGAGAAGCGAATACCTACCCGCCGAAGATCCAGGAGAAGGCGCGCGCTGCGGCGGCCGCGCACGGGTCGATGCTGAAGATGGCGATCAAGCTCGGCGTGCCGATCGCGTTCGGCACGGACGCTGGCGTGTTTCCGCACGGCATGAACGCGCACGAGTTCGCCCTGATGGTCGAGCAGGGCATGGCGCCGGAAGCGGCGCTGCTGGCTGGAACGCGCGAAGCGTCGAAGCTGCTAGGCGTCGATGCGAATGTCGGCACGCTCGAAGCGGGCAAGATGGCGGACATAGTCGCCGTGCCTGGCAACGTGCTCAAGAACATCGCTGCGACGGAACAGCCGGTGTTCGTAATGAAGCACGGCGCGGTGATCGTAAAGAAGTGACGCGGCTTTACGCCGCGTCGTGAAAGATGATGCCGAGCGTATGCCGCCGCCCGCGTGTCAGCGGGCTCACACCATGTCGCAGCGTGACGCGGGAATAACCGCGCGCGCCGCGACGTGGACGATGATTTACCGCGATCACTGCAGCATCGCCTTGCTGTAGCGAGATCACGCTGCCCTTCGATTGCGCGCGCGGCCGCTGTTCGACGATCAACAGTTCGCCGCCCGCGAAATCCTGCTCCGGCGCATTCAGCAGCACGATCACCTGCAACGGAAACCACTCCGCGCCGTACAGATCCTGATGCAGGCAGTTGTAGTCGCCTGCCACATATCGCAGCAGTAACGGCGTCGGACGGCTCTGCTTCGCTGCGTGACAACGCTCGATGTACTCGTTGTGCAACGACGGATAATCGTGCTCGTAACTCAGATCCGTCGCCCACTGATTTGCGACCGGCGCCAGGCGCGCGTACAGATCGCTGCGCAATTTCCCCAACCACTGCGGCAGCGGATACGCGAAGTAGCGATATTCGCCTTTGCCGAAGTTGTGCCGCGCCATGTGCACGTGTGAGCGGAAGCCTTGCGGGTGATCGTACAAGTCAGCGACGGCTTCGCAGCTTGCGGGCGGCAGGAGATTGCGAAGCACAGCGGCGCCGTTCTCCGTGACGTCGGTCGCAACACTCTTCCAGTTGAATGCCGCGAGCGGCTGGTGATGCACGCTCATCGTTTGCTTGCCGCGCGCTCGGTATCCAGCAGCACACGCTTGCGCTGCACGCCCCAGCGATATCCACCGAGCTCGCCGGTGCCGCGAACGACGCGATGACACGGAATCACCAGGGCGACGCTGTTCGATGCGCACGCGCGGGCTACTGCACGCGCGGCGCTCGGCTTGCCGATCGCTTCGGCCACTTCCGAGTACGAGCGAACTTCGCCGTACGGCAACTTCTGCAGATAGCGCCACACGATCAGTTGGAACGCAGTCCCGCGCACGTCCAGCGGCAGATCGAGTCGCGGCTCCAGGCCACGCAGATGTCGATTGAGTGCCGCCATCCAGGATTCGAATTGCTCTTCGTGCGTCGCGGGCATCGCCTGAACAGCCGCGGCCGGAAACTGACGGCGCAGTTCCGCCTGCAACGCGCGGTCGCTGTCGCCGAACTGCAGGAAGCAGATGCCGCGATCGGTCGCACCGATCATCAGCAATCCTAGCGGCGTGCGGCCGCTCGCGTAGGAGATCGTCAGTCCTTTGCCGCCGCTGCGATATTCGCTCGGCGTCATGCCGAGCTGACCGTCCGCCTTCTCGTAGACGCGGCTGCCGGAGCCGAAGCCGGCCTGATAGATCGCGTCAGACACCGGCGCGTCCTTGCGCAGCTCCTGCTTGAACGTGCGCACGCGCGCGGCGGTTTGATATTCCTTCGGCGTGCTGCCGATGATCGCTTTGAAATTACGCTGCAAGTGGAACGGGCTGTAGCCGGCGCGCTGCGCGAGCTGCGCCAGCCGGAACGGTTGCTCCGGATTCGCTTCGATCTGCCGCGCGAGCTCGTGCACGACGGCGTTGATCGGACTGACGCTGCGACTCGCCGCAGCCTCGTCCGGGCGACACCGCTTGCAAGCGCGATAGCCGCCCTCACGGGCCTCGGCGGTGGTGGCGAAGAATTCGACATTCTTGCGCAGCGGCCGACGCGAGGCGCACGTCGGGCGGCAGTAGACCCCGGTGGTTTTGACGGCGTAGAAGAACTCGCCCGTGTCGGATGTGTCCCGGGTGACTACGGCGTTCCAGAGCTTGGTGTCGTTGGAGGTGGGCATGACAGGCTTCCTCGATGATGTGCCTGCCATTGTCCGGATTGGCCGTGAGGCCGAACTCCGTCTCTTGCGGTCGAATCGACGCATGAGCCATCAACGTCCGAGCAGGTAATCCGCCAGCGGCACGGTCACGAGGGAGAGGACGATACCGATGCCGAGCACGGTGTTCGCGAGCTGCGGCTCCAGGTCGTTCTGCTCGGCGAGGATAGCAGCGGAGATCATCGGCGCCATCGCGGATTCGAGGACAGCGATCGTCAGAATGGCGTCCGACACTCCTATTGCCAGCCCGGCGAACAGGATGACGAGCGGTGCAACGGCGAGCTTCCAACCGAGCGCGAGCAGCAGCGCCGCGCCCTGCCCTGACTGAAACTGCAGGCGGAACTGCAGGCCGACCGAGAACAGCGCGAGCGGCACCAGCGTGGCGCCGAGCCGGTCGAAGATCACGTCGACGGGCTGCGGCCAGCCGCCGAGCGCGCCCGCGACGATACCAACGACCAGCGATACGAACGGCGGGAACGTCAGGACTCTGCGTGCGACCGCCTTGGCGCTCGTACTCTTGCCGGAATACAGCGCGGCAACGATAGTCCCACCGATCGCCAGCGCCAGGAAGCAACCAAGCTGATCGGCAACGACCGCGAGCTTCACACCCTCGCGACCGTGCAGCGCTTCGATCATCGGGAAACCGATGAACGCAGTATTGCCGAGCCCGCACACGAGCGTCAGCGCGCCGATGCGCGCGCGAGACCAATGCAATGCGCGACCGAGCGACGCGAACACTGCCCATGCACCGAGAAACACGACCCACTGCGAAGCGCTGAGAAACCAGAACTGCCAGCTGAAGCGCAACGTCGGGATGAGGTGCAGGACCAGCGCGGAGAGCGCGACGTTGATCACCCACCAGTTCAAGCCTTGCGGCAGCGTCGCGGGCGGATGCGCGAAGCGCGCGACGAGCACACCGAGAACGAGGCAGGCGACCAGCAGCAGCAACGCAGACATTGGGCGGCGAGTTTAGGCATCATAGATACCTCCCCGCCAGCACCGACGAGGTTGCCCATGTCCCTGGCTCTTCGCTTTCGAACTGTGCTGATCTGCGTCGCCGCGTTGCTGCCTTTCGGTGTGCAAGCGATCGAGCCGAGCGCGACGGTCAAGGTCACGCAGTTGCTGAAAACCACCACGACCTGGAACGGGGCGCCGATCAAGTATCCGGAAGGCCAGGCCGAAGTGACGAGCCTGATGATCGAGATCGCACCCGGCGGCGAGACCAACTGGCACGAGCACCCGGTGCCTTCCTTCGGCGTGCTGCTCGAAGGCACGCTCGAGGTGAGCCTGGCGGACGGCAAGAAGAAGCTGCTGCAAGCGGGCGACGCGCTCGCCGAAGTCATCGCGACTGCGCACAACGGTCGCAACGTCGGCACGACACCGCTGAAGTTGATCGTGTTCTACGCCGGCTCGGTCGACAAGCAGCCGTTGTCCGTGCCGCGTCCCGACGCACGTCCGAAGACCAACTGAGCGTACGTGTCATGACAATCTCGCGCCGTCAGATCGACAACATCTTCGTGGTGCAGATCGAGCGGCCGGAGCACCGCAACGCCGTCGATGCGGCAACCGCGCGTGCGCTCGCCGCTGCGTTTCGCGAGTTCGACGCGGACGAGCGCAGCGACGTTGCGATTCTTACCGGCGTCGGTGGCCACTTCTGCGCCGGCGCAGATCTGAAAGCGTATGCGCGCGGCGATCGTCGCAAAATCACAGAAGACGGCGACGGCCCGATGGGCCCTTCACGCATGCGCCTGTCGAAGCCGGTGATTGCGGCGGTGGAAGGTTACGCAGTTGCCGGCGGCTGCGAACTGGCTTTGTGGTGCGACCTGCGCGTCGCGTCGCAGAGCGCGATCTTCGGCATCTTCTGCCGGCGTTTCGGCGTGCCGCTGATCGATCTCGGCACGATCCGCCTGCCGCGACTGATCGGCCACAGCCGCGCGATGGACCTGATCCTCACGGGTCGCGAGGTGCGTGCGCAGGAAGCATTCGATATCGGTCTCGCGAACCGGCTGGTGCCGGCCGGCGAAGCGTTGAATGCGGCGGTCGAGCTCGCGCGTCAGATCGCGTCGTTCCCCAAAACCTGCATGCGCAACGACCGGCTGTCGGCCATCGAACAGTGGGGCATGGAAGAAGACGCAGCCATGCGCAACGAATTCCAGCGTGGGAGCGCGACGATGGCGACCGGCGAGAGCGCTGCCGGCGCCAGCGACTTCGCAAAAGGCGCGGGTCGACACGGAAAATCCAGAGAATCGAGTTGACAGCGCAAGCCCGGTCAATAAACTCCTAACCCTATGACGCAAAGTTTCTGCAACCAGCTGAACGACTGCACGCGACTGCGCGCGGTTGTCGCAGGTGACATCACGAGCCGTTAGCCTTTCCGCGACATCGCTGGAAGGCCTGCGTGCCTTCCAGGAGTCCAACCCAGAACCCTGGTCGGCATGCCGATCGGGGTTTTTGCGTTTCTGGGGCGATGAAAGAGGAATGGCACATATGGCTACGCGTCTACATATCGCGCAGTCTGAACGGGCTCTCTTGTGGAGACAGGGCCGCTTCGTGGGGATTCTGGAACCCGGGGTGCGCTGGGTGGTTCAGCCGTTCGCTCGCATCGCAGTCCAGCTCTACGACCTGAGCGTGCCGGAGTTCGAGCATCCGCGGCTGGATGAGCTGTTGAAGCAGGCGCGGGCCACGATGGAGCGTCACTTCCAGATCGTGGAGCTCGACGAGCAGGAGATAGGTGTCGTTTACAAGAACGGCACGCTCGCCGGCGTGCTTGCGGCAGGCAAGAGGCAGCTCTACTGGAAGGGGCCGACTGAAGTCCGGGTACAGAAGGTGCGGGCCCGACGCTCACCGTCGGGCCGCGCAACCGAGGAAGCTCACTCCTTGGTCTTCTTGTAGTCGGCAGGCACTTCGAAGCTCTGCGGACCGGCAGCGTCGCGGCTGATGGAAACCAGCTCGTTGCTCATGGTCATGAGCGGCATCAGTCCGCCCGCCATCGTCGCGGGCGGCGGTGCTGCCTGCGGCTGCGGCTGGTCCTGCTTCTTCTTGAACATGCCACCGAGCGCGCCGCCCAGTGCCCCGCCCAGGCTGGGCGGCGACTGCGGGCCGCCCTGCGCCTGCTGTTGCTGCGTGCTCTGGCATTGCGGGCCGCCGACGCCGAGGCTGAAGCCGGACTTCACGGGATAGCCCTTCAGATTGAGCGTCATCAGCTGCTTGCCGAGCTCGCTCCAGATGCCTTTGTAGCGACCGAACATCGACTGCGCGCGCTCCGCGAAATCGCGCGACGAGGCGGTGCCGAGGCCGAGTTTTTCGGCATACGCGCGCTGGTACGTCTGCACTTCCGCAGATGCTTCCAGACCCGGCGCGACCCATTGGTCGAGTGCGACGGCGAAGTCGCACACCTGCCCGTTCTTCTTGTTCTTGCACGACTGCGAGGCCGTGACCGTGACGTGCTCCGCCTGGAAGCCCGCGATCAACGCTTTCTCGCCAGTGCGCTTCACTTCGGATTTCGGATCGGACCACTCGCACTCCGATTCATCGACGCCGGACGTGGCTTGTTGCTGCGAGCCGTTGGCCTTGTTCATCTGCTCCATGGCCTGCTGCATTCGCGCCTTCATCTCTTCGAACGTGGTTTCCGAATACGTTTTCTTCTTCGGATCGAGCGAGTAGATCTTGTCCTGGTCGAGCCGCACGATCTCGACGTGCGGGCCGCCGGCGCCGCGCGCGAAAGTGCGCATCATCGCCGACTCGAACTGCATGTTGCTTTCAGTGCGGGCGCGATCGCCGGCGATGGTCGTCGCCGTCGTGCCGCTCATGTTCGCCATCTTCATCATGCCCGCGCCGCTGAGCGTCATGTGCTCCTGCATCGTCACGTCGGCCTGGGCCGCGGCGCCGAACAGCACGCCGGCCACGCAGCACATGAGCAGGTGCGATCGGAAAACGTTCGCCATGAGAGTCATCCTCCGGTTGAGTTCCGATGAGTCGAGCTGGCGCGCATGCTAGCAGCGCGCCAGGAGTTGTTGGAGTCTTGGTGTCTGCGAGGCAGCGAAAGCGCGCGCTTCGATTTCGAAGCGATTCAGCCAGTAGCCACGTCGCAGCGATTCCACCAGGTAGCGCCAGATCGTCAGGCGGCGCGGCTGCCATTGGCGCAGCACGTGGAAGTACTCGTGCAGCACGAGATCGGGATCGCGCCAGAATGCCGCGGCGGAATCGCGCAGCAGAATGCGGTTGCGGCGCGTCGTGGCACGCGCGCCGAAGTGCAGGCGCGCATACCAGGAGTGCTCGATGACCCGCACGTGATCGATGCGCTCGCCGAAGATTTCGGTCAAGGCTACCCGGACAGGTTCAGGGGGTAGCGTTACGCGCACCGTCGGCGCTTGGACAGCAGCAGCGCGCCCAGCAGGCCCATCAAGACCAGACCGAGCGACGCGGGCTCTGGCACGCTGTTGAAGCGGATGCCGACCATGGCGTCGCTGCCGAAATTGACCGAGAAGCTGCCGATCGCGACCGCGCTGGAGAAGAAGAAATCGTTATCGAAGATCTGCGCGAGCAAGCCGCCGGACGTGTCGAAAATCGACGTGATCGTAATGGCGTCGAAACCCGGCGGGCGCACGATGTCCTCGCAACAGAATTCGATGCCCAGGGAGAACACCGAGGTCGGCAGCAAGGTGCCGGGAACGACGAAGGAGCCGTTGATGATGCCGTTGAAGTCGGAAACGGTGCTCTGGTCAGCGCCCAGACACGGCACGGGAACGCCACAACCGACGTTCAGTGCGAGTGTCGGCGACGAGAGCAGCAAGCCTTTGGAGATCCACTCCGTGCCATTGACCTCGCCGTTGCCGGTGGGAACGTTGGCGCGATCTTCGAAAGTGATGAGCGTCGCGAACGCACTGTTCATCCACAGCAGCGTCAGCAACAGCAGCCCGCTCCATAGCTTGGACACGATGGCACCCTCCCCGTTGTTTCTTGGCAATCTACTCTACATCGTGGCCTCGCGGTGCCGCACGTGACAATGGCCAAACGTCTGTAGGCAGTTTTATGTCTTCCTCTTGCCGATACAGAAGGCAGCGACTCACTTCGCACTCCCGCGTCCTCGTATGAACTTGATGAGGTCGATTACTACTTTCAGAAACGCTGGCGCACCGCGCACCGGGTCTCTTTACTCGTAGCGGCAGGTGCACTCTGCAATCAGTTGAGCTCCAGTCCATTCGACGGAGCGGGTTTGTACTCGCAGCCATGCGCGAGCTCGAACTGTGGAAACACGCCGCGGTAGGTTCGGAGGGATCGAAGCGCTGCTCCTATCACGCATCGTCCGTTGCATGGTGCGTCTCGTGCCATCCCTTTCAACCTCCGCTTATCGATCATTCTTAGAGTGGGCCAGACCTACTGCGGAAAGATTACTACGGGATCGCATCCGCTTCGCGGTACGTATCGGTACGTACCGTATCTCGTTGCGCTCCGTCCCACTGGGAATCGCCGGCGAGCTCGGTCAACTCCCGGACCATCGCCTGGGCTTGGCGCGGCAGCTTGTGCCGAATCGGCGCACCGACAGACAGTTTTGGACAGAAAACAGGCTATTTTGTAGAGATTAGGACATCGATCTGGATGGGGCCAGACAAGGCTGGATAGCTCGCTACTTGCCGATGCAGAAGCTCGAAAATATTCGGCCGAGCAGGTCGTCGGAAGTAAATTCGCCCGTGATCTCGGCGAGTGACCGCTGCGCCTGACGCAGTTCTTCGGCCATCAGCTCACCCGCTCGTCGCTCGAGCAGCTGTCGCCGCGCTTCCTGCAGATGCCGGTCGGCGCGCGTCAGCGCGTCGAGATGCCGGCGGCGCGCGGAGACCGTGCCCGAGTCCGCACCCTGAAATCCCATGCACTCCTTCAGATGTTCGCGCAGCAGGTCGATGCCTTCGCCGGTAATCGCGGAGACGTATAGCCGCGGCGGCTGCGACTGTTCGTAGCGCGACGTCATCGCAAGCAGGTCGATCTTGTTGATGACCAGCGTCACGGGAACATCCTGCGGCAGATTCGCGAGCTCGACCTCGGCAGGGTCGGCGCGGAGCTCGCCGTCCAGCACATATAAGATGCGGTCCGCGCGAGTCATCTCCTGGCGCGCGCGGCGGATGCCTTCTGCTTCCACGACGTCGGCTTCATCGCGAAGGCCGGCCGTGTCGGCGATGTGCAGCGGCATGCCGTCGATTGCGATGCGTTCGCGCAGCACGTCGCGCGTCGTGCCGGGAATCGCGGTGACGATTGCCGCGTCATAGCCGGCGAGACGGTTGAGCAGGCTCGACTTGCCAGCGTTCGGCCGACCCGCGATGACAACGGTCATGCCCTCGCGGAGCAACGCGCCCTGACGCGCCTTCGCGGCGATCTGCGCACATAGCTCGATCGCGCCGTCGATGCGCGCACGCAGTGTCGTATCCGCGAGGAAATCGATCTCCTCTTCCGGAAAATCGATGGCCGCCTCCACGTGCATGCGCGTCTCGGTCACAGCCTCGGTCAGCGAGTTCACGGCGACTGAAAATTCGCCTTGCATCGAGCGCAGCGCGGCGCGCGCGGCCTCGACGGAACCGCTGTCGATGAGATCGGCGATGGCTTCTGCTTGCGCCAGGTCGAGTTTGTCGTTGAGAAACGCGCGGCGGGAAAACTCACCGGCTTCCGCTACTCGCGCGCCGAGCTGCAATGTGCGGGCGAGCAGCATGTCCATTACGACCGGACCGCCGTGGCCGTGCAGCTCGAGAACATCTTCGCCGGTGAAGGATGCCGGCGCGGCGAAATACAGCGCCAGGCCTTGATCGAGAGTTTGTCCGTCGGCGTCGCGAAACGGGCGGATGACGGCGCGTCGCGCCCGGGGGAGTTCGCCGAGAATTTCGCGTGCGATCGAGGCAGCGAGCGGACCGGAGACGCGGATCACGCCGATGCCGCCACGCCCGGGCGGCGTGGCGAGCGCGGCGATCGTATCGCGCATCGCGTTCACATCCTTACGTCTTCTGCTGCTCCGCTGCCACGAGCTTGTTGATGCGGTATTGCTGCGCGATCGACAGCAGCGTGTTCGTCAGCCAGTACAGCACGAGGCCGGCGGGGAACCAGGCCATCGTCACCGACATGATCACTGGCATGAACTGGAACACCTTGGCTTGCATCGGGTCGGTGCTCGGCATCGGCTGCAGCTTGAACTGCGCGAACATCGCTGCACCCATCATCAGCGGCAGGATGAAGAACGGATCGCGCGAGCTGAGGTCGTTGATCCAGCCGAGGAACGGCGCCTGTCGCATCTCGACGCTTTCCAGCAGCACGCGATAGAACGCGAAGAAGAACGGAATCTGGATCAGGATCGGCAGGCAGCCGGCGAGCGGATTGATCTTCTCGCGCTTGTACAGCTCCATCATCTGGCGGCCGAGCTGCTCGCGATCGTCCTTGTAGCGTTCCTGGATCGCTTTGATGCGCGGCGCGACGTTGCGCATCTTCGCCATCGAGCGGCCGCTCGCTGCGGTCAGCTTGTAGAACGCGAGCTTGATCAGGAACGTGACGATGATGATCGCCGCGCCCCAGTTGCGCACGAGGTCGTAGACCTTCTCGAGCAGCCAGAACAGCGGCTGCGCGATCGGCGTCAGCCAGCCATAGTCGGTGACGTGATCGAGCAGCGGTGCGGTCGCCTTCAACTGATCCTGCAGCTTCGGGCCGACGAAAAGTTTTTCCTGGAACGTCTGTGTGCCACCGGCGGGCACGACCTTGGCCGGACCGATGTACGACAGAGTGAAGTCGTTGCGAGCGTTCAGGCCGAGCTGGAACTGCGCGGTTTCCGGCGCAGGCGGCACGGCCGCGGTGACGAAGTGATGCTGAAGCGCCGCGATCCAGCCGTTCTGAATGTTCGCCTTGAAGGTGCGGTCTTCGTCCTTTTCGACGTTGAGCCGGCGATAGCCTTTGCCGTCGGAAATTGCCGGGCCGCGATATGCGTACGTTTCCACTTTGAAATACGAGCGCTCGACGTGCTCGTAGTGACGTACGATCTGCACGTACGAAGCCGCTTTCCAGTCGCCGCTGCTGGTGTTTACGACGTCGTAGCTCAGGTCGATGCGATACGTGCCGGGATAGAAGGTGTAAGTCTTCGTGACGGTGATGCCGTCCTCGCTCCACGTGAGCGGCACGACGAGCTTCGACGCGCCAGCTTGCATGCGGTACTCGTCAGCGGCGGCGTGGTACAGCGCGAGATGATTCGGCTCCGGACGTTTGTCCGCGGCACGCAAGCCCGACTGTGCGACGTAGCGCGGATCCTGAGGATTGAACAAGCGCACCGGCAGATCCGGGCGATTCTTCACCTGCGCGTACTTCAGCAGATCGGCCCGCTCGAGATCGCCGCCGCGCTTGCTGATGTCGATCGAGAGCACGTCGGTGACGACGCGCACGACGCCAGCGCTGGTCTCCGAAGTTTCGACAGCTTGCCCGGGCGCCGGCGCCGCTTTCGCTTGTGGCGCCGTGGCATTTGCAGTGTCGGACGGCAGTTCCGGCAGAGTGTCCGGCGGCGGCGTGTTCGGCGTCGCCGACTGCGTCTGCGTCGTCGCAGTGACCGGCGCGGCCTGCGGCGCGTAGTCGCGCTGCCATGCCATGTAGTTCAGATACAGCACCAAAGCCAGTGCGGCCCAGATGAAGACGCGTTGGTTATCCATGCGATGCAGGCTTTATCGAAGAGGGCGGCGGCACCGGGTCGTAACCACCGGGATGCCATGGATGACAGCGCAAGATGCGACGTGCCGCGAGATAGCTGCCGCGCACGATGCCGTGATGTTCGAGTGCTTCTTCGGCGTAACAGGAACAGCTCGGATAGAAACGACAGTTCGGTCCGAGCAACGGACTCACGAGGTAGCGATACAGACGAATCAATCCCTTCAGGACGGCGCGCATTGCTTCACTACCGTGCGCCAATGCCGCTCGAGACTGCGCGTGATCGCTGCGTTGTCCGCATCGCGCGCGCCTGAGCGCGCGTTGACGACGAGATCGACGGCAGGCAATTCATGCTGATGCTGGCGAAACGATTCCCGGACCAGACGCTTGATGCGATTGCGGCGTACCGCGTTGCCAACGATGCGGGCGGCAATCGCCAATCCAAGGCGAGGCACCGGCGCGCCGGTGTTACGCGCAAATATCGCGAAAAAAGCGTCGGCCGAGCGGCGCGCATCCCGATACACGCGATCGAATTCGGATTTTTGTCGGAGACGTTGCGCGGGTTTGAACGGTCGTGCGGGAGACAAGCCCAAGCAGACAAACGAGTGTGAGCGAACGGCGCAGCGAAGCGCGCGCAGCGGCTCAGACAGTGAGACGCTTGCGACCTTTCGCGCGGCGCCGTGCGAGAACTTGACGACCCGCTCGCGTGGCCATGCGGGCGCGAAAGCCGTGAGTGCGCTGACGGTGCAGGTTGCTAGGTTGGTATGTACGCTTCATGCGGGCGGTCGCTTAGTAAGATTGGCCTGGAAAAGTGCGCCAAAACAAGCACATGGTGGGCGCAAAGAAAGGGCGGCAAGGGTACGCAGCGCCTCCTGCAGTGTCAAGCGCGGGGAAGACTCCTGCCGTCAGAAAGATCGCGCTCGCAGGCTGTGGATAACCTCGCGTCAATCGATATAGACTCGCCCTCCTTCCGCGTAGCCCGCGCAGAACAATTCTTTGGCTTTGGCTGGAACGATAGGGGACGAAACCGTGCAGGGTTCGTTATGGCGGCGCTGTCTGACTCAACTCGAGGCGGAACTGCCGGAAGCGCAATTCAACACCTGGATTCGCCCGCTCCAGGCCGTCGAGGACGGCCGCACCCTGCGCCTGCTCGCGCCGAACCGGTTCGTGGTCGACTGGGTGAATGAGAACATCGTCGGCCGGATTTCCGAGCTCGTCGACGCCGTCGGCTCCGAGCCGGCCCCGTCGGTCGTGCTGGAGGTCGGCTCGCGTGCCTTGCCCGCCGCACCGGCCGTCTCCGTGGCGGTCCAGAACGGTCGCCCGCAGCCCAAGGATCTGCCCTCGCTCCTGGGCAGCCGACTGAACCCTGACTTCACGTTCACGAGCTTCGTCGAGGGCAAGAGCAATCAGCTGGCCCGGGCCGCGGCCGTGCAGGTCGCCGAGAATCCGGGTCGCGCTTACAACCCGCTGTTCATCTACGGCGGTGTCGGCCTCGGCAAGACGCACCTGATGCACGCGGTCGGCAACATGATCCGCAGCCGCAACGAGCGTGCGCGCGTCGCGTACGTTCACTCGGAGCGCTTCGTCGGCGACATGGTGAAGGCGCTCCAGCACAACACGATCAACGATTTCAAAACCGCGTATCGCTCGCTCGATGCGCTGATGATCGACGACATCCAGTTCTTCGCCGGCAAGGATCGTTCGCAGGAAGAGTTCTTCCACACGTTCAACGCGCTGTTCGAAGGCCAGCAGCAGATCATCCT
>DATJIP010000143.1:0-16685 GCA_035493235.1 Steroidobacteraceae bacterium
TCGCATGCGCCGCGATGAGCGCGGCTTCCTGCTGCTTCGCCGACGCCATTGCCTTGCGATAGCAGGTTCCGTCATCGGGAGTCATCGGATCGGCCTTGAAGCAAGCTTCGCGTGCAGCCTCGCGAATATTGTCGTTCAGCAGCGCGATGCCCGACTGGGTCGAGAGCGTCTCGGGATCCGGGATCACATGCGCCACGACGGTTACGTTCTCGATGGGCACATCGAGTCCTTCATCGCGACCGATCACCTTCACGATAGGTTTGTCGATCTCGATCTTGTCGAGCTCTTCGGCATAGACAGCGCTGGTAGTCAGCACGAGCACGCCCACGGCGAGCGCGAGCGGCAGGGTTACGGTTCTCATGATCTTTCTCCTTGGAGGTGTCAGGGGGAGCGATGGACGACTGCACGGTGCTCGCCCGATGTCTCAGTGCGATTTCAGACCACAACCGCGTCATTTCACTTGTCATCACATTAAGCCGGGTTCATGTGCGGACGCGCGCGGGAACTCGCACCACGCTCGCGCGACTAACTCGCCATATGGAGTCCGTCGCTCCGCACGTGCTGGCCCTTGACGACGATCCGGATGTCCGGAATGTCCTCGTTCAATACCTCAGCGCCCAAGACCTGCGCATCACGGCTGTAGCGAGCGGCCCCGAAATGCTGCGCGTCATTGCCGACGAGCCGGTCGACCTGCTCCTGCTCGACCTGCGCCTCGCGGGTGAGGACGGGCTCACTCTCGCGCGACGCGTGCGCGAGAGCTCCGCGATCCCGATCCTGATTCTCAGCGGCAAGGCCGAGGAAGCCGATCTCGTGATGGGCCTGGAGCTGGCTGCTGACGACTACATCACCAAGCCGTTCCGACTGCGGGAGCTGCTGGCGAGAATCCGCGCGGTGCTACGCCGCTCGCAAATCGTCGATACGAGCGCACAGCGTGACGATCAGCTGCGCGCGTACAGATTCGCGGGCTGGGAGCTGAATCTGCGGTTGCATCGGCTGACGTCGCCCGATGGACGGCGCGTCGAGCTCACGAACAGCGAATTCAATCTGCTCTGTGCATTCTTGTCGGCGCCGCAGCGAGTGTTGTCGCGCGATCAGCTGCTGGAACGCTCGCGCGTGCACGCGCTGGAAGTTTACGACCGCGCGATCGACGTCACGATGCTGAGGCTGCGCCGCAAGCTCGAGCGCGATCCATCCAATCCGGAGCTCCTGCTCACCGAGCGCGGCTCGGGCTACGTATTCATGGCGCCAGTGAGCACCATGCGATGAGCGTTGCAGTTGCAATGCTTGCGCACTGATCGGACATCATTCGGGAAGATTGAGCGAAGAAAGTGGGTCTCGTGGCGGCGCTTGCCGTTCCTCGAATCGAATGGAGACAGCTCCATGAGTACCTTCAACCTGCGCACGTTCGGCCTCGTCGGCCAGTGCATTATGATGATGGGCGCGATCACTGCGTGTACCACTACGGGCACCGGCATGGGTAGCGCACGCAACAGCGACCTGCATGCGAACTTCGCGTGGAAGTCGAGCGATGATCGCACCGGCACGCTGACGGCAACGCTGAGCAACGGCGAAACGTTCTCCGGTCCGTTCTACCAGGTCACGCACGACACACGTGTCGAGACCCTCGCCCCGCTCTGGTATGGCTGGGCAGGTCCGTGGCATGGCTGGCGCTACTGGGGACCGTATCCCGATACGGCTTTCGTAACTCACTACAGTGGACGCGTCGTCGCGAACCTCGCTGACATCGCTGGCGAGCACATGCGTTGTCACTTCAGCCTCATGCATCCTCAGCATGGCATGGCGGGTGGCGGCGAGGGTGAATGCCAGATGCCGACGGGACAAACGATCGACGCGACGTTCGCAAACTCGTGACGCGCGATACCGACTCGCGGCCTCTCCAGCGCTGGGTGACCGGCGCTGGCGTCCTGCTGATCGTATTGATGGTCGGCGCGGACACCTATGAGGCGTGGGGCGACTATCGAACCGCTATCCAGCGCAGCGAGGACTCGCAATTGGCAATCGCGCGCGCGACCGCCGAGCAGACTGCGCGAATGGTGCAGGAAATCGATGTGGTGCTCGCAGATCAGGCGGCTGCACCCGACCGGCTGCGAGCGGATGTCACGCGATTTCCGTTCGTGCATTCGATGGAGCTGTTCGACCACAACGGTCACATGCTCGCGTCGACGTCGGCGACTGCGCACACCGATGTTGATTATCACGAGCGATTGTTCTTCACGACTCTGCAACACGCTGCTGCGGGCACGCTGTATATCGGCAAGCCGGCGGGTCAGGACTACCGGACGTTTGCACTCGGGCGCGCGATTCGCTGGCGCGATGGTGCATTCGCTGGTGTCGTGCTGGCGCGCGTGGCGTTCGAGTATCTGACGGATTTCTACTCGACGATCAGCGTCGACTCGTCGATCAGGCTGCTTCGCACCGACGGCGTCGTGCTGGCTCAGTACCCAAGAAGCGCGTCGACGACCGGCGACGACGAGGCTGTCAGCAGCGCATTGGCCGCCAAAATGCGCGGCTCGGAGTTGGTGCAGCAGGATCCTCAGTCGAGTGAGAACGCACAGCTGCGAGTGCTGCGCAGAGTGCAGGGCTACCCGCTGATCGTCGAGCTGACGCAACCCATGTCGAATGTGCTCAGCCCGTGGCGGCATCAGGAGGTTTCGAGTGGCGCGCGGACGCTGACACTTGCAGCGCTGGCGGGAGCTCTGCTCGTCGTGTTGCGCAGTGTGCTGCGTCGACGGGATCGGCTCGAGGAAGAGCGTCGGCGGCTGGAGCGAGGCCTGCGGGATAGTCAGAAGGCCGAGGCAGTTGGCTTCCTGGCGGCGTCGATGGCGCACGACTTCAACAACGTGCTCGGCGCGATCGTCGGTTATGCCGAAGTGGCGCGTACGCAGGTTGATCCCGATGCGCGCGTGACCACGACTATCGATGGTCTGCTCGCGGCAAGCGAGCGCGCGAGGCAGCTCGTGCGACGAGTTCTCACGTTCGATCCTCATCGCAGCGTCAAGCACGGCGCGATCGCTGTCGAGCCGATCGCCACCGAGGCACTGGCGTTGTTGCGGCCCGGGCTGCCGTCGTCGATCAAGATCACGCCGCCGGCGCACGGAAATGCCGGCCTGATCAAAGGCGACGCGACGGAAGTGCACCAGGTCATCATGAATCTATGCACGAATGCCGTTCGCGCGATGCCGCGCGGCGGAGAATTGACGGTGCGCGTGGAGAGCACTCAGGTCGACAAACCGCGCGATCTCACTCTTGGTCGGCTGCAGCCCGGTTGCTGGCTGCATCTGTCGATCCAGGACACCGGCATCGGGCTAGGGACGGAGAACCTGCATTCGATATTCGATCCGTTCTATACGTCGCGCGCTGTGGGTGAGGAAGGATCAGGGATCGGACTCACGGTCGTGAGGAACATCGTCAGCAGCATGGGCGGTGCCATTGAGGTTCAGAGCACTCCCGGCGTCGGCACGACGATGAGCGTCTACTGGCCGCTGCTCCAACCGCCCGCTGCATCTGCGGACGCGCAGCCCGCAACGCCCGAGACAGGCGAAGGCCAGGCGATCCTGATCGTCGACGACGAACCGGAGTTGGTGCGGCTCGCGGAGGAGATCGTCGCATCGCTCGGCTACGAAGCCATTGGCTTCTCCGATCCCACGACAGCGATCGAATCGTTCCGGCGCGCACCGGCGCGCTTCGACGCAGTGATCACCGATGAGCGCATGCCGGTGCTTCACGGCACGATCCTCGCGGGAATGATTCACGAGCTGCGCGCTGACATTCCGATCCTGCTCGTGACGGGGCATCGCGAGCGACAAACTGATGCGCGTGCGCTACGCGCCGGCATCATCGAGATCCTCGACAAACCGCTGCGTGTGGGCGCGCTGCGCGCAGCCCTTGGCCGCGCCTTCGCGGCAGCTCATTGACGGTTGCAACTGAAATGTCAGCCTGCGCCGCTGAAACTCCCGCGAAATTGGGACGGCGCAGCCTGGGGTCGTCTGCAACACAGGAGTCTCCAGTCATGATCCCCAAATCATCAGTCTTTCCCGTAGCGCTCCTCGCGCTCGGCCTCAGCAAGATGGCCTCGGCCACCAACTACGACGAAGGTCAGTGGGTGACCACCTTCATGGCGGGCAGCGAGCTGATCCCGGACGAGTCGATCACCCCGCAAGTCAGGAGCGACGTCAACGGCGCTGCGATCTCCGAGCTCGACAGCGTGCGTGTCAACGACGCGTTCCGTTCCGGTCCGTCGTTCGGCATCGAGACCGGCTACATGTCGCAATCGAACCTCGAACCGTTCGTGCGGCTGAACTACTCGAAGCTCGAAGGCCGTAACACGGCGATCGGCAGCATCGACGCGACTGATCTCAGCACGTCCGCGGCGATCGGCGCGAACTTCGGCGACATGGAATCGTGGGCGTTGAATCTCGGCACGCGCTACTTCCTCAGCGACTCGGGCACGGTACGCACGTACGTCGCCGGCTATCTCGGCGCCAAGCGCATGGACGCGATGACCGCCGATCTGAGCATTGCCGGCGAACCGGTTTCGCGCGAGGAATTCCTGCCGCAGGCGACGCGCTTCGATGCCGGCGTCGAAGGCGGCCTGGCGTGGTCGTTGTCGGACCAGGCAGACCTCGGCCTGTCCATCGGCGCGCAGTACGTCGACGCGCGCAAGGAGATGACCAACGCATTCGCACCGATCGGTCTCGATGCGGTGCGGTTCGAAGATCCGCGCTGGTCGATCCCCGTGAACCTTGGAGTGAACTTCAGGTTCTGAAGAACCTGACGGTGCCGGGGGAAGATCGTGGTGAATCTTCCCCCCTGACTTCTCCCCTTCTCTCCCCCTGCACCGTCTGGATCACCGACCGCGGATCGTGTCGCTCGCCAAAGGCGGCGTGCTCGCGGGCGGTACGCGATTCTTCGAGGCTTGCTCGTACGCGTACGCCAACGCAATCAGCTTCGGCTCCGAGAATGCGCGTCCCGCGAACGTAATGTCCGAGGGGAACGGCACGGCGATCGGCGGATCGGCAGGCGTCAGTGTCGAGAGCGCATTGAAGCCACCCGGGACTGCGACGCTCGGGTAACCCGCCTTCGCCGTGACGTTTGCGTTGGCATTACCGAGATGCAGGATCGCATCGAAGTCGTCCTTCGTTCCCGGCTTGCCGTCCGGTCCGTTGAACACTCCGTCGAGCGCGAGCTTCGAGCGACGCAGATCCTCGGCGCGATCGGCCAGGTAGCGAGCGGTGTCGGCGCTACCCGGTGACGTGTCGAGCGGTTCGGCGCCGAGCGCGATGGCCTGGCCGTACTTCATCGGCGGAACGAACGCGTTGTTGAACGCGATGACGTCGGCGAGCGTCCGCGACGGCGCCGCAGGCGTGGCTGCCAGATAAGCATTCAAGTCGCGCTTGAAGCCGTACAACAGCACTGTTGAGCACGTGAGATCAGTCGGTGCCGGCCGCGTGATGCAAGTGCCGAGTTGCGGCTCGCCGATGCGCACATCGTAGCTGTCGATCAGCTCGACAGTTGCACCCTGCGCACGCAGCACTGCGATCGCCGCGTCCATCAGCGCTTGTCGATTCGCCGGCACCGGCGGCACCGCAAGTCGTGCGCCGCGCAGCGCCTTGCGATTGAGGAACTTCGTGTAGTCGTGGAAGCAGTTGCCCGGACGCAGACACGGCTTCGTCGCGGGATCGTTCGGATCAAAGCCCGCCAGCACGCCAAGCAGGATCGCTGCGTCCGTCACAGTGCGAGTGATCGGCCCAGCGGTGTCCTGATCCGCAGTGATCGGAATGATGCCGTCGCGACTCACGAGACCAAGCGTCGGCTTGATCCCCACCACGCCATTCGCACTCGCGGGACTCAAGATCGATCCCGACGTCTCGGTACCGACCGCGATAGTGACCAGATTCGCGTTCACGCCGATGCCGGGCCCCGAGCTCGATCCACCGGTCTGCAAGACCGGGCGACCGTCGTTGTTCGGCGGATCAGTACGCGGATCGACGCGCGGATCGTAAGGATTGAAGCCGAAGTTGCCGAGCGAGCTGTAGCCGGTCGGCATCCCGACCGCGAGGAAGTTCGCGAACTCCGTCAGCGTGCCTTTGCCCAGAATGATCGCGCCCGCCTCACGCAGCTTTCTTGCAATGAAAGCGTCATCCGGCGGAATCGACCCCGCGAGCGCAACGCTGCCCGCAGTCGTCGGCATGTCCGCCGTATCGATGTTGTCCTTGAGCAGCACCGGCACGCCGAACAACGGCTTCTTCGACGGCCGGCCGTGATGATGATCGTTCAGCGCATCGAGCTGGCGCGCCACGCGCAATGCATTCTCGTTGATATGGATGAATGCATTGATGTGCGGACCGGCTTCCTCGTACGCATCGATGCGCTTCAGGTACATCTGCGTCAAGCGTTCTGCAGTGAGAACGTTCGAGCGCATGGCCTCGCGAATCTCGGGAATCGTCGTCTCGACCAGCTCGAACTTCACCCGGTCCCGCCCGTGATGACCGTTGTCGTCATCGTTCGCGAGAACCGGCAGGTGGACGGAAAGGAGAGTGGCGGCGCCGAGCGCCAGGAGAAGTCGCGTCATGTGAGCTATCTCCAGTGTTATTGAGAGAGGGAAGTGCGGCGCCGAATCATCCGTCCACGATGCGCGCGGGTCAACGGTGTAAAAGCTGCCGGACGAGCGTGGCTCAGCGCAGCTCGCCGCGATCGATGGCGAGCACAGTCTGCAGCAACACATTGGCTCCGTTCGCCATGTCCTGCTGCGACGTGAATTCTTTCGGTGCGTGACTGATCCCGCCGACGCTCGGTACGAAGATCATTCCCGTCGGCGCGATGTGCGAGATCTCCTGTGCATCGTGCCCTGCTCCGCTCGGCATGAGTTTGGTTGAGAGGTTCAAGGAGCTCGCAGCCTTGGAGATGATGCGCTGGAGGCGCGGGTCGGTCGGTGCGGGTTCGGATGAGACTTTGAGCTGCGTGAACGTAAACGGCGTCTGGCGCGCCTGCGCGATCTTGTCTGCTTCGGCATGAATGGCGTCGTACACAGTGGTCATCTTGGCGGCGTCGAGATCGCGAATCTCCAGGCTCAGGACGACTTTGCCGGGGATTACGTTCGGTGCACCGGGTTCGGCGCGAATTCTGCCGACGGTCGCTACTTGCCGGCCTGGCATCGAGGTCGCAACGCGATTGACGGCGAGAGCAAACTCCGCCGCGCTCAGCAACGCGTCGCGCCGCCGATTCATCGGCGTCGTGCCGGCGTGGTTCGCGATGCCTTCGACCGTCACGTCCCACCACCTGATGCCAACAATGCCTTCGACGACGCCGATGTCGATATCGCTCTCGTCGAGAATCGCACCTTGCTCGATGTGAAGCTCGACGTAGGCTGTCAGGTCGCCGGGCTTGCGCACAGCTTCAGCCAGACGGTCTGGATCACCTCCGACCGCACGGATGCCGTCGCGAATCGTCTTGCCGCTATGAGTCGTCAGATCCAAAGCGTCCGGTTGCAGACGGCCGATCATCGCGAAGCTGCCGACTGTGCCGCCCTCCTCGTCCGCGAAAATGACGACTTCCAATGGATGCTTCAGGCGAACGCCGTGCTCCTGCAAAGTCTGCGCAACTTCGATCGCACCGATCACGCCGACGTCGCCGTCATAGTTGCCGCCGCCCGGCACCGAGTCGGTGTGCGAGCCGATGAGGATCGGCGGCAACTTCGCGTTGCTGCCCTCGCGCCGGCCGATGATGTTGCCCGCCGCGTCGGTGCGGATAGTCAGCCCTGCTTCCTGCATCAGGCCCGCGACGTACTTGCGACCCGCGATGTCGGCGTCGCTGAACGCCACGCGACTGACGCCGCCTTCCGGGTTTGCGCCGTACTTCGACAGCGCGGTGACGTGCTGCTGGATACGGTCGCCATTGACGGCCGGCTTGTCAGCGGCAATTGCCGCACTCGACAGAACCAGCATGCAGAGAGTCATTATTCGTTGTTTGCGCATCGGAGTAGCATAGCGTCACTCCTATGTTTGTCACGCGCCGACCCACCCTGACTCTGTTTCTGCTGCTGATCGCAGCCTCGTGGTCCGGACCGGTCGCGGCCCACTGCCTCTACTACGGCGACGTGTCCCTCACCGGCCGTCTCGTGCAACAAACCTACGCCGGTCCGCCCGACTTCGAGAGCGTCACCAAGGGCGATGCTCCCCTGGTCATCTGGATCCTGCAACTCGACACCGGCGTCTGCATCACCAGCGACAGCGCGAGCTATCCCAACGTATATAACGAGCGCGAGATTCAGCTCGTCCTCGGCAACGATCAGTACGCGCGAACCGCTCCCTACGTGGAGTACCGCTACTTGCTGGGCAAGAAAATCTCCGTGACCGGCATGCTCCTCCCCGGCCGCGGCAAATACGAGAAGCCTCAAGTCATTACACTACGTTCAATCAAGGAACTTTCCTGACACGCAGTCGGTTCTGAGTGCGTGCGGATTGCAAGGTGGCTCACACTTCCATTGCTCCTGTGCGCCGGGTGCGTCGCGCAGAATCCTCGCGTCGAACCGCCCGAGCAGATGCCGCCGATTGTCCAGCGACAGCGCGAGCTGCCTGCGGACGTCGGCGACAAAGTGCTGCAAGGTGCGCTCGATCAATATAAGGACGACGCCGCAGTACGCGAGTTGGTCGACTCCGTCCGACGCTACTCCTCCGCGCCGCTGACTACCGGCAATCGTGTCGACGTGCTCGTCGACGGCCCGCAAACCTACTCGGCCATCGAGGCCGCAATCCGCGCGGCTCATCGCACCGTCCACATCGAGAGCTTCATCTTCGGCGCCGGTGACGTCGGGCAGCGATTCGCCGATCTGCTCGCGCAGAAGCGCAAGGACGGCGTGGAAGTTCGCGTGCTCTACGACAGCCTTGGCAGCCGCGAGACGCCGCGCAAGTTCTTCGACGGCATGCGGGCGCAGAACATCGAGGTGCGCGAGTTCCGGCCGCTGAGCCCGATCAAGACGCCGGAAATCTGGAAGCTGCAGAACCGCGACCATCGCAAGATCATCGTCGTCGACGGGCAGATCGGCTTCACTGGCGGCATCAACATCGACAGCACCTATGAGAGCGCCTCCACCAGCAGACCCGGGCCCAAGCGCGGGCTCGAGGACGGCTGGCGCGACACTCATATAGAGATACAAGGCCCGGCGGTCACGCAGCTGCAAAGGCTGTTCGTCGCAACCTGGCAGCAGGCGGGCGAGCACACCGACTTCGCTCCGGACGACAAGTACTTTCCGCAGATCAAGGCTGCTGGCGATAACCTGGTGACGATCGTTGCCAACGACAGCGAATCGGACGACCGCTCGCTGTACGCGACCTATCTCGCGGCTTTCACTCACTCCACCAAGCGGATGTGGATCACGCACGCATACTTCGCGCCGAACGAAGAGCTGCTCGCCTCGATGATCAATGCAGCTCAACGCGGCGTCGATGTCAGGCTCATCGTGCCGTCGTTCACGGACT
Organism: Steroidobacteraceae bacterium; assembly: GCA_035493235.1. Taxonomy (GTDB): domain Bacteria; phylum Pseudomonadota; class Gammaproteobacteria; order Steroidobacterales; family Steroidobacteraceae; genus Steroidobacter. Next base: position 9,498 of record DATJIP010000143.1, read on the forward strand.
CGACCGTCGTGCTCAATGCAACGCAAGCGACCTTCACCCGCCTGCTGAAGTCGGGCGTGAAGATCTACGAGCTCAAGGACGCCCTGCTCCATGCCAAGAGCGTCGTTATCGACGGCACCGTTACGATCATCGGCTCATCCAACCTCGACATGCGCAGTTTCCTGCACAACGACGAGGTCAACGCGATCGTGATCAGCCGCGACACCGCAGTACGCATGGAAGAAGTGTTCCAGCGCGATCAGAAGGCGGCGCGCACCGTCGAGCTCAAAGCCTGGGAGAAGCGCTCGCTGTGGCAGCGGACGAAGGAATTCTTCGTCCACATGTTCTCGTACTGGATTTGATCCTGGCCCAGGTGTACCATTGGGTCAAGTGGTACATAAGGAGCGTCCGCCGCGATGGAAATCACCATCGACATCGACGACCCGCTGCCCCAGTTCGAACAGCTCATCGAGCAGATCAAGGCTGCCGTCACCGCGGGCCGCCTGAAACCCGGCGACGCCCTGCCCTCGATCCGCCAGCTCGCTAACGATCTCGGGCTCAACAGCAAGACTGTTGCCAAGGCTTACCAGCTCTTGGCACGCGATTCCGTGATCGAAACGAAGGGTTATCGCGGGACCTACGTTCACCCCAAGGCGAAAGCGAACTGCAAGTTCAACCTGCAGGAGTGGACGCTGCGCAAGCTCGGCGAATCGATCGACGAGTTGCGCGAAGCGGGCGTGACTGACTCTGAAATCCGCAATGCGTTCGCCAGCGCCATCGGCCGGCAACCGCCGACGAAGTGAGGCCATCATGCTCGAAGCTTATGCATTCCTCGGGGCGTTCACTGTTCAGATCCTGGCGACGTCGATCCTCTATCCGACCTTGTTCGTTCGCTTCGTGCGCGCGCGGACGGTGAGCCTGCCCGGCGAACGGCTCGCGCAGATGTATCCGGGTGTCGACGTCGCTCGCGCTCAGGAGCGCTTTCTGACTCGGTACAGCGCGCTGCACGCGGTCATCGCAGTGATCGGCCTGTTGCTGCTGGCCTGGTTGTTCGGCTACGTGCGGCGCGCGGACTGGCACGACGGTCCCGTGAAAGTGCTGGTTACTCTGTATTTCTTCGTGGCCCAGGTGTTTCCTCTGGCCCTCATCGTGTGGCTGGGAGTCCAGTTCAATAAGGATCACAAGCACTCGTTGCCGGACACGAAGCGCAAAGCCGTTCTGGAGCGCCGCGGACTGTTCGATTTCATTTCGCCGTTCGCCGTTATCGTGGCCGTCCTGGGCTATTTCCTGTTCGTCGCTTTCATGCTGTACATCCGCCAGCACCCCTTCCCGGGATTTGCCGGGGTCATCGCCATCTTCGGCGTAACGATGATCTACCTGGTGATTGCACTCGTCGTGTACGTGATGGTGTACGGCAGGAACAGGAATCCGCTCGACACGCACGCCGGTCGCATGCACGGGATCGGTGTGGCAGTAAAGAGCGGTGTTTACACCTGCATCGTCACCGTCGCATATCTGTCGCTCAACTTCGCGCTCCGGCTGCTGGAACTGCAGCGATGGGAGCTGTTCGCGCTCAGCGCCTTCTTCGTCGTCTGCGCCCTGCTCTCTTCAATGGGCGTGATCAAGCCGCTGCGACAGCCAGTCCCCGGGCCCTTGTAGGAACCGTGCCGGCGCAATAAGCGTTATTTCGCCGAGTAGAACGTACTCATTGATGAGGGTCCTCGTATGCGGCTCACAGTAGTCTGCGCGCTCGCTGCAGCAGTAATTGCACTGGGCGCCTGTACCAAGCACGAGTCGGCGGCCGAAGTACAACGCGATGTGGCGAAAGCCAAAGCGGAAGGAGAGCGCAACGTTGCGGATGCGCAAGCAGACGCCAAGGAAGCGAATGCAGACGCGGATAGGGATGTTGCCAAATCCATTGCCGATCACGATCAGGATGACGTCGCCAAAGCGGCGCACGATGCCAACGAGACGGCTGACAAGGGCAAGGCGAAGATCATGATCGCGCAGGCCGAAGCCGCGCATGCAGTCGCAGTCGAGAAGTGTGAAGCCCTCTCGGGCGCGCCGCAGAAGGAATGCAAGGACGACGCTGACAAGACGCTCGAGCAGAGGAAGGACGCGGCGAAGGCGGAGCAGGATCAATAGGAGACTCAATCGTGATGCCAACTCTCACCAGAGCATTGCTCGTGGCAGCGACGTTGGGCTGCACTGCCCTCGCAGGCTGTGGCTCGATGGAAAATCGGCAATCGGAAACGACGGCGGCGAAGAAATCCGACGCGGCTCACCACGAAACCGCCGGTGAAACCGTCGACGACAGCGTCGTAACGGCGAAAGTGAAGGCGAAGCTGGTCGACGATCCGGTCACCAAGGCCTATCAGATCAACGTGGAAACGTTCAAAGGCACCGTGCAGTTGAGCGGCTTCGTCGATTCGGCAGACGCTGTCTCGCGGGCTGAGCGATTGGCCAAGGACGTGGGCGGCGTGAAGGACGTCAAGAACTCGCTGCAGGTCAGAAAGACCGAAGGCTAGGAATCCAGCGCTTCGGCGCGATGCGGAGCACCTGGACGCTACTCCTTTTAATGCCTGTCCTGGCGCTCGGCGCCGGGACAGCGCCGTCTATTCCCGACACACCTGCGGGCCACGCACTCAGCGAATGGCTCGACGCCTTCAACAGCGGGGATCGAGCAACGTTCGAATCCTTCGAGAAGGCCCACGCGCCGTGGCTGCCGCTCGACGACGAAATGCAGCGTCGCGAGCGCACTGGCGGCTACGACCTGTTGAGCATCAGCGAGAGCGACAAGTGGTGGATCGTGTTCCGGGCCAAGGAGCGAGCCACCTCCGCAGAGACCGATGGGCGGCTGATTGTCAGGTCGTACGACCCCGATCACATCACCCTGTTGTCGCTCGACCCAGCCAGCGAAAGGCCAACGCGGATCGTCGTGGACGAAGCGGAACGGACTCGTGTGATCGACGGTGCCCTGAAAGTGCTCAATGAGTTCTACGTTTTTCCCGAGGTGGCAAAGAAGGTCTCGGCGAAACTCAGGACCCAGCAGCAGCACGGCGCCTATCGCAACGTCACCGATGCCGAGACGTTCGCAATCCGGCTGGGCGATGACCTCGTCGCATTGAGCGGCGACAAGCACCTCGGCGTCGATTTCTTTGCCGAAGCCTCACCGCCCGAGCCGCCCGAACCTCCCGGCTCCCACCCTCGTGCCGATCCTCAGGTCCTCGCGGACAGGAACTGTGGGTTCGAGCAGGCCGATCACTACGCGCCGAACATTGGCTATCTGAAGCTCACCTGGTTCGATGAACCGACGTACTGCGCGCCGACGGCAATCGCTGCCATGAACTTTCTCGCCGACAGCGCTGCGCTCATCGTCGACCTGCGGGACAACCACGGCGGTGCGCCGCAAATGGTTGCCCTGATCAGCAGCTATCTATTCGATGAGCGAACGCACCTGGGCGACATCTACGATCGAGGCCAGAACACCACCGAGCAGTTGTGGACCTTTGCGCACTTGCAAGGCAAGAAGTTCGTCGGCAAACCGGTGTTCGTCCTCACTTCGTCACGAACGTTCTCTGCGGGAGAACAGTTCAGCGACAGCCTGAAGGCGCTCAAACGAGCAACCTTGATCGGTGAGACCAGCGGCGGTGGCGCCCATCCGACTGCGCCGCACCGGATCGACGATCACTTCATCATCCGCGTGCCCTTCGGGCGCTTCATCAATCCAGTCACGAAGGGCGATTGGGAAGGCACGGGCGTCGAGCCCGACATAAAAGTGGCGGCGGCCGACGCACTGGACGTCGCAAAGAAGCTCGCTGCCGAGCAGATCAGTAAGAATCGGTAGCAGACCTGACCCGCACTGCAAACGCGCGTTCGGCGACGTGCATTGCCTGCGAATGGAGCGCGGGCCGGTCTGCTTTCGGCAAACAGCCTCGCAAAACGCGCTCGAGCGGCCGCTCACGGCCGGCACGAGATTTGCTCCTCGATGTCATGCGACTGCCGGCGCTGAAGTTTCTGAGGACGTTCCAGGTGGCCGCAAACCGCCTGAGCTTCAAGCTGGCGGCAGAGGAGTTGTTCGTCACACCATCAGCAGTCAGTCACCAGATCAAGGCATTGGAGGAGCAGCTTGGCATCGTGCTGTTCGAGCGCGGACCGCGGTCGCTCGCGCTCACCGAAGCAGGACGCAACTATCTTCAGCACGTGGAGACGCTTTTTGCGCAACTGGAGCGGGTAACGGAGCAGTTGCAGATCAGGCATGGGCGCAGCGTAGTGCGGTTACGCACCCCGCCCTTCTTCGCGACCGAACTGTTGCTGCCGCGATTGCTGTCGTTCCTGGAAGCGCAACCGGACACCGACATTCACATCGACACGGCCGCGACGCCGCCGGCGCTGCACGCGCCCGATGCGGATCTGTCGATCGTGGTCGGTGCGACGCTGCAGCGTGGCCACACCTGTCACAAGCTGTTCTCACAGACGTTTGTGCCGGCGTGCTCGCCAACGCTGCTGCAGCGTGCGCCGATCGACACTGCCAGCGATCTCAATCGTCACACGCTGATCATTCACGAAGCGCGGCGCGATGGCTGGCAGCGATGGGCCCAGCCGCTCGGCATCGAGCTGCACCCGAAGAAGCTCGTGCGCCTCGATACCATGCATGCAGCGGCACAAGCTGCAGAACATGGCGTCGGTGTCGCACTCGTCTCGGCGCCTCTGGGTCAGGAGCGCTTCATGCAAGGCTCGCTCATCAGACTGTTCGACGCCGAGCTGCACACAGGTGAGAGTTATTTCCTGGTCCTGCGCGACGAGGATGCTGCGCGGCCGGACGTGCGCGCGCTGGAGCAATGGATCCTCGAGCAATTCACCGTCGCTGCATGAGCGCAATTGCACGGCGCGTGAAATCAAATCGTTTGTCGCCGCGCGCATGCATTCGTAGATTGTTCCTCGCAACGTTTCTTCTCACTGACGTTTCGGGAGCGAATCATGAACCGACCCATCCTTGCCGCAACCACCACGCTTGCACTGCTCGCGTCTCCGCTTGCCAGCCGCGCCGACGCGGTCACGCAAGCGATGGATGCGTGCGTGCAGGCATTCGTCGCCGCGAATCTGCCGAAAGAACAGCGCGTGATCGTGGACACCGAGAACTTCGCGATCAGCCCGCTCGATGCCCAGTCGCACACCTACAGGATCGTGCTGATCGCAACGGGTAAGACCAGCGGACGACAGATCGCCAAGAACGTCTGCGTCGCCAACCGCGCGGGCGCAGTCATCGCACTCAACGGTCGGCGTCCGCCGCAACTTGCCACTGTCGCGACGAACGAATCCGCTCGCTGATCTGGTTCAACAATCCGGGAGCACACGGCCGACATCCCCCTGTTCGCTGTGCACGGCATGGATGCCGCTCCCGGGCGTATAGTTGCGCCTCGAATCCCTGCGATGCGAGGCGATCATGAGCTACAAGATCGGGATCGATCAGGCCCCGAGCACACGCGGCACGGACTATCCGTCGCCATTCGATGAACCCTGCCGCGAGCGATTCCTGCGTCGCCTGGGCGATGCGGCCGGGCTCACGCAATTCGGAGTGAATCTACTGGTGCTGCCACCGGGTGCCTGGTCGAGTCAGCGGCACTGGCACACAGTGGAAGATGAGTTTGTGTACGTGCTCGACGGCGAAGTCGTGCTCGTGACCGATGCTGGTGAAGAGCTGCTGAAGGCCGGTGATTGTGCAGGCTTCCCGTCCGGCGTACGTGATGGCCATCATCTGCAGAACAGATCCAGCCGTGCGGCGACCATTCTCGATATCGGGACGCGTCGACTGGCCGATGACGAAGCGTTCTATCCAGACATCGACCTGCATGCGCTCAAGAACGACGAGGGTTACGCGCATCGGGACGGACGACCGTACCCGAGTAAGTGATGGCAATCGCCATGCGAGCTCTTCCATGTATATCGCTAATGCTGATGGCGGTGTTGGCGCACGGGCTCGCGCGTGCCGCCAGCCCGGCGCCCCATACATTCAAGGTATGGGTGTTCTCCGATGCTCATGTCGGCACGGACAAGCAGAATGGACGTGACAGTCTGGCGACCGCACTGAAACAGTCAGAGAGCCCGCACGGTTTCGCGTGGGACATCGCACTGGACCTCGGCGATGTATCCGGAGCACAAGGCACGCCCAAGGACGCCGAAGGACAGGAGATCGTCCGTCAATTCAGCGTGCTGAAGCAGCATCGTCGCGAGCAGATCTACGATCTCTCCGGCAACCACGACCGCAGCGGCCTGGACGAGCCGCAAGCCTGGTGGTGGCGCAAGTGGATCGATCCCACGGGCGAGCACACCGAGTTCTCACGCGTAGATGCGAGCAAGCATCCGTTTCCAATCGAAGGGACGTGGGAGCGCTACTCTTTCAGGGTCGGCAACCTGCTCTTCCTGATGATGAGCGACATCAACGAGCCTTCGCAGAAAGTCGGTCGCGGAACGCTCGGTGGCAATCCCGGCGGTGCGGTCAGCGGCGAGACGTTTCGTTGGTGGCAGCACATGGTCGAGGAGAATCCCTCGTCGATCATCGTCACCGCGAGTCACTACATGCTCAAGGACACGACGGTTGCATCTGGCGAGTGGGAAGGCATGCGTCGCGATCAGAACGGATCGTGGAAGTCCTGGTATCACGGCTACTACCCGCAGGGCACGCCGCAGGGTGCGTCGTTCCTCTACTGGGTCGATAGCAAACCCGACTCAGGCGCGTTCGAGAGCGTACTGTCTGCGACTCCAGGGGCGACCGCGCTATGGCTCGGCGCTCACACGCACACAACGCCTGACGATAGCTACGGTGGGAAATCACACATAGAGAAGAAATGGGGCACGACGTTCGTCAATGTCGCGGAGCTGACTCAGTATCACGGCACGCCGGAGAACCAAGTGCCGCGGAGCTGGTTGCTGACATTCACCGAGGGGAGTGATGAAGTGCAAGCGCAATGCTACCTGCACGGAGACAGTTACGCGCCGCAGGGTTGGTACGACAAGGTCGCTCGGACGATAAAGCTTGCGAAGCCGTTCCATGCAGGATGAGTCGAAGCCCAGCGGATGGCGCCGGCTGCTCGGAGTGTTGCTACTCGTGGCACTGCTGCTACCCACCATTCTCTGGCTCTTCGGCCTGCGCAATTCGCCTCGGCTCATCGACGATCCATGGCTCAATGCCAGGTTTCCGCACCTCTA
>DATJIP010000144.1:0-2633 GCA_035493235.1 Steroidobacteraceae bacterium
TGCGGGCTGATCTGGGACCTGAAAACGGTGCCGGCGCGATTCCGGGATGCGCGCCGATGAAGATCGCCATCATCGGCAGCGGCATCGCGGGCAACGTCGCCGCACACCATCTGCAGCGCGAGCACGACATCACGATGTTCGAAGCGGCCGCACATATAGGCGGTCACTCGCATACACACGAAGTGGAGCACGAGGGCCGAGCGATTGCCGTCGACACGGGCTTCATCGTATTCAACGACCGCACCTATCCTCACTTCGTGGCTCTGCTCGAAGAGCTCGGCGTCGCGAGCCAGACGAGCGAGATGAGCTTCTCCGTGCAATGCGAGTTCACCGGACTGGAGTACAACGGCACGACACTCAACAGCCTCTTCGCGCAACGTACCAATCTCCTGCGACCGACGTTCTGGCGCATGATTCGCGACATCCTGCGCTTCAATCGCGAGGCGCCCGCCTTGCTCGACCCGGCGCATCCGCGGATTTCGTTGGGCGACTACCTGGCCGAGCAGCGCTATTCCCGGCAGTTCATCGACTACTACGTGGTGCCGATGGGCGCGGCTATCTGGAGCGCGAGTCCGGCCACGCTGCGACAGTTTCCGGCGAGCTACCTGGTGCGCTTCTTCCACAATCATGGCATGTTGTCCGTGAACGATCGGCCGCAGTGGCGCACGATTTGCGGCGGGTCGGCGCGCTACGTCGACAAGCTCGTCGCGCCTTTCCGCCACCGGATCCGGCTGAACACACCGGTCGCCACCGTGCATCGGACCGCGGCTGGAGTGGTCGTCAAAGCAGTGGGTTGTGAGCCCGAGCGCTATGACCGCGTGTTCTTCGCGTGCCACAGCGACCAGGCACTGCGGCTCCTTACTGATGCGAGCGAAGCAGAGCGGGAGGTTCTGGGCGCGATCCGCTATCAGCGCAACGACGTAATACTGCACACGGACACGAACCTGCTGCCGCGGCGCCGGCTTGCGTGGGCCGCATGGAACTATCATCGGCTCGATCACGAGTCGGACCTCGTCACCGTCACTTACAACATGAACCTGCTGCAGCGTCTGCAGACGCGCACGCCGCTCCTGGTGACGCTGAACCTGGCAGATCGGATCGACCCGTCGCGGGTCATCCGCCGACTGTCCTACGAGCATCCGATCCACACGCCGGCGGCTATCGCCGCGCAGGCGCGTCAGGCCGAGATCAACGGCGCCAATCGTGCCTACTTCTGCGGAGCGTACTGGCGCTTCGGCTTCCACGAGGACGGAGTCGTGAGCGCGCTCGATGCGCTCGCTCACTTCCGCCGCGAGCACCATGCACAGCGCCCTCTACACCGGACTGCTTAGGCATCGGCGGTTCGCGCCGCGCGGGCACGAGTTCAGCTATCGGCTGTTCATGGTCTACGTGGACCTCGCCGAGCTGCATGAAGTATTCCGTGGGCGCTGGTTGTGGTCGACCTCACGACCCGCCATCGCCTGGCTACGCCGCCGCGACTACCTCGGCGATCGAGCCGTTCCACTCGACACCGCCGTGCGCGACCGAGTTGCTGCCGAGACCGGCGTGCGACCCGAAGGTCCGATTCGCATGCTGACGCACCTTCGCTACTTCGGCATCGGCTTCAATCCGGTCACGTTCTACTACTGCTTCGACCGTGCTGACCGCCGCGTCGAATCCATCGTTGCGGAAATCACCAACACGCCCTGGAACGAGCGTCACGCCTACGTGCTGCCCGACGTGGGACCCGCTCGACCCTTGCGCTACCGCATCGCCAAGCAATTCCACGTCTCACCGTTCATGCCGATGGACCTGAGCTATGACTGGCGGTTCAGCCAGCCCAGCGCGCGCCTGTCGGTGCACATGGAAGATCTGCAGGACGACCGCAAAATCTTCGATGCAACGCTCACCTTGCAACGTCGAGAGATCAGCAGCGCGGCGCTTGCGCACGCGCTGATCGCCTTCCCCTTCATGACCGCACGCGTCGTCAGCGCCATCTACTGGCAAGCGCTGCGTCTGTGGCTCAAACGCATTCCTTTCCATTCTCATCCAGAGAGGACTCATGACCCTGCAAGCCACCTCCGCGCCTGATGTCACTGGCGAGGTCCGCGGCGAGCGCAGCTGGCTCGACTCGCTCGCCAGGCGCGCAGTGCTCGGCAAGCTGACGCAGTTGCGAGGCGGACAGATCGTGCTGGTCGATGGCAGCGATCGGCATCGCTTCGGCGCCGTCGGCGAAGGGCTGGCCGAGCCGATCGTGGTCCACGTTCATGATCCGCGCTTCTACGGCGATCTGGCGTTCGGCGGTTCCATCGGCGCCGGCGAAGCGTACGTGCATGGTTACTGGAGCACGTCGCATCTCGTCGAGCTGGTGCGTCTGCTGGTACTCAACATGGACGTCCTCGACTCTCTTGAAGATGGTTACGCACGGCTGACCGCGCCGCTGCGTAAGGTGGTGCACTCAATCCGCCGCAACACGCGCTCGGGATCGCGCCGGAACATCGCAGCGCACTACGATCTTGGCAATGAGTTCTTTCGGCTGTTTCTCGACGAGACGCTGATGTACTCGTCAGCCATCTTCACGCGCCCCGGCATGTCGCTGCACGAGGCGCAGCTGGCGCGACTCGACGTCATCTGCCGCAAGCTCGATCTGCGTC
>DATJIP010000145.1:0-30419 GCA_035493235.1 Steroidobacteraceae bacterium
CCGGTGCGCGCGGCCGAGCGCGGCTTCGACAATTGGATGTTCCGTCTCGGCGAGTCGTTCGCAGTGCGCATGCCGCGCTCTGCTGCCTCGGCGCGCCTGCTTGCCAACGAGCAGCGCTGGCTCATCACTCTCAGCGACCGCCTGCCGCTGCAGATTCCCGTACCGATTCGCGTCGGCCAGCCCGCCTTCGGCTTTCCGTGGCGCTGGAGCGTGGTGCCTTGGTTGGTGGGCGCCACTGCCGAAGCCTCTCCGGTCGCCGCGAAGGAGGCGCCACGTTTGGCGGCCTTCCTGCGTGCTCTGCACGTGGCGGCGCCGGCCGACGCCCCTCGCAACCTCGAGCGTTCAGCGTCGTTGACCAGCCGTGCGGCAGCGATCGGCGAACGTATCAAGCACCTCGAGCACGCCACCGACGTGATCGACCATCGCATCCGCGACGCGTGGAGCGAGGCGCTGGAAGCGCCGAATGACACGTCGCCGACCTGGATCCATGGCGACCTGCACGCGCGCAACGTGCTGACGATCGAAGGCACGATGACGGGCGTGATCGATTGGGGCGACATGACGTCCGGCGATCCGGCAATCGATCTCGCGTGTCTGTGGATGCTGTTGCCGAACGCGGCAGCGCGGCAGCGAGCGCAGGAAGCCTACGACGCCGTGAACACGCCGCTCTGGACGCGCGCCCGCGGCTGGGCCGTGCTGTTCGGAGTCACGCTGCTCGACACTGGCCTGAACGGCAATGCGCGCAATGCCGCCATGGGCGAGCAGATTCTGCGGCGAATCTGAAGCTCGGTCGCCGGCTCAGTCGTGAGCCGAGCTGCGCAACAACTCGGCGAGATGTTCCTTCCAGACTGCGGCGACCGTGTGCGTGCCGTGACCGCGCGATAGCGGCGTCACTGGCATCACCAGCGCGCGGCCGTGCGGCACGCGTTTGATCTCGCGCTCGAGGATGCCGAGCTCGGGCGGATTGATCAGATCGTCGGCGAAGTTGATCGCGAGCAGCGGCGCGCGGATTTTCTCCAGCCCCGGCGCGGGATCGTAGTCGTGCGAAGCTTCGAGCTGATAGAGGACATCGTTCGCGTCGGCGCCGCGCAGCGAGTCAGCGACGGCAGCATCGAAGACCGTATCGCTCTTCGCGAGATCCGGCATCTGCTGCTGACGCAGCACGGGATTGCTGCCCATCAGGAACAACATCTGCTCGGCCGTGCGCAGTCCGAGCGGCTGCTCCTTGTAGTCGCCACCGCGCCATTGCGGGTCGAGGCGGATTGCATCGATCGCAATCCGGCGCCACACACGATTACGACCGGAGATCTGCGAGGGCAGGCTGGCGAGCGGCAGCAGCGCGTCCATCGCGTCGGGATAGCGCTGACCCCACAGCCAAGAGTGCATGCCGCCCATCGACGTGCCCATCACGAGCCGCAAATGCTGTACGCCGAGGCCTTCGGTGATGAGCCGATACTGCGCGGCGATCATGTCTTCGTAGCCGTAGTGCGGAAAGCGCGCGTGCAAGCCATCGCTCGGCTTGCTCGACTTGCCGTGGCCAATGCCGTCCGGAAGGATCACGAAGAAGCGTTCGGTGTCGAGCTCGCCGCCGGCGCGGAACAGCTCGCCGGAAAACTCCGGCCGCAGGAACTGCGCGCCGGTACCGCCCGTGCCGTGCATGATCAACACCGCGTTGCTTGCGACGCCTTTGGCGTCGCGCTGCACTTTGCCGAGCGTTCGATAGTGCAGTCGCAGCTCCGGCAGCGTCTCGCCCGACTCAAAGCGGAAATTCTTGAGGACGAAGTCGCCTTCGTTCACGGCCGGCTCGGCCGCACCGACGCAGGCTGCGAACATCGTCAGGCCGATTGCAGCGATCGTCTTCATTGTGCCGCCTGCCGTTTGTGCACGACGCCGTCCTTCATCACGAACTGCACGCGCTTGAGCACGGTGATGTCGCTGAGCGGATCGCCCGCGACCGCGATCATGTCGGCGCGCTTGCCGGGTTGGATCGAGCCGGTCTCCGCGGTGATGCCGAGCAAGTCTGCAGCGTTGAGCGTCGCCGCTTTGATGGCCGCCGCCGCCGGCATGCCGTGCTTCACCATCAATTCGAATTCGTCGGCGTTGCGGCCGTGCTTCGAGACGCCTGCATCGGTGCCGAACGCGATCTTCACGCCGCGCGGATACGCGAGCTCGAGCGCCTTGCCCGTGATCTGGATGCGCCAGTCGATCTTCGCGCGCACTTCCGGCGGATACGCGTTCGGATCTTTCGCCAGGCGCTCCAGGTAGCCGTTCACCGTGGAGAGCGTCGGCACGTAGTAGGCACCGTTCTTGAGGAACAGCTTCACGCTCTCCTCATCGAGCAGCGTGCCGTGCTCGATCGAATCGGCACCGTGTTTCAGCGCGAGGTTGATGCCGTCGGCGCCGTGTGCATGCACCGCCACTTTCTTGCCGTACATGTGCGCGGTTTCGATGAGCGCCTGCGCTTCGTCGTCGAACATCTGCTTGCCGACGCCGGCGCCGATGCGACTGTTCACGCCGCCGGTGGTCATGATCTTGATCACGTCGACCCCGCGACGCACTTGCTCGCGCACCGCCCGACGACAGCTCTCCGGTCCGTCGCACAAGTTCGCTTCCGAGACGTGCTCGGCTATGTCGGGCGCGAGGTCCAGCGTGCGATCGGCGTGTCCGGCTGTAGCGGAGATGCCGGTGCCGGCGTCGATGATGCGCGGTCCGGCCACAGTGCCTGCAGCGATCGCGTCGCGCAGGGCCAGCGTCACGCCGCGATCGTCGCCGAGATTACGGACGGTCGTGAAACCCGCGTCGAGCGTCTTGCGCGCGTTGGCGAGCGCCTGGTAGGCGAAGTACGCGTCGCTCGAAGTCAGCGATTCGATCAGACCTTCCTGACCGGCGCGGTCGCTCTCCAGGTGCACGTGGCAATCGATCAGACCGGGCAGCACATAACGGTCGCGCAAGTCGACGACGGTGGCGCCGGGATAACCCTCGGGCGCCGCGAACCCATCGCGGATTGCTTCGATCCGGCCGTTGCGAACGATGACTGTCGAAGCGCCGCGCGGTTGTTGGCCGGGCCGATCCAGCAGGTGGCCTGCGTGGACGAGCGTGACTGTGTCGGTGGTTTGCGCGATGGCTGTGCTGGCGACGAGCGCGAGCAGGGCGAGTAGGAGTCTCATGGGCCCGGCATGATAAAGCGGCCCCAGGAAATCGTGCCGGGATTTATTGGCTTCGTTGTGCCTGTGGAACGATTTCGTGGGGACCCCGGCGAGAGGCCGGAGAAGTCGGAGTGCTCGGCGTGTGCATCTTCACGCACACGCAGCGGTTGCGTCCTTGATGCTTCGCTGCGTACAACGCGTTGTCTGCGAGCTTCGCCACTGTGCTGTATGAGGCTGCGGCCGCTGGCGGATGAGTGGCGACGCCGACGCTGATGCTCACCGTGCCGCCGGTGCTCGATCCCGCATGAGGAATCGCGAGCGCGGCGATATCAGTGACGATTCGCTCCGCTACAGTTTGAGCATCGGCCGCGGACCGGTCGATGAGCACGGCAATCAACTCTTCGCCGCCATAGCGAGCCAGCAGGTCCGCGGGGTTGCCGGCGACAGCGGTGCGAACCGCTTGCGCGATCCGCTGCAGACAATCATCGCCCGCCAGATGGCCGTAGTGATCGTTGTAGCGTTTGAAATCGTCGACGTCGATCATCAGCACCGAGATCGGTAGCTGACGAGCCGTCGCTTCACGCCATACGTCGACGACGCGCGTTTCGAACGTCTGACGATTCAACAGCCGCGTGAGCCCGTCGAGCGCTGCCATCTCGCCGAGCAGCTTGCGTTCGAGGAACGCCGTGCGATTCGCGTGCTCGAGTGCATAGGCACCGGCACCGCCGATGACGTTTGCACACAGCACCGCGAACGCGAGGTAGATCGCCTGCTGCGAGGCGATCACTCCGGCGAGTCCGGCAATGATGAGCGCAGCGAGCACGATGAGATTGCTGCGCAGGGCCGGCGCGAAGCGCATGCCGAGCATGAAGTACAGAAAGAATGCGACCAGCAGCAGGCGAGCGCCGACCAGCGGCGTGTATTCCGGTACCGCATAACACGCCATCATCACGGTGCCCATGCCGAACAACGGCGCGGCCACCTGGATCGCCGGCAGGTACACGCGCATGTACAGCGGCGTGATGGTGGCGAGCAGGCACAAGAGAATCGCAGGCACCTGCAACCCGAAGCGCACCAGATCGGGCACGGCGTTGCTGGAGCGAATGACCCAGTGATCGATCATCGCGAAGCCGAGCGTCGTGCCGAGCGCGACCAGGATGCTCATGCGCACCCAGCGTTGCGAGGTCAGCAGGTGATGGCGGCGGAACTGCGCTTCCAGCTCGGGCGGAAAACGCAGGCGCGCGTAGCCGCCCTCGAGTACACGGGCAGCTTGCGGATCGTCGCTCCCGGAACGCGCCGTCGAACGCATTGCAGAACCCGCGGAAATGACAACTTCAGGATGCTGCGTGACGCGCAGCGTACGACGCATCGGCCGAAAGTACCACTGCATGCATCGTGTCATACAGCACGACGCAGTTGCGCCCGGCGTATTTCGCTCGATACAGCGCGGCGTCGGCATGCGCGAGCAACTGGCGCAGCTCGTAGCCCGAGGATGCGGTTGCTGCCACGCCGAAGCTGGCCGAGACCGTCGAGTTCGGGTTGTCGCCGTCAGTGGTGACCGTCGCGATCGCAGCGCGCAGCTGCTCGCAGCGCTGGCGGGCATCCGCGAGACTGCAGCCGGGCAGCAGGATGCAGAATTCCTCGCCGCCGATGCGGCCGAACAAGTCGCTGGCGCGCAGATGATTGCGGCACGCGTCCACGGCCTGTCGCAGCACCTGGTCGCCGGTTGCGTGGCCGTACTTGTCGTTGATCGATTTGAAGTGATCCAGGTCGCACAGGATCACGCACACTTCCTGCTCCACCTTGCGGCTCGCTTCGAGCGCGCGCTCCGCCTGCACGATGAAGTACGGCCGGTTGTCGATGCCGGTCAGGCCGTCGACGCGCGACAGCTTCATGAAATGCAGCTGCGAGCGCTTGGTGCGATAGGCGAACAGCCCGATGAAAACTGCCATGACGATCAGCAGCGCGATGTACAGGCGGCTGGTCTCGACCGCTTTCTTACCGAGCTGCTGCTGCAGTTGCAGGACTTCGTTCTGCTTGTTGAGCGCGTCGATCTGCAGGCGGTTCGCGGCTGCTTCGTGCTTGGCGCGCTCGTACGCGATCTGGCGCGCGCTGACGTCGTCGAGATAGCCCTTGTCCGCGGCGGCATATTGCTCGTGATAAGCGAGCGCGGACTTTATGTCGCTCTGTTCCAGCGCGAGCTGGTACAGCAGGCGGTACGCGTTCACCATCGGCTCGGTGTATTGATTCTGGCTGCTGGCATCGGCGACCACGCGCAAGGCGAACTGTCGGGCCGTCGCCGGCTGACCCTGATTCTCGTAGGCGCGCGCCAGCCAGGCATCGTATTCGGCGATCAGCCGCCGATAGCGCGTGGCGCGCGTCTCGTCGTAGTAGCTGCTCAGCAGCTTGATCGCGTCGGCGTTGCGCCCCTGGTCGATATAGAAACGGGCGAGATAGACGCGGATCAGGTTGGCCCACAGCACCTCGCCGATTTCGCCGCATGTCGCAATGGCGTTGACGAACGGTTGCGTCATGTCTGCCTGCAGCCGGCCGCTGCGATACAGCGCTTCCAGACGCACTTGAGTGCTCCGGCACGCTGCGCGCACCGACGAATCCTCGGCGGCGGCCCGGTCCGCGTAGCTCAGGCCCAGGTCGTACTCGCCAACCTGGTTGTAGAGATAACCGATGACCAGCAGGCCCTGCTGGCGCGCATCCTTGTCCGTGACTTCGGGCAGCAATGTCTGCAGTCGACCGAGCTGCGCGAATGCTTCGTCGTAGTGAGTAGCGACCGCCTGTACATTTGCGATCGTGGCGCTGGCGCGGAAGCGCAGCGTGACGTCGCGGGACTCCTGGACGATCTGTTCCAGCGGCGGGATCGCTCGCGCGTAGTCGCCGGCGTAAGCGCTGCGCCAGCCTTTGAGGTACTGAAGGAATTGCTGCTGGGCCGGGGAGAACGTCGCGGACTGCTCGTCGAGCTGGCCCATCAGCGTGCTGAACTCGGTCGGATTGACGCCCTTGACCTCGTCAGCCCGGTGCAGCAACTGGTCCGCTTCCTGCGAAGTGAGAGCGAGCGCTGCGCCGGCGAGAAATGCGCACAGCACTGCCAGTACGCCCGAAGCGAGACGCTGGGCGGCCTGTCTTTTGCTCGAATGCAGTCGCTGCCGCTGCACGGTGCCTTCCTGCGCGGGGCGCGCTCCTCAGACGAACGCTTTGTCGTCTTCTTCCTCTTCCTCGTCTTCTTCTTCTTCCTCGTCCGGCTGTGCCGGATCCGGCTTCACGATCAGACAGCAGACGTTCGGTTGTGCGCCGAGCAGCTCGCCGAGCCGCGGCTCATCACCTGCCAGCAAAGCGCTGCGCAGCTCCGGACTGATGTCACTAGCAGCAAGTGCTCGTTCAAGCTCCGCGGGCGCGCCAGCAAGCAGACGTTCACGCAGGCGGGCATTGCTACCGAGCTGGTCCAGAAACTCGATGACATCCATCATTTAAGTTTTCTCCTTACGCTTCGGCGGCCCGGCATCAGGCCCCGGCTACGGACGATAAGACTACGCGGAAACTGCAGCCGTGGGCAGCCAGGAGTCGCGATAGGCGGACCAGCGTCGCACATTTGCCGCCCGATCCTCAGGCAAAACCCCTGGGTGCTGCACCATGCCGACTGTGATGACCAGCCGCTCGCAGACTGCGTGGTCGACGGCGACCCGCGACCACACCTCGTCGACCGGCAGCTCGGCGAACGCATGTGCGATCGCCCCGACCATTGCTTCCGTCGCAAAGCCCTGCGTGCGCCCGGCGGGCAAGACCATGACACCGAATTCGACCTGGCGCCGCGCCTGATCGAAGTTCTGCAGCGTGCACAGCCCGATGGGCTGCTGCGTGTCCCTGCGGATCAGCGTCAGGAACAGGGCTCGCGGCGGGGCGGCTCGCGTCACTTTGAGGACATCACGGAAGGCGCGCGCGGCGTCGGCACGCCTCCAGGGTGCTCCGATGTGGCGCATCGTTTCGGGATCGCAGAACAGATCGCAGTACAGCTGTTCGTCGCCTTCGTGCATGGAGCGCCCGCTCAGCCGTGGAGTGATCAGCTCCATGTGCGCCGGTCGAGCGCAGCCAGCCGCTCACGGATCTCGTTATCGGGCTGCAATGACAACGCCGGCGGAATGACGACCGTCGCATGCATGTCGATGTCGACGTTCGGCAGCTGTGCGATCGTTGTGCGCTCGATGCGCGGCTGCTGCGTCGGCAACGTTGCGACCTTGTAGATGATCGCTGCGTGGTCGGGCGCGTAATCGCGGATCAGCACGTCGACCAGGACCTGGCGATATTCCGCGCCAGTCGCGAAGCGCGTGAGCGAGCGATCGCCGGCCACGCCGACCTGCCACAGCACCAGGTACGCGGAAGGATCGATCCGCCGCCGATACAGCATCAGCTGGCTCGCTTCGAAATGCTGGCAACCGTAGCGGCCCGGATCGATGCCGAGATCCGCGTACAGGCAATCTTCGGCGGAGACGCCCGGCTCCATGTGCGCGGCGTAACCTTCGCGCCGCGCCTGCTCGATCGCTTCGTGCGGCACGCCGGCGAACACGCCGGGATGACCATAGAACGCGCCGCAGACGCGCTTGCCTGCACGCACTTCGCTCAGCATCGCGGCGATCATCTCGCGATAACTGTCGGCCCGCGATTTTCCTTCGCGATAGCACGACTGCAGGCTGCGCACGTCGGCATGCATCTTGGCGAGCCACAGTTCGACGATGCCGTCCGAGGTCGCCGCGAACACCACGTCGGCGTTCTCGATGTAACTGCGGCTGAGCGGCGTGAGGTGCGAGCCGAGCGTCATGCCGACGCCCACGCACACCAGGCTCCCGGTGCTACTGTGCATCAGGCTGTACTTCGGGCCTTGCCGCGTCGAACGCGGGCAGCGATTCCAGGTGCGTGCTGATCCCGACCAGCGTCGGGAACGGCGTGAGGTCGGTCTTCATGCGGCGCGCGTTGAACATCTGCGGCACGAGATAGACATCGGCCAGCGAGATCGCATCGCCGAAGCAGTAGCGACCCGCTGCACTGAGCTCGCGAGCCTGCTGCTCCAGTCCGCGAAATCCCTCGGTCACCCAGTGGCGATACCACGTTCCCACGCCCATATCGTCCTGCTGCAGGTCGCTGCGCAAATAGTTCAGCACGCGCAGATTGTTGAGCGGATGGATCTCGCAGGCGATCGCCAGCGCCATGGAGCGCACGCGTGCCCGATCGATAGGATCCGCCGGCAGCAACGGCGGCTCGGGATGCCGGTCGTTCAGATATTCGATGATCGCGAGCGACTGGGACAGCACGACCCCGTCGACACCGAGCGCGGGAATCAATCCCTGAGGATTGAGCTCCAGGTAGTCGGCGGCGCGATGTTCGTTGCGCGCGAAGTGTTTCGGCACCGACTCGTATTGCAGTCCCTTGAGGTTCAGCGCGATCCGCACGCGGAACGCCGCGGAGCTGCGGAAGTAGGTGTACAGCTTCATGCCAGTCCGATCAGCCCAGTCCAGTGACCAACTCCTCGACGATCCATCGCTTCAACATGCCCGCGGCTGTCAGCGGCACCGTATTTACGTCGTGCCACTCGCACAGCGCTTCGCACATGTCCGCGAATGTGCCGCCGTTGCGGACCACGTCGAACGCCGCAGCCTCGTCAGGCTCCAGCGAACGGTACTGCGTCTTCAGATCCTGACGCCACAGCAGCCACGGTTGCGGACTGTCGAGGAGCGCCGGTTCCGGCGGAGCTTGTTCGTCGGCGAATGCTTTGCACAACGCCTGCGCGTTGCTGCTCAGCTCCAGTAGTTGCACCGACGGGTGAAATTCCAGACGCAGATCGCCCCAGTCGCCGGGCGCGACGGCTGCGAGCGATTCGATGCCGACGGTGGCTGCGTCCTTGGCGTCGAACGATGCAGCCAGCGCCCATTCCCATCGCGCCAACTCCGCGATCCAAGGTTGCTCGGGATGCGAGCGCTGCAGTTCGTGCGCGAGGCGATCGCCGAACCAGCGGATCGACGCGAACTGCGAGGGGTGCTCGTCGATATAGCGTGCCGCGACGGCCTGGAATTCCTCTTCGCCGAGGAATGCGCGCAGATGCGGCATGTTGTCGCCGAGCGCATCGGCCAGCCGGATGCGATACGCGTTCGAATACACACCCAGACGGATTGCTGCAGGAACTGCGGCCGTGCCATTCACTGCAGCGGCAATCGCAGCGTCCCCGCTGAGAACGTGACGCTGCATGTCTCGCTGCAGGTGCGCGAGAGTGCTCACGCGGCCTCCGCGGTCAGCGCGATGGCGCGTGCACGCTCCAACTCGGCCAGCAGGACCGGTAGATCAGGAATGTTGTCGTCGCGCTCGATCATGGTCGCGACGGCGCCGAAGCGCGCGACCGCGGCTGCGTAGAGCTGCCAGACCTCTTCGCAGACCGGTTCGTCGTGAGTGTCGATGAGATAGTCGCCCTGGCTCTGATGCCCGGCGAGATGGAACTGCTGTACGCGTTCGATCGGCACGCCACGCAGGTACGCCAGCGGATCGAAGCCGTGGTTGACGCTGCTGACGTACACGTTGTTGACGTCGAGCAGCAGGCCGCAATCGGCGCGCTCGGCGATCTCGCGCAGAAATTCCCACTCGGTCATCTCGTCCGCCGCGAAGCTCACGTAAGTGGAAACGTTCTCCAGCACGAGCCGGCGCTTCAATACATCCTGCACCGCGTGCACGCGACTCACGACATGACTGATGGTCTCTTCGGTGAACGGCAGCGGCATCAGGTCGTGCAGATTGACTCCCGCGACGCCGGTCCAGCACAGGTGATCCGACACCCAGGCCGGCTCGACGCGGTCGGCGAGCGCTTTGACGCTGCGCACGTAGTCGAGATCCAGTGGATCGGTGCTGCCGATCGACAGCGAAACGCCGTGGAGCACGACGGGATAGTGCGCACGCAGGCGTTCGAGGTAGTGGAGCGGGCGGCCGCCGGGAACGAGGTAGTTGTCGGTCAGCGCTTCGAGCCAGGAGATGCTGCCGCGGTGCTCGCCGAGCAGCGCCTCATAGTGCTGAGGCCGCAGCCCGAGCCCGAATCCCAGGGAATTCACACGGGCCAAAGAATTCACGAGACGTGGTCGAAGGAAGTGGCGGCGCGGGAAGGAAGCGCCCGCGCCGCCGTGTGCCTCAGCGGCTCAGCTCTTTGCCTTCGCCTTGGCGGCGTCGCAATCGGCCTTGCTCATTTCACTGTAGCCCTGGCCTTTGCAGGCGTTCTGGCCTTTGCACTGGTTCTTCGCAGTCTTGCAGGCGCTCGTGCCTTTGCACGCGTTGACGCCTTCACACTTCACTTTCGCTTCGTCCGCAGCATTCGCGGCCGACAGCGGTGCCGACGTGAAAACGATCGCAGCTGCTGCCGCGAGCGCCAGGCCGGAGAACTTCTTGACCGAGCTTGTCTTGTGGGCCATCTATGCCATTCCTCGTTGATTGTGTGTTGAACGAACGCTCCCTAACGGAGCGCGTGAGTATACGCGCGCGGCACTGCACCGGATGCAGGGGGGTCAAATCGCGCTTTTTGCGACGCAAAGGCCAGAAGACGGCAATGAAAAAGGCGGGTGACTCGCGTCACCCGCCTCTATGTCACGGCATACGTCGGTCAGCGTCAGCTGCCGCTGCGCACTTCCATGGCGTCCTTGACCTTCCTGACGCCTTCCACGTCGCGAGCCAGTTGCAGTGCCCGAGCGCGCGCTTCATCGGTTTCGACGAAGCCGCTCAACTGCACCGTGCCCTTGAAGGTCTCGACGTTGATCTGGTGCGCCTTCGTCACCGGATCAGCGACCAGTGCCGCCTTCACCTTGGCGGTCACGACGCCATCATCGACGGCTTGCCCGGCCGACTCCTGCGTCGGCGTGCTCGAGCAACCGACCACTACCGTCCCAGCCATGCAGGCTGCGAGCAGCAAGGTCGCCGTCTTTCTGTGCTTCATATGCCTGCCTTCTTTACGCAGCGGATCTCCTAGCCCGAGCCGTCACGGCGCTGTTCGGCAGCGCGCTTGGCGGCATCGAGATCGCGATCCGCGCGGTCTTTACAGTCACGCTGTGCGTCGCCGCTCATGGACTCGCACTTCGCCGTCGCGACCTTGTGAGTCGCTTCGGCCTGCGCCACGGCGACCTTGTAATCGCCCTTGGCGGCCGTTTCGCTGGCCTGCTGCGTCTGGTCGGCCACGTCGTTCGGATCGTGGTCGGCCTGCGCGTCCGCGACGTCCTTGGTCGCATCGGCGTTGTTTTCGCGAGCGTCGGCCTGTGCATCGGCGACGTCGCGCTGCGCATCAGCCCGCGCGTCGGTCACGTCATGCTGCACTTCGGCGGGAGATTGTGCCTTGTTGCAACCCGCCAGCGCGAGGCCGGCAGCAGCGACCATCCAAAATACGGAAGCCCTCATAGCGTTGTCCTCAATGTAGTACCCGCCGTAGAAACCGATGCCTCAACCCGGCGGTTCCGTTAGGAAAAAATGCTGACGGCGGAACCCGAAAATGAGTGCACACGTTTGAGAAGTTTCTACGCACCCTTCAAGACCCCGGACGATGGCTGACACGCCCGCCAACGCGCTCGCCGGGGCGGATGACAGCCCTTCAGGCTCCACTCCGCCGCCCCCGTTCCTCCCCGAAGCCGCCGGGCGCGTGCCCCTGCACGTCATCGCCATCATCGTGGTGTCGATCGCGCTGCTGGTGATCAATGCATCGCTGCTGATCATCAACACGGCGGCGACGATGGACTCCAACGCGCATTACGCGCGCTCCACGGAGATCAAGCGCGCGCTGATCACGTTTCAGTCGGTGATCACGGCGCTGGAGTCGGCGCAGCGCGGCTATCTGCTGACCGGCCAGACCGGCTACCTGGAGCCCTATCACGTCGCGATGCGCAGCTGGCCGAAGCAGATCGAGCGGCTGCGCCAGCTCACGGTGGACGATCCGAACCGGCTGGAGGACATCAGGCAGCTGGAAGGGCTGACCACAGCCGCGGTGAACCGCCTCGAGCAGACCATTCGCAGCAGCCCGCAACCGGGTCCGCACGGCAACGCAGACGTGGCCGGTACCGATCGCGCGACCCAGACGATGGACCGGGTGCGCGGCGTGGTCGATCGCATGATGAGCGAGGAAGACTCGCGCATCGAATCTTCGCGACGCGAAGTATTGCGCGACATGTGGGTTGGCGCGGGCGTCGCCGTGCTCGCGACCGTCGTGACCGTCGCGGTGCTGATCGCGCTGAACAAGCTGCTGCAGCGCTACGTGCGGGATCGCGAGAGCGCCCTGCGCGCGCTGCGCGAGGCGAATCAGCAATTGAACCACGTGGTCGAGCAGCGCACCGCCGAGCTCACCGAGCTGTCGCAGCATTTGATCCGCGTTTCCGAGGAGGAAAAAGCCAAGCTGGCGCGGGAGCTGCACGACACGCTCGGCAGCAACCTGACCGCGATCAACATGGATCTGAACTGGATCCAGCGCCGCCTGCCGGAAACTTCGCGTGAAGTGCGGGAGCGGCTGCAGCGGGTGCTGCAGATGCTCGCGGACACGGTCGAGCTGAAGCACGAGGTGATCGAAGGCCTGCGCCCGAGTCACCTCGACAATCTCGGCCTGGCGTTTGCGATGCGCTCGCATTGTCGCGAGTTCACGCGCCGCACCGGCCTGGCCTGCGATATCGAAGTGCACGAGGACTTCGACGACCTCGACCCGTCGTGGTCGATCGCGCTGTATCGCATCGTCCAGGAGGCGCTGACCAACATTACGAAGCACGCGCAGGCGACGAACGTGCGCATCACCCTGGCGCGGGAGCAGGATGGGGTGCGGCTGCGCATCCGCGACGACGGCGTCGGGCTCACGGACGAGGCCTTGGCCAAGCCCAAATCGCATGGCGTGGTCGGCATGCGCGAACGCATGCGGGAGATGGGCGGGACCTTCGCGATCCGCCGGCCGTCCACCGGCCGGGGGACGGTGGTGGAAGCGTTCATCCCCAACCCGCGCACCAGCGCGTCCAGCGCTGCGTAGGAAGCGGCTTACGTGAGCCGCGCCGCACCGGCCCAGTGAAATGAATCGCGCAATGTCGGGAACATTTCGGCATCGCCATGCGGTTGTGTCACCTGAGGGCCGCGTACGGCCTATAGGGGCGATCGTTATGGGAAACCCGATGACCGAGACTGTTCCGGCACGCGACGCGCGCGCGTATTTGGGGCATGACACCGACGTTCGCGCGCAACTGCTCGAGAACCGTCCGGTTCATGAGCTTGCCGTCCTGCAGGTGCCTGTCGGCACCAATCTGGCCGATGTCGAGCGCTGGATGATTTTCGCCACATTGCAGAAATGCGGTGGAAACAAGACGCGCGCGGCAGCGTTACTGGGCGTGAGCCTGAAGACGCTCTACAACCGTCTGAACGCTTACCGGGCGCAGGGGCTGGTGATGGATTACGTCGCCACGGCCGACCGGGACGTCGAGATCACCGACCTCCGCGGTGAACTCACGGAGGTGCCATTGTGATGTTGGATGCGAGAGAAAACGAAGGACGGGACACGTTTCAGCAGGCGCAGACGCCGATCAAGGTCATGATCGTCGACGACCATGCGATTCTGCGCGCCGGCGTGCGCGAGATGCTCTCGGAAGAGCCGGATCTGCAGGTGGTCGGCGAGGCCGGCTCCGCCGAAGAGGCCACCCAGCAGCTGCGCGAAGGATTGAAGGTCGATGTCGTGGTGCTCGACATCACGCTGCCGGGCCAGAGCGGCATCGATCTGCTGAAGCAGCTGCGTCGCGATCGTCCAGAGCTGGCGATCCTGGTGCTGAGCATGCACCCGGAGCGCAGCTTCGCGGTGCGGCTGATGCGTGCCGGTGCGAACGGCTACGTGCCGAAGATGATCGTGCCCGAGGAGCTCGTGAAAGCGGTGCGCGCGGTCGGCACTGGACGGCGCTACATCACGCCGCTGGTTGCCGAGCTGCTCGCGTCGGAATGCGCGGCCGACGAGGAAGGGCCGCTGCACAACCGCTTATCGGAGCGCGAGCTGCAGGTCTTCACCCGCATCGCCCGCGGCGTCTCGCCGGCGGTCATGGCGAACGAGCTGGGTTTGAGCGTGAAGACCGTCAGCACTTATCGCGCGCGCATCCTCGAGAAGATGGGAATGCGCAGCAATGCAGAAATCGCTGCCTACGCCGTCCGCAACCAGTTGGTCGAGTAGGGCGGCGGCCGCGCTGTTCCGGCGCGACGCCTGGCTCTGCGCCGGCGAAATCGGGCCAGAGTCCGGGTCGGACAGCGACACGGGCACGCATCCCTCGCTGCGCGCGTTGGTGCGCGCGGAGCTGACCATCTACATCGTCGAAGACTCCGAAGCCGTGAAAGAGCGGCTGATCGAGTCCATCGAGGACATTCCGCGCGCTCGCGTGGTCGGCAGCGCCGATGCAGTCAACGACGCGCTCGAAGGCATGCGCGCACTGCAGCCACGAGTGTTGATCCTCGACATCCAACTGCGCGGCGGCAGCGGCTTTCGCTTGCTGAAGCTGATGCGGGCCGCCGGCATGACGCGGCCGGAGACGATCATCGTCGTCACCAACTACCCCTCGGACGACTACCGCACTGCGAGCCGCGAGTGCGGCGCGGATCATTTTTTCGACAAGGCGTCGGAATTCCACAAGGTTCGCGAAGTACTGCTCGAAATGCGGTAACCGGTGGACCCAATGGGGCATGCCGTGCGTTGCATGCTCCGGTGGTTGAGTCGCGGAAAACGGGGACATTCCTCATTTCCGCTCGGACATTGCGCAACTCGTTACATGGACCTCCCCAGGACGATGGGGGCACCCGCTGAGAACCCATCGAACGCCATGTGGACGACTGCGCACTTGAGGCCGCGCCTTTGGGCACGGCCTCTTTTTTTGTGCTGAGGATTCCGCATGGCACGCCCGATCTGGAACGGCACGATCTCCTTCGGCCTGTTGAACGTGCCGGTGCAGCTGCACTCCGGCGAGCGCAGCGTCGACCTGCATTTCCGCATGCTCGACAGCCGCGACAACTCGCCGGTGCGCTACGAGCGCATCAATAGCGACAGCGGCGAGGAGGTGCCGTGGAAGGAGATCGTCAAAGGCTTCGAGTACTCGAAAGGCAGCTACGTCGTCATCGACGAGGAAGATATCCGCAAGGCGGCGCCCGAGAGCACCGAGACGGTCGAGATCGAAGCGTTCTGCGATCGCGACGAGATCGATCCGATGTACTTCGAGAAGCCGTACTACCTCGTGCCGAGCAAGAAGGCGGAGAAGGGCTACGTGCTGTTGCGCGAGGTGCTGGCGAAGACCAACAAGGTCGGCATCGCGCGCGTGGTGATTCGCACGCGTCAGTACCTGGCTGCGCTCTCGCCGCGAGGCGACGCGCTGATGCTCGACCTGATGCGCTTTCCACAGGAGATCGTCAAAGCGGACGAGTTCGAGCTGCCGAAAGGCAACAGCAAGAGTTATCGCGTGACGCCGGCGGAACTCGGGATGGCGACGCAGTTGATCGAAGCGATGACCAAGAAGTGGAGCGCCGACGATTACCAGGACGAGTTCCGCGCGAAGCTGCGCAAGATCATCGACGAGCAGATCGCGCGGCAGAAGGGCAAGAAGGTGCGCGAGAAGACCGAGGCAGCTGCGCCGGCTGAAGCGACCACCAACGTCGTCGACTTCATGGAGCTGCTCAAGCGCAGCCTGGACAAGGACGGTAAGAAGGGCGGGCGGTCAGCGCCGCGCAAGGCAACGCGTCGTCGCAGTACGCGCCGCAAAGCGGCGTCGTGAGCGTTACTTCGTCTTACGATCTTCGGTCACGAGATTGCGACTCCACTCCGCGCGACTGCGCGATGAGTCGTATTCGACCGCGGATTCCGAGTGAGTGCTGCGGCATTCGTCCTGCCAGCGCACAACCAGGTAACGACCGGTGCGCAGCTGCCACACGTCGCCACGCAGGTCCATGTCGCTGTCTTTCAGTCTGACGGGGTCGCCGACGCGCAGTCCGCTATCGTGATCTTGACTCATGAATCTCTCCTCCCGCTGCTTATCGGCGCGTGCGTGCGCGTAGCCTAGTGCGACAGGCACCGAGGATGGATTCAGGGAAAATCGCAATCGCCGCAGGCGATGCTCAGGATGAGCAGCGGTTCACGAAGTGTCGTGTGAACCGTTTCACAGTTTGTAAGCGCTACTCTCCGGTCCACCAGCCCATGAATTCTTCGAAGCTGATCTTGCCGTCGCCGTCCGCGTCGGTCATTTCGAATGCGAGCAGGCATTCGTCTTCGGACAGATCCTGATCGAGCGCGAGTAGCAGCGCGGCGAATTCACTGACGACGATCCAACCGTCGCCGTTCGAATCGCAGGTATCGAAGTTCTGGCGCAGCTCGGCGAGCTCGCCGGTGCTGAGATCTCTCATCGCTGGCTCCCTTGCGGTCCTTTCCCCAACCCCGCGCGGATTCTACCGGGAGCCGCCGAACTTCTCCGCAAAGAAATCGCCGGCGTTCCAGCGTGGCGCGTTCGCGCCGTTGGCAGCGTCCAGCACGATGCGCAGGTCGACGCGGGCGAGGTCGGCGGCGGTGCCGTAGTCCAGCGGCAGGCTGAGGTCGTCGCTCGGCTGGTGATAGTTGGTCTCGCGGAACTGCTTCTGCAGGGCCGCGGCATCGACGCCCGGATCGCGCGCCTGGTAGCCGCTGTTCACTACCAGCGCGGGGACACCGTGGCGAATGAACGAGAACTGGTCGCTGCGGATGAAGCCGACTTCTTCGGGCGCGAGCTCCGGGCTCAGCTTGTAGCCCTGCGCACTCGCCGCGTTTCTCGCCAGCGTCCCGAGAGTCGAGTGCTCGCCGCCGAGCGCCACGAAATCGCGCACCGGCACGAACGGCATGGGCATGTCGATGTTGACGTTCGCGACGATGCGCCGGCCGTCCGTGCGTGGGCTCTCAGCGAAGTAGTCGGAGCCGAGCAGGCCTTTCTCTTCGGCGGTGACGGCGGCGAACAGCACCGAGCGACGCGGCTTGGTGTTCGAGACGTGCAGCGCTCGCGCCATCTCCAGCAGCACGGCGATGCCGACGGCGTTGTCTTGCGCGCCGTTGTAGATCGAGTCGCCGTTCACGGCGGAACCGCGGCCGAGGTGATCGAGGTGTGCGGTGACCACGATGATCTCGTTGCGCAGATTCGGGTCGCTGCCGAGGAGCAGGCCGAGGACGTTCGCGCTTTCGGTCTTGCGCAGGCCGGTCGTCGACGACAGCGTCAGCATGCCGGGCAGGCCGAAGCCCTGCGGCTGACCGGCGTCGGCGGCGGCCATGACGTCATCGAAGCTCGACGGCGCATTCTCGAACAGGCGCGCGGCCGCTTCGCGGTTGAAACGAAAGCGCTGCTTCAGCTCGGGGAACGCACGCTGCGGCTTGCCGTCAGCATCGAGCCAGCGCATCTGCGGAGTCCAGCTCATGCCGACAATGCGCTCCCACGGCAGGCGCTTCTCGTCGGCTGGCGAGGAGACGGTGATCGCGCCGACAGCGCCGTGCTCCACGAGCAGGCCCCATTTGCGCTCGCTCCACGAGTGGTACGCGCGCTGCGAGCTCGGAAACTTCGCCGGCGCGCCGCTCAGGATCACAGCGATGCGGCCCTTGAGATCGACGTTCTCGAAATCGGTGTAACCGAGCTCGGGCGCGTCGACGCCGAAGCCGGCGAACACGAGCGGCGCAGTCAATGTCGAGCTAGCCGAAAGGAAATCGGCAGACGGCAGATAGTGCGTGCCGTACTCGAAGCTGACAGTCGCGTCGTCGCGCACCAGCTTCGCTGCGGAGCCGGGCAACACCGCAGTGGCTTCGAGCAGCGGCACGGTCTGCAGGTATGTGCCTTCGTCGCCTGCGGGCGCGAGGCCGGCCTGGCGGAATTGCGCGGCGACGTAGGCCGCGGCGATGTCGTACCCACGGGTCGCGGCCGCGCGCCCTTCGAGCAGATCGTTCGCCAGGAATTCGACGTGGCTGCGGATCGCATCGGGGCGCACGCTGTTCGTCGCCGGGAGATCGGCGGCACCGGCCGCGAACGTCGCCGCGATCAGGAGCAGGGCTGTCAACGTGCGCATGAGACTCCGTGATCAAAAGCACGACAATCGGCGCGTAGTGTAATTCACCGTCGGTTCAGCGCCTGGAACTTAGCTTGCTGGTGCGGCATCCTGCCGATGGTGCTCGACATGGTTCGTGGGTCCGCACGGTTGGGTTTGATGTGCGCCGCTGTCGCGGTGCTGGGGCAAGGCTGCTCCATCGACCCGTATCGGCCGCCGGAGCCCCAGCCCGTCGTCGTAGCGCCGCCTCCTGCGCCCCTGCCTTCCGTCGGCAACGAAATCGCGATGCGTGCGATCTCGCTGCTGGGTAGACCTTACGTGTGGGGCGGCGCCGACCTGACCGGCTTCGATTGCAGCGGCCTGGTGCGGTTCATCTACGACCAGGTTGGCATCCCGGTGCCGCGCACGGCAGCGGAGCAGTTCTCGGCGGCGAAGCCGATCCAGCTCACGGGACTGGAGCCGGGCGATCTGCTGTTCTTCCGAACCCACGGGCAGCGCATCTCGCACGTCGCGATTTATACGGGCGAGGGGCGGTTCATACACGCGCCGCGCAGCGGGCAGCCGGTGGAGTTTCGGATGCTCGATGATGAGTATTACCGGACGCGGCTGGCCGGCGCGGGAAGATTGTTTTAGGAGTCAGGCTGAAGCCTGACCCACAGTCTCATTTGCAGGTCCGTTGTGGGTCAGGCTTCAGACTGACTTCTTCTTGCGTTTAGGTGCAGGTTTCGCTGCGGCCGCGGGCTCTGCAGCCGCAGCCACTTCACCCGCCGGTCTGTTCATCCGCTCGCGCACCAGACTGTCGACCACCGACGGATCCGCCAGCGTCGACGTGTCGCCGAGCTGGTCCTGCTCGTTCGCCGCGATCTTCCGCAGGATACGTCGCATGATCTTGCCGGAGCGCGTCTTCGGCAGGCTGGGCGCCCACTGGATCAGATCCGGCGCGGCGATCGCACCGATCTCCTTGCGCACCCAGTCGCGCAGCTCGCTGCGCAGCCCCTCGTTCGGCTGCTCGCCGGCGTTGAGCGTGACGTAGCTGTAGATCCCCGTGCCCTTGATGTCGTGCGGATAGCCGACGACTGCTGCTTCGGCGACTTTCGGATGCGCCACGAGCGCGCTTTCGATTTCGGCAGTGCCGAGGCGATGGCCGGCGACGTTCAGCACGTCGTCGACGCGACCGGTGATCCAGTAGTAACCGTCTTCGTCGCGCTTGGCGCCGTCGCCGGTGAAGTAGCGCCCGGGAAAAGTCTTGAAGTACGTATCGATGAAGCGCTGGTGATCGCCGAACACCGTGCGCATCTGGCCGGGCCAGCTGTCGGTGATCACGAGATTGCCTTCGGCAACGCCCTCGAGCGTCTTGCCTTCGCCATCGACGATCGCGGGCTTCACGCCGAAAAACGGCAGCGTGGCCGAGCCTGGCTTCTGGTCGATCGCACCGGGCAGCGGACTGATGAGGATGCCGCCGGTCTCCGTTTGCCACCACGTGTCGACCACCGGGCAGCGGCCGTCGCCGACGACGCGGTGATACCACTCCCACGCTTCCGGATTGATCGGCTCGCCGACCGAGCCGAGCAGCCGCAACGAACGACGCGCCCAGCCCTTCACCGGCGCATCGCCTTCGCGCATCAGCGCGCGGATCGCGGTGGGCGCGGTGTAGAAGATCGTCACCTTGTGCTTGTCGACGGTCTGCCAGAAGCGGCCGGCGTCGGGATAGTTCGGCACGCCCTCGAACATCAGCGACGTTGCGCCGTTCGCGAGCGGCCCGTACACGATGTAGCTGTGGCCGGTGACCCAGCCGACGTCAGCCGTGCACCAGTAGATATCGTCCTCGCGCACGTCGAAGATCAGCTCGTGCGTCATCGACGCGAAGACCAGGTAGCCGCCGGTCGTGTGCAGCACGCCCTTGGGTTTTCCCGTGGAGCCCGACGTATAAAGAATGAACAGCGGATCTTCCGCGTCCATGACTTCAGGCGCGCATTCTTTCGGTTGACCGGCGAGCGCCTCCTCGAACCAGCGGTCGCGGCCGGCTTGCATCGGCACGAGCGAACCCAAACGGCGCACGACCAGCACGTGCTTGACGCACTCGCCGCCGGGCGTGGCCAGAGCGGCGTCGACATTCGCCTTGAGTGGAATGCGCTTGCCGCCGCGCAGGCCTTCATCGGCAGTGATCACGACACTGGAGCTGCAATCCGCGATGCGACCGGCGAGCGATTCGGGCGAGAAGCCGCCGAACACCACTGAGTGCACGGCGCCGATGCGCGCACACGCGAGCATCGCCACTGCAGTCTCGGGAATCATCGGCATGTAGATCGTGACGCGATCGCCCTTGCGCACACCGAGTGCTTTGAGCGCATTGGCGCACTGACACACGCGCTCGTAGAGCTGGCGATAGGTGATCCGCTCCGACAGCCGCGGATCGTCGCTTTCCCACAGGATCGCGGTCTTGTCGCCGCGCTTGGTGAGATGGCGGTCGAGACAGTTCGCGGCGACGTTGAGCTTGCCGTCGTAGAACCAGCGGATGCGGAAATCCTTCTCGTCGTAGCTCGTGTCCTTCACTTTCGAGTACGGGTGAATCCAGTCGAGGCGCCGGCCGATGCGCGACCAGAACGTGTGCGGATCGCGCACCGACTCCTGGTACAGGCGCAGATAGTCCGCGTGCTTCAGATGGGCGAGGGCAGCGAAATCTTCGGGAACCTTGTAAAGCTTGGAGCTCATAGGGCTTGTCGCACGCGCTCGGCGTGCTGCGCCAGCACGGCCTTGTCCGCCCAGTCGCGGTTATGCGTTTTCAATGGCACGCCTTCGTAGCAGGGAATTATGTGGAAGTGGATGTGAAAGACGGTTTGTCCCGCGACGCTCTCGTTGAACTGCACGATGCGCATGCCGCCGGGGTTGAATGCCTTCTGCACGCCACGCGCGACGTGCTGCGTCGCCTTGATCAGCTCCGCCAGCGCGGCAGGCTCGATGTCGAAAAAATTACGCGCTCGCGCCTTCGGTACTACCAGCGTGTGGCCGTCGGACTGCGGCATCGCGTCCATGAACGCGACCGCGCGCTCGTCCTCGAAAACCTTGAATGCCGGCATCTCGCCGCGAATGATCTTCGCGAAGATATTGCTGTCGTCGTACATGTCAGATCCCCGCCTTAGCCAGTGCGTCCACGACCTGGCGGATCGCGTTGCCGAGCGCCGGGTGCTCGGCCTCGAACTGGACCGCCAGCGCGTCGAGATTCTCGATCAGGGAATGGCGCTCGCCGGCCGTGGCCGGCTTGCCGAGCAGCCGTGTGATGTCGCCGAGCACGACGATGAGCTGCTGACGCAGCTCGGGATCATCCACCGAACGGGTACGGGCCAGCTCGGCGTGCAGGGCCGCGAGCTGGTCCTTCAGTTCTGTTCTCACTGCTGCCACGCCTCCACTGCAGACGAGGCAGCCATTCTATGTGAGAACGCGCGGGCTGTGCGGTCAGTCGTTTTACTTATCGGCTGGCGGCTGCGCGGAACCGGCCGCGGGGGCGGCGTCCTTCTTCTTGCGCGTCAGTCGCACGTCATATTGCTGCTCGAGCTGCGCAAGACCGGCGGCGTCCAGGCGCTGCATGCCCAGGATTGTCGAGGGCGTGCGGAAGCCGAAGCCCGAATCCGCCACGATGATGCGATCCATGCCATAGCCGCACAGCATGCCGTCATGGTTGCGGTCGACGAACGCCAGCCGGTTGGCAAACTTCAGCTCCGGCAGCGGCATGCCCAGCTCCACCAGATACGCTTTGCGGCCCGGACCGAAGATCACCATCTTGTGGCTGTCGAGCGGCTTGAAATCGTTGATGGCGCTCGTAAACACGCAGTCGTTCTTGCCCGCATGCGAGGTCGTCGTGGCGTTCGCGCTCGCGCCGCTGGCAATGCCCGCAACGGCCAACGCCGCCGCGAACACCAATGTGTTTTTCATGATGCGTACTCCTATCGTCTGCACGACGTCAGAATGAGACCGGAACGATGAATGAGTCCTTAACTACGCGTGCAGATTAGCGCCCATAGAGCGCGTGCTTCTGTCATTGGGGTGACACAACGCGAAAGCGACCTTCGTGTCGAAAGTTAATGCAGATTTAAGGAACTATTTCGGACGCGGGCGGGCCCGCGCGGTGGCGACGGCCGTCGTCGGATCGTCCGGCCAGTAGTGCTTTGGATAGCGGCCTTTCAGCTCTTTTTTGACTTCCGCGTAGCCGCGAGCCCAGAAGCTCGCCAGGTCTTTCGTCACCTGCACCGGGCGCTGCGCTGGTGACAGCAATTGCAACGTCAACGGCACGCGACCGCCGCCGACTGCGGGCGTCGTGCTCAACCCGAACACTTCCTGCAATCTGACGGCGACAGTTGGTGCGGCGGAGTAGTCGATCGGGATGCGCGAGCCGCTCGGCACCTGCAGGTGCATCGGCGCGATCTCGTCGAGACGCTGCCGCTGATTCCAGTCGAGCAGCGCTGCGATGATGCCTGTCATGTCGAGGCGCGCCAGATGATCGCGTCGACTCATGTGCGTCAGCCATGGAGCCAGCCAGTCGTCGAGGGTCGCCAGCAGTGCGTTGTCGCTCACGTCGGGCCATGGGCGTGAGGATTGCGTGTCCACCTCGCGCACGAACCTCAGGCGCTGACGCAAAGCTCGTGCTTCCTTGGTCCACGGCAACGCGTCGAGACCGAGTTCGCGAATGCCGCCGAGCAAGGCGCTCATCACGCGCGCGCTGTCGGGATTTTCAAGCCGCCGCTCGCCGAGCCTGATTGCACCGAGCCACCGTTCGTCCTGGGCGACGACAGCTTGCTCGCGCGCATCCCATTCGAATCGCTGCCGATGCTCGATCAGCGAAGCGAGGTCCGCTTCGAGTGCAGCGCGCGGGAGCGGCGCCGCCAATCTGATCAGTGCCTCGCGATCGCCGGCATCGAGATCCGCGACGACGAGGAATTCTGCTTGCGCGATGCTTTGCGCGTCCGCGAGGCGCGCGCCGCGTCCGCCGGAGAGCAGATAGCGCCCACCGGCGCCGCGCGATTGAGCGATGCGGTCGGGATATGCGAACGCGAGGAGTCTGCCGATATCGGCGTCTGTCTCCGATGATGCCGCTGCACGCGATTCGACCTGACGTTGCAGGACCTCGACGCCGCGCAAAGCTCGCTGCCGCGCGCCGCCATCGACCCTGACGTCCGCCGCGACATGCGGATCATCGACACGTCCGCGACGCAGCGCCTCGATGCGCAATCGCAGATCAGCATCGCGTCGACCGGCATTCCAGCGCAGCAGATCGCGTTCTCCCAGCACTCCCGCGATTTCCAGCGCAAGCCGCTGCAATCCAAGCTCGGCACCATGCACGATCATGTGCGCGAGCCGCGGATGAGTTCCCAATCGCGCCAAAGCGCGCCCGTGAGGAGTGATGCGACCCTGCGCATCGATCGCATCGAGCGAATGCAACAGAGCGCGCGCCTGCGCGAACGTCGCGGCCGGCGGCGCGTCGAGCCAGCGCAGCGTACGCGGATCGCTCACGCCCCATTCCGCGAGATCGAGCGCAACCGGCGCGAGATCCGCTTCGAGAATTTCCGGCGCTGTCTGCGCTGGCAGCGAAGCGTGCTCGGATTCCGACCACAATCGATAGCACACGCCCGGGCCGAGACGCCCGGCACGTCCGCGTCGTTGATCCGCGGATGCGCGAGAGATACGCACCGTCTCCAGGCCGCTCATTCCCGTCGCCGGATCGAAGCGCGCGCGACGCGCGAGTCCGGAATCGACGACGACGCGCACGCCTTCGATCGTCAAGCTGGTCTCGGCTATGTTGGTCGCGAGCACGACCTTGCGATGCTGTGCGTCGCCGGGTCGCAGCGCTGCATCCTGCTCGGCCGCAGCGAGATCGCCGAAGAGAGGCAGCACACTCACGCCGCGCGGCAGACCGCCATCTTCGAGTTGCTGTTGCGCGCGGCGGATCTCCGCTTGTCCCGGCAGGAATGCGAGGACGTCACCCGGCTCGCTCTCGAGTGCTTGCGCGATCGTGCGCGCGGTTCGCGTGGCGATGTCGATTTCGCGCTGGCCACGATTCGCGGCGATCGCGCCTGCCCAGCGCGTCTCGACGTCGAAGGCCTTGCCTTCCGCACTCACGACGGGCGCGCCGCCGAGCAACTGCGCGACCGCCGCTGCGTCGAGCGTCGCAGACATCACCAGGATCCGCAGGTCCTCGCGCACCTGTGCCTGCGCTTCCAGGCACAGCGCCAGCCCCAGATCGGCATTGAGGCTGCGCTCATGGAATTCATCGAAGATGACCATCGCGACGCCTTCGAGCGCGGCGTCGCGTTGCAGCCAGCGAGTCAGGATTCCTTCCGTGACGACTTCGATACGCGTGTTCTTGCCGGTGCGCGATTCCAGGCGCGTACGGAAGCCGACGGTCTGGCCGACCGATTCGCCGAGCATCTGTGCCATACGCGTCGCGACGGCCCGCGCCGCGAGGCGCCGCGGTTCCAGCATCACGATCTTGCCGGCTTGCAGCGATTCAGCTGCCAGCAACGCGAGCGGCACACCGGTCGACTTGCCCGCGCCGGGCGGTGCCTGCAGCACGACGTTCGCGTGAGCGACGACGGCCGCCCGCAGCGCGGGCAGCGCTGCGTCGATCGGCAGAGCGAATTGAGGGTTCTTCACAGTTGTATTGTCACGCAAGAAGCCGCTACTTTTCGCCACCCGTGTACACTGCGCCGGCCAACTCGAATCAACAGAAGAAATTGGGGGGCTCCATGACGTCGGCGCGAAGAATTTTTTCTTCCTGGGTTTCGTTCCTCCTGCTCGTTCTCCTGACCACGGCCGCCGGCGCGGCGGACCTGCCGACCGCGAAGCCGGAAAGCGTCGGCATGTCGTCGCAGCGGCTCGGCAAGCTCAAGAGCGAGATGCAGGCGCTCGTCGACCGCAATCAGCTCCCCGGCGTCGTGACCATGGTCGCGAAGGACGGCAAGGTCGTGGAGTTCGACGTTGCCGGCAAGCGCGACGTCGAGAGCGGCGCGCCGCTGCAGAAGGATTCCATCTTCCGCATCTACTCGATGTCCAAGCCGATCACCGGCGTCGCGATGATGATGCTGTTCGAAGAGGGCAAGTGGCAGCTCAACGATCCGGTGTCGAAGCACATTCCGGAGTTCGCGAATCTCAAGGTCGCCAAGGTGAATCCGCAGAGCGGCGCCGTGACGCAGGTCGCGCCGGATCATCCGATGACGATGCGCGAGCTGATGTCGCACTCGGGCGGCCTGACGTACGGCGTGTTCGGCAGCACGCCGGTCGACAAGATGTACACCGACGTCAACGTGCTCGACCGCGACGCGACGCTGCAAGCGATGATCGACAAGCTCGGCAAGATCCCGCTGCTGCATCAACCGGGCGAGCGCTGGCATTACAGCGTGTCCGTCGACGTGCAGGGCTACCTGGTCGAGAAGCTGTCGGGGCAGCCGTTCGCGGAATTCCTCAAGCAGCGCATCTTCGATCCGCTCGGCATGAAGGACACCGCGTTCTACGTGCCGGCCGACAAGCTCAATCGTTTCGTGTCGTTCTACACCTACGACAAGGATCGCAAGTTCGTAGCGCATCCCGGGATCCCCGACTTTTCGAAGCCGCCGGGCGCGCCCTCGGGCGGCGGCGGTCTGGTGTCGACCGCGATGGACTACATGCGCTTCTGCCAGATGCTGTTGAACGGCGGCGAGCTCGACGGTCACCGTTTGCTGTCGCCGCTCAGCGTGCAGCTGATGCACTCCAATGTGCTGCCGGTAAGTGCGCGCACGATGGGGCCGGGCACGGGCTTCGGTCTGGATTTCGCAGTCGTCGAGGACCCGGTCGCGGCAGGCGGTTACGGCGGCGAGGGCACGTTCTACTGGGGCGGCTACGCCGGCACGTGGTTCTGGATCGATCCGGTCTACAACATGATCGTGGTCGGCATGATCCAGATTCGCGGCGACGGTTCGCCCGACGTGCGCGGCCTGTCCCGCAACCTGACGTACCAGGCAATCGTCAAGTGAGGACGTGAAGTGATCGACCGCGCGCACCGCCGAGTGATCTTTGCATCGTCGCTCGGCACGGTGTTCGAGTGGTACGACTTCTATCTGTACGGCTCGCTCGCGGCGATCATCAGCAAGCAGTTCTTCGCCGGCGTCAACGAGACGACAGCGTTCATCTTCGCGCTGCTGGCGTTTGCTGCGGGCTTTGCGGTGCGGCCATTCGGCGCCATCGTGTTCGGCCGGCTCGGCGATCTGGTCGGGCGCAAGCATACGTTCCTGATCACGATCGTCATCATGGGTGTGTCGACTGCACTCGTCGGCGTGCTCCCGTCTTACGCTTCCGTCGGAGTCGCCGCGCCGATCGCGCTGGTCGGCTTGCGATTGCTGCAAGGTCTGGCGCTGGGTGGTGAGTACGGTGGCGCGGCAACGTACGTCGCCGAGCACGCGCCTGCCGGCAAGAGCGGCTTGTACACGAGCTGGATTCAGACGACTGCCACGCTCGGCCTGTTCCTGTCGCTGCTGGTCATCCTCGCGTGCCGTCAGCTGCTCGGTCCGCAGTTCGAGAGTTGGGGTTGGCGCGTGCCGTTCCTGCTCTCGATCTTCCTGCTGGCGATTTCGGTTTACATCCGGCTGCAGCTGAGCGAGTCGCCGGTCTTCATCGAGATGAAAGCTTCGGGCAAGACCTCGAGCGCGCCGCTGACCGATTCGTTCGCACGCTGGTCGAACCTGAAGATCGTGCTGCTGGCACTGCTCGGCGCGACGGCGGGTCAGGCCGTGGTGTGGTACGGCGGCCAGTTCTACTCGCTGTTCTTCCTGACGCAGACATTGAAGGTCGACGCGCAGACCGCGAACCTGCTGGTCGCCGGCGCGCTGTTGCTCGCCACTCCGTTCTTCGTCGTGTTCGGCTGGCTGTCCGATCGCATCGGGCGCAAGAAGATCGTGCTCGGCGGCTGCGTACTCGCGGCGCTCACGTATTTTCCGCTGTTCGCTGCGCTCACCCATTTCGCGAATCCCGGCATCGAGAGCGCGCGGCAGACGAATCCGATCACCGTGGTTGCCGATCCTGCGGACTGCCACTTCCAGTTCGATCCGATCGGCAAGGCGCGCTTCACGAGCTCCTGCGACATCTCGAAGAGCGTACTGGCGAAGGCGGGTGCGCCGTACGAGAACTCAGCAGCGCCGGCGGGCGCAGTTGCATCGGTGCGCATCGGCGAAGTCACAGTTGTGGCATTCGATGGCCGCGATCTCGCGCCTGCCGAGTTCAAGGAACGCAACGAGGCGTTCGGTAAGCAGCTGACCGGAGCGTTGCAGACCGCGGGCTATCCGGCGGCCGCCGATCCAGCGCGGATCAATCACGCGATGGTGTTGGTAATCCTGTTCGTGCTCGTGCTGTACGTGACGATGGTCTACGGACCGATCGCCGCATGGCTGGTCGAGCTGTTCCCGGCGCGCATTCGCTACACGTCGATGTCGTTGCCGTATCACATCGGCAACGGCTGGTTCGGCGGCTTCCTGCCGACGGTTTCGTTTGCGCTGGTCGCGCTGACTGGCGATATCTACTACGGGCTGTGGTATCCGATCGTGGTGGCAGTCGCCACGGCGGTGATCGGCGCCGTGGCTCTGCCTGACAAACGAGAAGACGTTACTCCAACGTAAACCACTGCACCTCGACGCGACGGTTCGTCTCGCTGTCGGGGCCTGCCGGCTCTTCCCAGCCGCGACCCACAACTTCGACGCGCGATGCGTCGATGTCCTTGTAACGACCGCGTAGCGCCTCGCTGACTGCCAGAGCGCGCTGGCGCGACAGCTCCATCGCCTTGAGCGCCATGCTCTTCACCAGCTGCTCGCCGCCTTGCTGGCGGAATTCATCGACGCGCGCGTTGTCGACATGGCCGCGCAACAGCACGGTCGAGCCGGGGCTGACCTGCAGGAAGCGCTTGATCGTGTCGAGGTAGTCGAGATTCTGCTTCGCATCCTTGTCGAGCACCGACGAATTCGGCTCGAAGAAGAAGCGGATGTCCTTGCTCAACAGCGGATCGCCTTCGAGCGACGCCTGCGTCGCCGTCTTGATCGGCGCGATCGCGATGCGTTGCTCGGGGTACAGGCCTTTCTTGGTGAGTGCTTCGAGCGCGCTCGTGTCGGCGAACCTGGCGGCGTCGGTGGGATTCTTCAACAGCTCGCCGTAAGCGAGTACCGAAGATTGGAAGATGCCGCCGAACGAGCCTGCAGAATCGATCGTGCCCGCGAAGAACGCGTTGTTCTCCGGCAGGTTTGCCAGATGCACGTGCGCCAGCTCGTCGCGCGCTTCGTCTTCGCTCCAGCCGAACGCCTTCGCGACGACGCCGATGTTCGCGGCTTGCTGATCGCGCAGACGCTTGTTGCCTTCGAGAATGCCGTGCACGAGACCGCGCACCATGTCCGGATGCTCCTTGGCGAAGCCGCGGTTCACCGCCAGCACGTCGGCGATCACCAGCAGGTTGCGATTCGACACCAGGACCTTGGCTTTGCCGTTGGACTTCTCGACGACCTCATCCGTGCGCGGCGTCCAGCCGACGCAGCCGTGCAAGCGTGGGTTGGCGCGGCCGAGCTCGTGCGCGTAGGCGTCGCAGGCGACGAATGCGTCTTCGTAGAACACCAGGCCGAGCTCACTCGATGCGGGCTTCGAATCCAGATCGCGCAACACTGCGACCGGCACGCCGGCTTCCTGCGCGAGGTAGCGGATGAAGAACTCGCTCTCGTTGAACTGGGAGGCGGCGAGCACTTTGCCAGCGAGCTGGTTCACTGAAGCGATGCCGCGATCGACGACGACCATGTCGGCGCCGCGCGAGTAACCGATCTGCACCGGCACGACTGCGTCGAACTGGCGGCCCAGCACCGCGAGTGCGTCGGTGGTGGTCGCGGTGGCCGCGAGCCGGCCGTTGTTGAGCGGCGACCAGGTTTCGCTCTCGCTCTTCGAGATCTTGACCTTGAAGCCGTACTCCTTTGCGAAGAACGACTCGGGATTCGGCTCCAGTCCGCCGTTCGCGACAATCAGGCCGCCGTAGCCAGCGTACTCGCTGATGTCGATCTGCAGCACACCGTCTTTCGGTGTGTATGTGGCAGCAGCTTCCAGCGGCGGCGTGCCGACGACAGGCTCAATCGGCGTTGGCGCGTTGGGATCCGCGTCGGTCTTGTCGACTGCGGTCGCGGTGCTCGCCGGCGTCGCGGCGGTCGGCTGATCCTTCGCGCCCTTGCCGAGCCACAGATAGACGCCGAGGCCGATGATGCCGACCAACAGCAGCAGCGTGATGAGATTGCCGGCTGCCGAGCCGCGTGCGCGAGAACGGGAAATGAACTGGATCATCTGGGGTGTCCTCCTCATTCCGAAATCTTTTGCCGGCGCGCCGGCGGGCTCTTGGCGCGCAGCAGATCGGCAGGCGGCGGCTCGTCGGTCAGGCCTTCGAGCCCGGCGAACAATTCGCGCTGATCTTTGAGCCAGCGGTTCGCTTCGTTGAGCGACGCTGACAGCGCATCGAGCGAGGCCGCAGCACTGTGCTCATCCGTGGCGAGCAGCGCCTGTTCGCGCACCAGGGATACTTGTTGGCGCAGCCGTTCGATCTCCGCCTCGATCAGCTCGCGTCGACGACCGGCGTCGGCGTGATTGCTGCGGCGCTCGCGAATCACTTGCAGCTGCTGCTCCAGGCTGCGCTTCAGCTCCTCGTCGACAGTTTCACGGCTCAGCCGCTCGATCAGGCGTCGCTCCTGTTCTTCGAGATTGCGGCTCTCGCGCCCGGCGGAAGAGATCACTTGCAACACCGACGCGTGCGCGGCGAGCAGCTTCAAATGCACCCACGCCATTTGCCGCACGTCGCTCATCTGCGATTCGGTTGCGCCGGTGCGCGATAGCAGATCGCAGATCTCGTTCGCTTGTGCTTCGATCGTCGATTGCTGGTCGCGCGCGTCCTGCGAGAGGTACGACGTGAATTGCGCGTAGCGTGCGTGCCAGTCGGTCTGGCCCTGCTCGGCATCAACGGTTGCGCGGAAACGCGGGTGACGCGTCAACGTCCACAGATACAGCCCTTCTAGCCCGAGCCCGATCAGCCACAGCGCAGGATTGATGAAAGCACCGAGCAGCGCGAACGCCGCGACCCCGAACCAGTTCGGCGGCACTGGCATTCCAAAGGGGCGCGCGTTGAAAGCTGCGGCCAAGTAGGAACGCTTGGCGCTCATGTGGGCGCGGGCTGCGCAGCGTACTTGT
>DATJIP010000146.1:0-5125 GCA_035493235.1 Steroidobacteraceae bacterium
GGGACGTGGGTGAACGACGAAACGCTGGTTTTTACGGCATTTCGTGCGTGTGGAAGGACGATATCAGACGACGGAAAATCGTGGTCTGGTGCCCGGGGCCGGACTCGAACCGGCATGGAGTTTCCTCCGAGGGATTTTCGTACCCGCTACAGCTTTCGCTGCTGAGCCCGCTTCGGATCGCGCCGCTCATTTGGAGTCTGGACTTTCTCTTTGCCGTGCGTCGCCGGGCGAGCGGCGGCGGTTAGGCAGGGGCCGTCAAGTCTCTACACTTTCCGCGCGCCGTGGCGCTCGGCTTAGCTCGGGATTGCAGTCACGCGCAGCGTGGGGCTGGTTCCCCGAATTTGACCCCATTCACGCCGGGCGTTTCCGCGCCGGGTGCTCAATCTTTCAAGTCCCTTGCGTCTACCAATTTCGCCACCCGGGCCGCGGGTGCGGGGCGCATTGTAAGCCACGGGGGCACGAGTGTGGGCGAACGGAGACGCCCACGGGCTGCGACGCCGGCCTCGCGGCAGCCGTCTGATAAACTGCGGCCGATTTTTTGGCCGTTCCAGATAACAACCATGCATGCACAGGCCGAGGCGGCCGCAGCGGAGCCGCAACTCGACGTTCGCGCCGTGCACTTGTGGCGCGGCGAGCGGCATCTGCTTCGCGGCACATCGTTCGTCTTGAGACGCGGTGAGCTGTTGCAGGTCGTCGGGCCGAACGGCGTCGGCAAGACGAGCCTCCTGCGTTGCGTGGCGGGGCTGTTGCCGACCGAATCCGGCGAGATCGTCTGGCGCGGTCAGCAGCTCGACGAGTGTCGCGATGAGTATCACCAGGAGCTCGCGTACCTCGCGCACGTCAATGCTCTCAAGCCCGACCTCACCGCGCTCGAGAATCTCCAGTACAGCGTCGAGCTGCGGCGGCCGGTCATGCAGCAGGAGCTTCAAGCTACGTTCTCGCGCTTGCGGATCGAGCAATGCGCGAACTTGCCGGCTCGCGCGCTATCGGCCGGGCAGAAGCGGCGCGTCGCCATCGGCCGCATCCTGCTGACCCGCGCTTCGCTCTGGATCCTCGACGAGCCGATCACCAATCTCGATTCGGCTGGCATCGCGCTGTTCGAAGAATGCATGGCGGAGCATCTGCGCACGGGCGGGCTGATCCTGACCGCTGCACACCAGCTTCTGCTGCAAGGTCAGCCTGGCGTGCGCACGCTGGAGCTGCACTGATGCAGCCCTCCGGACTCGGCGCAGTCGTTCGACTGGTGATCGCTCGCGATCTGCGGCTCGCGGTCCGACATTGGGATCACGTCGTCCAGCCGCTGATCTTCTTCGCGATCATCACGACGCTGTTTCCGCTCGCGATCAGTCCTGCGCTCGATGAGCTTCGACGTATCGCGCCGGGAGTGGTGTGGGTCGCAGCGATGCTGGCATCGCTGCTCGCGCTCGAATCGCTGTTCCGTCCCGATGTCGAGGACGGGACGATGGAGCAGTGGGTGCTGTCCGGCCAGCCGTTGTCGTTATTGCTACTGGCGAAAGTTGTGACGCACTGGCTTCTAACGGGACTACCGCTGGTGCTCATGTCGCCACTCGTCGGAACTGCGCTGGGCATGCCACAGTCTGTCTGGCCAGTGTTGATGGCAACGCTCGCCCTCGGCACCGGCTCGCTGAGCATGCTGGGCGGAGTAGGGGCGGCGCTGACGGTCAGCGTGCGCCGGGGCAGCGTGCTGCTGGCTCTGCTGGTGCTGCCGCTGGAGATGCCCGTACTGATTTTCGGTGCGCGGGCCGTGGATTTGGCTATGCACGGCGAAGCGGTCGCAGGTCCGCTAAACTTGCTGGCCGCGGTGTTGCTGCTGTTCGTCAGCCTGGGGCCTTTCGCGATGGCTGCAGCAATGCGGGTCAGCGTCGAGAC
Source organism: Steroidobacteraceae bacterium (assembly GCA_035493235.1). GTDB lineage: Bacteria > Pseudomonadota > Gammaproteobacteria > Steroidobacterales > Steroidobacteraceae > Steroidobacter. The sequence continues at coordinate 1,891 of DATJIP010000146.1, forward strand.
CTGAAGGTCATTAGACGGCACTCACTATTTATATGTGGCTCTGGTTTCACAAGCTCAGCTCGCCTCCGTATGCCTATCGCATGGCAACGCTGCTGCGCCCGTGGTTCTTCTGGATAGCCATGGCGCTGATGCTGTTCGCGGCTTACGGCGGGCTGGTGCTCGCGCCGCCTGACTATCAGCAGAAGGATGCGTTCCGGATTATCTACGTGCATGCACCGGCCGCGATCATGTCGCTGCAGGTGTACGTCGTGATGGCGATCGCCGCGGCCGTTGGGATCATCTGGCGCATCAAGCTTGCGCATGCGATGGCTGCAGCCTGCGCGCCCGTCGGTGCAGCATTCACAGTCGTCGCGCTTGCGACCGGGTCGATCTACGGCAAGCCGATGTGGGGAACGTGGTGGGAGTGGGACCCGCGCATCACGTCCGAGTTGATCCAGCTCTTCCTTTATCTCGGGTACATGGCGTTGCGGGCGTCGTTCGACGACACGCAGCGCGCCGACCGCGCGAGCGCAATCCTCGCGATCGTCGGTGTGGTGAATGTTCCGATAGTCAAATACTCGGTGGTCTGGTGGAACAGCCTGCATCAGGCGCCGACCATCTCGAAGCTCGGCAAGCCTGCAATCGCACTGTCGATGGCGTGGCCGCTCTACACGATGTTGCTCGGCTTTATGCTCTACTTCGCAGCCGTACTGTGCGATCGGGTACGCAGCGAAATTCTCCGGCGCGAGCGCAATGCCACCTGGCTGCTCGAAACCGTAAAGACATCATGAGCTTACGTGAATTCCTTGCGATGGGTTCTTACGGCGGGTACATCTGGTCCTGCTATGCCGTGACGATTGCGATGCTGATCTTCAGCGCGTGGTCGGCGCGCCGCTCGCTGCGTGAGCAGATCGGCGCCGCGCGCCGCCGCGTGGAGATGCAGAAGGAGGAGCGCACATGACAATGACACCGCGACGCCGTCGCATGGTTCTGGTCGGGCTCATCCTTCTCGGCGTGGGCGCGGCGACTGCTTTCGGGCTGACCGCCTTCCAGGACAACCTTCTCTATTACTACCCGCCGGCGGACGTGGCCGCTGGCAAGGCGCCGGCCGATCGCGTGTTCCGGCTCGGCGGCATGGTCGAGGAGGGCAGCCTCAAGCGCGAGAGCGGCAGCATGGAAGTGCGCTTCATCGTCACCGATTTTCAGAAGGACGTGACCGTCAGTTACAGCGGTGTGCTGCCCGACCTGTTCCGCGAGGGGCAAGGCGTGATCGCACGCGGCAAGCTCGGCGACGGCGGCGTGTTCGTCGCGCAGGAAGTGCTGGCGAAGCACGACGAGAACTACATGCCGCCCGAAGTGGCGGAGAGCCTGCGCAAGCAGCATACCCAGAAGGCGCCTGCGCCGACGCCGTCGACGTGAGCCGCAACGTCAGGAATTAATCGCCATGGCCGCAGAGCTCGGACACTTCGCGCTGATCCTGGCGTTCTGCCTCGCGCTGCCCCAGGCGTTCTTCGGGCTCGTGGGCGCAGCGTATCGCCGCCCGCACTGGATGACGCTGACGACGCGCGCTGTCGCAGGTCAGTTCGTCTTCACCGCCTTTGCCTTCGCGTGCCTCGCGTATTCGTTCTACTGGAACGACTTCTCAGTGCTGTACGTCGCGCAGAACTCGAACTCCGAGCTGCCGACGTTCTATCGCTTCGCCGCCGTGTGGGGCGCGCATGAAGGCTCGCTGCTGCTGTGGCTGCTCGTGCAATCGACCTGGACCATCGCGGTAGCTGCGTTCAGCCGCAACATGCCGGCGACGATGACGAGTCGCGTGCTCGGCGTGCTCGGTCTCATCAGCGCTGGCTTCGCGCTGTTCATTCTCACGACCTCGAATCCATTTACCCGCCTGTGGCCGGCTGCGCTGGATGGGCGCGATCTGAATCCGCTGCTGCAGGATCCAGCGCTCGCGATTCATCCGCCGATGCTCTACACCGGCTACGTCGGCATGTCGGTGCCCTTCGCGTTCGCAGTCGCTGCGATGCTGGAAGGCAAGCTCGACTCGCTTTGGGCACGCTGGGTGCGGCCGTGGACGACGGTGGCGTGGATGTTCCTGACCTGTGGCATCGCGCTCGGCAGCTGGTGGGCCTACTACGAGCTCGGCTGGGGCGGCTGGTGGTTCTGGGATCCGGTCGAGAACGCGTCGTTCATGCCGTGGCTGGTCGGCACTGCGCTCATTCATTCGCTCGCGGTGACCGAAAAACGCGGGCTGTTCAAGAGCTGGACGCTGCTGCTGGCGATCGCAGCGTTCTCGCTGTCGCTGCTCGGGACGTTCCTGGTTCGCTCCGGTGTCGTCGAGTCAGTTCACGCGTTCGCAAGCGACCCGGCCCGCGGCATGTTCATTCTCGCGTTCCTGGTGATCACGATCGGCGGCGCACTCGTGCTCTACGCTTGGCGCGCATCGCTGTTTGCTTCGAAAGCCGGCTTCAAGCCGATTTCTCGCGAATCGTTCCTGCTGATGAACAACGTGCTGCTGGTGGCCGCGATGGTGGTCATTCTGCTCGGCACGCTCTATCCGATCTTCCTCGACGCGTTCGACCTGCGCGGTGTCTCCGTTGGGCCGCCGTACTTCAGCGCGATGTTCCTCGTGCCGACGCTGCCGCTCGTACTCCTGCTCGCAATGGGCATGCATGCCTCGTGGAAGCACGCGACGTTCGAGCGCACGAAGGTGCTGCTTGCTGTGCTGCTGGTCGTGGCAATTGCCTTGGGCATCGGCATTCCAGCGCTCGCCTACGGCTGGCACTCGATCCTGAGTGCGGTCGGCGTCGTCGTCGCGCTGTGGATCGCGCTCTCGTCGCTGATCGAACCGGTCGAGCGATTGCGCAAGGGACATTCGCTGTCGGCGGGCGTGCTCGGCATGTGCGTTGCGCACTTCGGCCTGGCGATGTTCATTCTCGGCGCGACCACGGTCGAGTCGTTCAAACAAGAGAAGGATCTGAGCCTGCGGCCGGGGCAGAGCACCGAGGTCGCCGGCTTTACGTTCGCTATGAACAGCCTGCGCGACGTGGCAGGACCGAACTACCAGGCCGTCGAAAGCGAAGTGACGATTTCGCGCAACGGCCGTGAGATCACCAAGCTGTATCCGCAGAAGCGCGTCTACCGTGTGCAGAAGAACGCGATGACCGAGGCCGGCATCGACGGCGGCTGGAATCGCGACCTGTTCGTCGCGATGGGCGAGCCGCTGGGCGATGGTGCGTGGAGCCTGCGACTGCAA
>DATJIP010000147.1:0-6818 GCA_035493235.1 Steroidobacteraceae bacterium
GATGCAGGCCTGGCTGTCATGCGCGAAGTGCTGGCGCGACGGGACGAGCCGGCCAATGGCGAGTGACCTCGAAACATTCCCGGTTCGCAACGGAGAAGACGTAGTCAGGGCACGACAGATCGTCCGCAGCCGGGCGATGGATGTCGGCTTCACTCTCGTCGAGCAGACCAAGATCGTGACTGCAGCGAGCGAGCTGGCGCGTAATACGGTCATTTACGGCGGCGGCGGCGAGATGCACGTCGAGCGCGTATACGGTGGTCCCAAGCGCAACGGGCTGCGTCTTACCTTCGAAGACAAGGGCCCGGGTATCGCCGACATCGACCTCGCTCTGCGCGACGGCTTCACGACCGGCAACGGCCTCGGCCTCGGCCTCAACGGCGCGCGCAAACTTTCGCACGAGTTCGACATCTGGTCGAAGCCGGGCGAAGGCACGCGCGTCACGATCACGCGCTGGAAATGACGTGCAGAGCATCGTAGTCACGGAATCGAGCCAGATCGCGCAGGCAAGGCGCGCGGTCACGGCGATGGCCGGTCGGCAAGGGTTCAACGAAGAAGACGCAGGACGCGCGGCACTGGTCGCGGTGGAGATCTGCAGCAACCTCGTCAAGCACGGCGGCGGCGGCGAGTTGATCGCGCAACCGCTGGAGCGCGGCGACAGTCGCGGCGTCGGGCTCATCGGGCTCGACAAGGGCCAGGGCATCGCGGACCTGGCGAGGTGCCTGCGCGACGGATTCTCGACTGGCGGCAGCCCGGGCACGGGGCTCGGCGCGATCAATCGCATGTCGCAGCTGTTCGATGTCTATTCGCAGCCCGGCCACGGCACCGCGGTGGTCGCACAGCTATGGCCCAGTGCCCGTGCACCGCGCGCCCTGCCGATCGAAATCGGCGCCATCGTCGTACCGAAGCCGCAGGAGGTCGAGTGCGGCGACGCGTGGTGCTACGTGGAGCGCGCGGGCGGTGCACTGGTGATGGGCGTCGATGGCCTCGGCCACGGACTCGGAGCGTCGCAAGCAGCGTCCATGGCGTGCGAGGTCTTCATGACCGAGAAAACGCGCGCACCAGCTGCGGTGCTGGAGCGCATCCACGCAAACCTGCGCACAACGCGCGGCGCTGCAGCCATCGTGATCGATATCGACTGGGACCGCCGCCAGTTGCTCGCCGCCGGCATCGGCAACCTGGTCGCGGCCATCGTCGAAGGAAACGCGGCGAAGCGCATCCCGTCCTACAACGGCATAGTAGGACATGCCACCCCGCGCATCCGTGAGCTGAGCTATGCGATCACGCCGGCGGCGACAGTTGTATTTCATTCAGACGGGCTGACTGCGGCCTGGCAGCCCGAGCGCTATCCGGGTCTGATGCAACATCCGTGCGCCACCATTGCCGCGGTGCTGTATCGTGATTGCAAGCGCGGCCGCGACGATTCCATGGTGGTCGCGCTGCGACGGGCGGCACCATGAGACATTCCTTATTGGAGCTGGAGCTGGCGAACGATCGCGACATGATCGCCGCCCGCCAGCGCGCGCGGCAGGTCAGCGCCCTGCTCGACTTCGACGCGCAGGACCAGGTTCGCATCGCGACAGCGGTGTCCGAAGTGGCGCGCAATGCGGTCCGCCACGGCGGCGGCGGACGCATCGAGTTCGCGCTCGAAGAGGAAGGCGGACGCGAGCCCGCGCTGTCGATCTCGATTGCCGACAAGGGTCCCGGGATCGCCGACTTCGAAACAGCCGTCGGCGGCACGACACCCAGCGGCGAACCGAAGCTGGGGCTCGTGACGGCGCGGCGGCTGATGGACGATTTCGAGATCCGCTCGGCGCCGCGCGCGGGCACTTCGATCACGCTGCGCAAACACGTCCCGCGACGCGCCGAGCCGTTTACGCGTGCGCGGATCGAAGCGCTCGGCCGCGCCGTCGCCGCGAATCGCACCAGCGATGCCAATGCTGAGATCCAGCAGCAGAACCGTGACCTGCTGAAGAGCCTGGAAGAGCTGCGGCTGCGCCAGGAAGAGCTGACGCGGCTGAACGCCGAGCTCGAGGATACCAACCGCGGCGTCATGGCACTGTATTCGGAGCTGGATGAGCGCGCCGCGCACCTGCGCGCCGCCGACGAAACCAAGACGCGGTTCCTGTCCAGCGTGAGCCACGAGTTCCGCACGCCCGTGAACTCGATCCTGGCGCTGTCGAAGATCCTGCTGCACCGGCTCGACGGCGAGCTGACGGTCGAGCAGGAACGTCAGGTGCGCTACATCGTGCAGGCGGCCGACCAGCTCGCCACGCTGATCGACGACCTGCTCGATCTGCGCAAGGTCGAAGCAGGCAAGATCCAGCTGCGCGCCGAGACCTTCACCGTCACCGACTTGTTCGCGGCGTTGCGCGGCATGTTCAAGCCGCTGTTCGTCAACGACGACGTCGCGCTCGTCATCGAGGAGCCGGACGACCTGCCCGAGTTGCACACGGATCAGGGCAAGGTCGCCCAGATCCTGCGCAATCTCGTGTCCAACGCGCTCAAGTTCACCCAGCGCGGCTCGGTGCGCGTGTCGTGCCGCTTGTCGCAGGATGAGCAGCTGATCCTGTTCGAGGTCGCGGACACCGGCATCGGCATCGCGCCGGAAAATCACCGGCGCATCTTCGACGAGTTCTCGCAGGTGGAAAATCCGCTGCAGACTTCGGTCAAGGGCACCGGCCTCGGGCTGCCGCTGTCGCAGCGCCTGGCGGGACTGCTCGGCGGTGGCATCGAGATTCGCAGCGCGCTCGGCCACGGCTCGACGTTCACGCTGGCGATCCCGCTGCGCATCGACGGCGGGCGCAGCGTCGCGCCCCTGATTCCCTCCGAGCCGGCGACGCCGATGGCGCTGGATCGCGTACTGATCATCGACGACAACGAGATCGAGCGCTACGCGCTGCGCCAGTTCCTCTCGACCAGCCGCTACGAAGTGATCGAGGCGACCGGTGGCTACGAGGGCCTGCGCCTGGCGCGCCAGGCGCACCCGGACGTGATCTTCCTCGATCTGATGATGCCGGACGTGCACGGCTTCGAAGTGCTCAAGATGCTCAAGGCGATCGAAGACACGCGCAGCGTCCCGGTGGTGCTGTTCACTTCGCAGCGCCTCGATAACGCCGAAGAGCGTGAGCGCGCGGCGCTAGCCGATGCGCTGCTGATGAAGAGCGATCTGTCGCGCGACACTGTGATCGAGACCATGCATCGGGTCTGCGGAGTGCCGGAGAGCAACCATGTCAGAAGCACCTGAGACGATCCTGAACGTCAACGACAACGAGGCGAGCCGGTACGCGACCAGTCGCATCCTGCATCGCGCTGGTTTCAAGGTGCTCGAAGCGGGCACCGGCAACGAGGCGCTGCAGATCGTGCGGGAAGACATGCCGCCACTCGTCATCATGGACATCAATCTGCCGGACGTCAGCGGCGTGGAAGTCTGCCGCCGCATCAAGACCGACCCCGCCACAGCCTCGACGATGGTGCTGCAGATGTCGGCGACCAACATCGCGGTAGTCGATCGCGTCAACTCGCTGGCAGCCGGCGCCGACAGCTTCCTGGTCGAGCCGGTCGAACCGGAAGAATTGGAAGCTGTGTCGCGCGCGCTGCTGCGTCTGCATCGCAGTGAATCCGCCTTGCGACGCGCGCTGGCGGAACGCGAGCTGCTGCTGAAGGAAGTGAATCATCGGGTCAAGAACAGCCTGCAGCTGGTGCTGAGCATGCTCAGCCTGCAAGGCCATCGCTTCAAGGAGCCCGAGACGCGCGAGCTGTTTGCGAAAGCGATCGCGCGCGTGACTGCGATCGCGGCGATCCACGAACGGCTGTATCAGGACGCGGATCCGCTCACGGTCGAGATGCACACGTATCTCACTGGCTTGTGCGCGGAGCTCGTGCGCGCGTCGGGCATGGAGGAGAACGCGCAAGCGAGCCTGCAGATCGAAGTGGAACAGATGCGTCTGCCGACGGAGCACGGCGTCGCCGTAGCGCTGGTGGTGAACGAGCTGGTGATGAACGCGCTCAAGCACGCGCAACCTGCGACAGGTCCGGCGCAGATCGAAGTGCGGCTCCTGCGACACGGCACCGGCCAAGTGCGCTTGACCGTGGCGGACAACGGCGACGCACCCGATCAGTCATCGTCCGAGGTCGCGGGCCTCGGCACGCAGCTGATCCGGATGCTGGCCCGGCAATTGAACGGCACGGTCAGCATCGAGCGTGCTGCCGGCACGTATGCCGTGCACGTCACCTTCCCGCTCCAGTCAGCGGTGTCATGGCGGCCACCGTACTGATCGTCGAAGACCAGGTGCTCATCGCATGGCACCTCAGCGATCTCGTCGAAGGTGCCGGCCACCGGGTGCTGGCGATAGCGCGCGATCCCGCAGCAGCCATGGAGGCCGCAGCGCGCCAGCGACCCGACTTCGCGTTCATGGACATCCGATTGCACGGCGGCAGCAGCGGGCTGGAAGCAGCGCGTATGTTGTTCGAATGCTGGGGCGTGCGCTCGATCTATGTCAGCGCCAACCTCGACCCCGCGACGCGCGCGCAAGCGGAGCAGTGGCAACCGCTCGGCTTCATCGGCAAACCCTTTCTGCCCGCAGAGGTCATCACCGCACTGGAACGTGCGGTGCAGGCGCTGTAGGTCGCGCTTCCGCGCGACGACTCTCAGTTCAGCGACGCGCTGGGCCGGCCGAGATCCTCGGAGAATTGCGCGAGCTCGGCGGCGACTTCCTCCATCGCGACGGCACTGCAGCCGATCTGTTCGGCCCAGCCTTTCAGCTCGAACTCTTCCTCGATTGCACGCAGTGAGTTGAGGAGCAACAGCGCGTCCGGCATCGGCATGGTCAGCCGCAAAGTTTCATCGCCGTCTACACAGTGCAACGTGACCGTTCCGCAGATCGCCGGCTGGTGTTCCGGCACTTCAGCCGTCGCCGCCGCGGTGATGATTTCGTGCGTTCCGAAAACGTCTGCCAGGCACATGTCGTGACTCCGGGCGTGCGGCCGAGTGGGCCTGTCGATGCAACGCGCGGCCGACCCCATGAGGTCCCTGTTTCGCCGACCTGCGCTGATATCGATATTTTTACTTATTTGTCAGGTACTTACGAAGAAGCTTTTCTATCAAGACCTGAGCGCGCTGCGCATGCTGCGCTTCCCACACCTGCTCCAGGTCCTCATTCATGTACGCACGCCGCGCAAGTTCTAGCTGCACGGCATACACACCATCCGCGGGCTTGCCGTAATGATCGGTGATGTAGCCGCCCTTGAAGCGACCGTCCAGCACGGCGCCGAATTCGCCATCGCTCAATACGATGTCGAGCAGCGCGTCGCCCAGTCCGCGCGGACAGCTCGCGCCATCGCGCGTGCCGAGATTGAACTCCGGCAGCACGCCGGTGAACAGGCTCGGAATCTCGCTCGCGATCGAGTGCGCATCCCACAACAGCGCTCTGCCATGAGCGGTACGCAGCGCCATGAGCTCGGTCGCGATGCGGTTGTGATATGGCCGCCAGTACTCCTCGATGCGCGCGGCGATCTCGCGATCGTCCGGCTCCTGACCCGCCATGTAGATGAACGACCCCCCGAACGTCTCGGTCGGGCATACGGGCGAAGTGGGATTGCCGACGTACAGCGATGCCGAATCCGGCGAGCGATTCAGATCGACCACATAGCGCGAATAGTTCGCCTTGATGATCGACGCACCCAGGTCGCGCGCGAAGTCGTACAGCAGGTGAACGTGCCAGTCCGTGTCCGGCACGCCGCGGCCGACCACGGTCAAGCGCTGAGCAAGCGCCTCGGGGAGCTCGGTTCCCGAATGCGGAATGCTGATGAGCAGCGGCGTCGTGCCGCGATGAAATTCGTAGACGTTCATAGCATCGGCAGGTTCAAGCCATTCTCGCGCGCGCAGTCGATAGCTTCCTGATATCCCGCATCAGCATGTCGCGCGACGCCGATCGCAGGATCGTTCCACAATACACGCTCAACACGCCGCGACGCCGCCGGCGTGCCGTCGCACACGATCACGACGCCCGCGTGCTGCGAGTAACCCATGCCGACGCCACCACCGTGATGCAGTGAAACCCACGTCGCCCCGCCCGCTGTGTTCAACAACGCGTTGAGCAGCGGCCAGTCGGAAACCGCATCGGAGCCGTCCTTCATGCCTTCGGTCTCGCGATTCGGACTCGCGACCGAGCCGGAGTCGAGGTGATCGCGGCCGATGACGATCGGCGCCTTGACCTCGCCCGACGCGACCATCTCGTTGAACGCGAGGCCGAGCCGATGCCGCTGCCCGAGACCGACCCAGCAGATGCGCGCCGGCAAGCCCTGGAAGCTGATGCGCTCGCGCGCCATGTCGAGCCAGCGATGCAGGTGCGGATCGTCGGGAATCAGCTCCTTCACCTTCGCATCGGTGCGATAGATGTCCTCGGGATCGCCCGACAGCGCAACCCAGCGAAACGGCCCCACGCCGCGACAGAACAACGGCCGGATGTACGCGGGCACGAAGCCCGGAAACGCGAACGCGTTCTTCACACCCTCGTCGAATGCGACCTGGCGAATGTTGTTGCCGTAGTCGAACGTCGGCACGCCCATCGCGTGATAGTCGAGCATCGCCTTGACGTGCACGGCGGCTGACTTCTGCGCGGCCGCAGTGACTGCAGCGGGATCGCGCGTACGCATTTCCAACCATTGCTCCACGGTCCAGCCGATCGGCAGATAACCGTTGACCAGGTCGTGCGCGGAAGTCTGATCGGTGACCGCATCCGGGCGCACGCCGCGACGGACCAGCTCCGGCAGCATCTCCGCCGCATTGCCGAGCACGCCGACAGAAATCGCGCGCCGCG
>DATJIP010000148.1:0-23229 GCA_035493235.1 Steroidobacteraceae bacterium
GCAGGCAGCGTGCTCGAGTTGCTGCTGAAGTAAGCACCGTACGGACAGCCGCGAATACAGAGATTGCGGTACTGACACGTGCCTCGCTGCGGACTGTGCGCCAGGGGCGCGGTCAGGTGGGCGACGCGGCCGATCGTCAGCTTGCGATTGAACTTCTCCGCCATCGACTGCTGCAGATGAGTCTCGACGCAGTTGAGCTCCATCGGCGGCAGGAACTTGCCATCGGGCAACTGCGGCAATCCCTCGGCGCGGCCGCTGACCCCGATGAAGCTCTCGACGTAGTCGTACCACGGCGCAATCTCGGCGTAACGCACCGGCCAGTCGACTCCGACGCCGTCCTGCGCATTCGCGGAGAAATCGATGTCGCTCCAGCGATAACAATGCCGGCCCCACATGATCGAGCGGCCGCCCACGTGATAGCCGCGGATCCAGTCGAAGCGCTGCACTTCGATGTACGGGTGCTCGGTATCGTCGACGAACCAGTGCTTGGCTGCTTGCGTGACCACGAAGCCGGTGCGCGCGGCGACTGCCTGGCGCCGCAGATCCTCGTCGGTGGCGCGGCCGCCGTACGGCAATTCCCAGAGATCTTTGGTCGCCGTCGGATAGTCGCCGTGCTTGACGTCGCGGCCGCGTTCCAGCACCAGCGTCTTGAGTCCCTTCTCGGTCAGCTCTTTCGCAGCCCAACCGCCCGTGATGCCGGTGCCGACCACGATCGCATCGTAAACGTTGTCTCGCGCCATTCGGTTACAACAGCCGACTTGCGCGATGTGTTCCGCCTACAGCGGAATTGCCGGCCAGTTCTAGACCGGCGCCAAGCCACCCTCGCTCGATCAAGGCGATAGCGCCGACGACTGAGGAGCCGGCACCCGCGCCAGCACTTCGCCGAGCAGCGCGAGCTGCAGCGGCTTGGTGAGATGTGCGTCGAAGCTGCCCGCCTCTTGCGGCGCATAGCCTGACAACGCCACCAGGAACGGCGCCGCCGTGCCGCAGCGCTGCCGGATCAGGTCCGCAGTTGCGTAGCCATCGAGGCCCGGCAAACCCACGTCCATCAACACGACCTGCGCCGCAAAGCGCTCGAGCTCCTGCATCGCCGCGAGACCATTGCGAGCCGAGCGCACTTCGTAGCCTTCCATTTCCAGCAGGACCGTCAGCGACATCGCCGAATCCGCGTTGTCATCGACGACGAGAATCCGCCGCGTCTGGATCGGCTGCACCTCGGCGACGGCCTGCTCGCCGCCAGCCAGCGCGCCAGCCGGCAGCACGATCGTGAACTCGCTGCCGCGCCCCGGCCCCTCGCTGCGAACCGCGATGCGTCCGCCATGCAACTCGACGAGCCGCTTCGCGACCGTGAGCCCGACGCCGAGGCCGCCCTGCGCGCGATCGAGCGATTGATCGCCTTGCACGAACAGATCGAAGACGTGCGGCAGGATCTGCGCATCGATGCCGACGCCCTCATCGCGCACGCGAATCTGCACGACGCCCTCGACCCGCGCCAGACCGATCTGAATGCGCCCCTCGTCCGGCGAGAACTTCGCTGCATTCGACAGCAGGTTGCCGACCACCTGCGTGAGCCGGTCCGGATCGCCGTCGACGACCAGCGGCTCCGCCGGCGGATCGAACGCGACGCTCTGCCGGCGCACGGCAAGCAGCGGTCGGGTCGTTTCCAACGCGTCGTCGATGATGTCCTGCACGACCAGGCTTTGCAGCCGCAACTCGATCTTGCCGCTGGTGATGCGCGCCACGTCCAGGAGATCGTCGACGAGACGCGCCAGGTGCGAGGCTTGCCGCAGCAACACGCCACTCATCTGCCGCACCGTCGAGGGCTCGTACGCCCGGCTGCCGAGAATCGGCGCAATGTTGAGGATCGAAGCGAGCGGATTGCGCAGCTCGTGCGCGAGCATGGCCAGAAATTCGTTCTTGCGCCGATCGGCTTCCAGCAGGCGCGCCTCGCTATCGAGGAGCTGGCGATGCGTGACCTGCAGGTGGTGCAGCAGCTCGATCAGCGCTGCGCTCACCAGGACGAAGAACGTGACGTGGGCGATCCAGCCAAGCGGGTCGGCCCAGGTGAAGTCGTCATGGAAGAACAACGTGCCGAGCACCGGGCTCGCGAGCGCGATCAGCCAGGCCGGCCCACGGCCGCACAGGTAACAAGTCGCCAGGACCGGCAGGACGAAGGCCAGGAGCGGGCTGTGCTGGCCGATGAGCGGGATCAATTCCACCCGGGCAAACGCCGTGCACACGAGCAGGCCGACGGCCAGGCCATAGCGAAGCCAGGCCGGCTCGGTCTGCAGACGCGGGCCGATCAGCGACTCCCGGAGTCGGGTGCGCAACTCCACCCTCCCTGTTTTACTCGGGCATATTTGGCGAGCACAACGCCGGCCGTTCGCCTCGGTTCCCGCAAGGCGGCAATTTCATGCGCGGCGGCTATCATGGGTCAAACAAGAGGAGATCCCCGTGACCGACAGCTTCGTCCAGTACGCTGCCGCCGACCGCATCGTCACCCTCACGTTGAACCGGCCCGACAGCCGGAACGCCATCGGCGCCCAACAGGACTGCCAGGACGTCATCGACGCCGTGCGACGGGCCGAGGACGACCCCGGCGTCAGCTGCATCGTGCTGACCGGCGCCGGGGCGAGCTTTTGCGCCGGCGGCAATCTCAAAGGCATGCAGGCCCGCAGCGGCATCGGCCGCCTCGGCTCGCCGGAATCGACCCGCGCGAACTATCGGCGCGGCGTGCAGCGGATGATTCGGGCACTGTGGGATTGCGAAGTGCCGATGGTCGCCGCTGTCAACGGCCATGCGATCGGACTGGGGCTCGACGTCGCCTGCGTCTGCGACGTGCGCCTCGCGGCCGACACGGCCAAGTTCGCTTCCAGCTTCATCAAGATCGGCATCGTGCCGGGGGACGGCGGCGCCTGGATCCTGGCTCGGGCGATCGGGTTGGCGCGCGCTTCGGAAATGATTCTGACCGGGGACACGATCGATGCGAGGACGGCGGAGTCGTTCGGTCTGGTATCGCGCGTCGTGCCGGGCGATCAGCTGCTGAGCGAAGCGCAGTCGGTCGCGCGACGCATCGCTACTAATCCCGCGAAGGCCTTGCGGCTCGCGAAGCGCCTGCTGCGCGAGGGACAACAGCAGCGTTTGAGCGATGTGCTGGAGCTGTCCGCGGCATTCCAGGCGCTCGCGCACGAAACCAAGGATCACGAGGAAGCCGTCGCGGCCTTCCTCGAAAAGCGCGAGCCGCGATTTACCGGGCAGTGAACCGCGCGCGGAACGCACAGTGCACGCCTTCAAGTTCGATCCCGTCACGCTACCGCCCAACACGCCGGCTTTTCGCCAGGAGATTCGCGAGTTCCTCACGCGCGAGTTGCCGCGTGTGCCGGCGGAGCGTCGCGCCAACTGCTGGGCCGTGTTCGATGCGGACTTCTCCCGCAAGCTCGGCGCCCGTGGCTGGATTGGCATGGTGTGGCCGAAGCGCTATGGCGGCCACGAGCGCAGCGCGCTCGAACGCTATGTGCTGCTCGAAGAATTGCTCGCGGCCGGCGCGCCGGTCGGCGCGCATTGGATCGCGGATCGACAGTCCGGACCGAACCTGCTGCGCTACGGCTCGGAACAGCAACGCGAGAAGTATCTGCCGGGCATGGCGCGCGGCGAGATTCTCTGCTGCATCGGCATGTCGGAGCCGGGCGCCGGCTCGGACCTGGCGGCGGTACGCACTCGCGCGGAGAAACTGCCCGATGGCCGCTGGCGCATCAACGGTCAGAAGATCTGGACCAGCAACGCGCGGCAAAGCCAGCTGATGATCGCGCTGGTGCGCACCAGCACGCTCGACGAGAAGAATCGGCACGCGGGCCTGAGTCAGTTCCTGCTCGAGCTGAGCACACCGGGCATTCGCATCCAGCCGATCGTCGACCTGGTCGGCCATCCGGGGTTCAACGAAGTGTTCTTCGACGACGTCGTGGTCGGGCCGGAATGCCTGCTCGGCGTCGAAGGCGAAGGCTGGCGACAGGTCACGAGCGAGCTGTCGCTGGAACGTAGCGGACCGGAGCGCTACTTGTCGAGCTTCGCACTCTTCGTCGAGCTCGTGCGTCTCGCCGAGCGGGTGGATTCGGAAGCTCTGCGCCACGCGATCGGTCGGTTCACCGCGGAATTGTGGACGCTGCGCCAGATGTCGCTGTCGGTTGCTGGTCAGCTCGCCGCTGGCGAGGATCCGATGCTCGCGGCGGCAATCGTCAAGGATCTTGGTAATTCATTCGAGCAGTCGCTGCCGACGCTCGTGCAGGCGCTCGTGAGCGAGGACCTGCGGCTCGAAGACGACAGCGATCTCGCTCGCACGCTCGCGCTGCTGTTGCAGACTTCGCCATCGTTCAGCTTGCGCGGCGGGACGCGCGAGATTCTTCGCGGCATCGTGGCGCGCGGCCTGGGGTTGCGCTGACATGAGCGAGCAACGACAACTGCTCAGCGACAGCGCTGCACGGCTGTTTCAGTCGAACGCCGGCTGGGACGAGATCGAAGAGCTCGGCATCGCCGACATCCTCGTGCCCGAGGATCGCGGTGGCAGCGGCGCGGACTGGGATGACGCCTGCGCCGTGTTGCAGGCGGCCGGTCACGCGCAAACGCCATTGCCACTGGCCGAAGCGATGATCGCCCGAAAGATCGCGTCTGACGCCGGTCTGGAAATGCCGCGATCGCAGCTCAGCATTGCAACGAATCCGAGCGTCACGCTGTCGCGTGACGGACGCGCGTGGAAGTTCTCCGGGGTGCTGTCGGGCGTGCCGTGGGGACGCGACGTCGCAAGCGTGATCACGACAATCACGTTCGATGGGCGACCGCATGTCGTCGCCTTGGCCGTTCGCGACGCGAGCTTGCACAAAAAGATGAATCTCGCCGACGAGCCGCGCGATGAACTGCAGTTCGACTCCGCGCCAGCGCTCGCGGCGCCCGCAAACAGTCGCGAGACGCAACACCTCCTCGACTACGCTGCGCTCGCGCGCACGGCGCAGATCGCTGGTGCGCTTCAATCCGCGCTCGAGCTTTCGATCACCTACGCGCAGGAGCGCAAGCAGTTCGGCCGACCGATCGGTCAGTTCCAGGCCGTGCAACAACAGCTCGCGCTGTTCGGAGCAGAAACAGCCGCTGCGACCTGCGCCAGCCGCTCCGCCGCCATCGCTGCGTGCGCCGGCGACGCTTCATTTGAGATAGCGGCAGCGAAGCTGCGCGCGAATCAGGCGATCGGCGTGGCGACGTCGATAGCGCATCAGGTACACGGAGCGATCGGGTTCACACGCGAGTATGCGCTGCGGCAGGCCACGCAACGGTTGTGGTCGTGGCGGTCGGAATATGGAAATGATCGCTATTGGAGCGACGTGCTCGGGCGAACCGTTGTGGAACGCGAGGCGGACAGGTTCTGGGTGGATCTGGCGGCGCGCTGAAGAGATCTCTCGCCAAGGCGCCAAGACGCCAAGCCAGATAAGAAGAATTCTTAGAATTTTCAATTCCGAACTTGGCGTTCCTTCGCGTCTTCGCGTCTTGGCGAGAGTCTCTTCTGTCACCCCTTTGTTCATCCATCGCGTTTTCGTGTTGATTCGTCGCCAGCGCAGCGCGCATTCCCAGCGCCCGGCGCGCGCTCAGCGCATAATCCGGCGATTCAACTTTCCTGGCAGCACCTCATGGCAGCACATCAGTCGGCGATCGGTGCAACGGTTTCTGCGCCCGACGCATCGAATCTGACAGCGTCGCCGGCCATCGACTCGGCGGCGCGCCGCACGATGACGCAGATCCACGTGTTCAGCGCGCTCTTCTGGGCCGCAATGTTCACGATGCACACGACACAAATGCTCCTGGCCAACGATCATGAGGGCTGGCCTTCGATCCGCTGGCGCGCCGCCATGAACGTGCTCGCATTCGCGCTGTGCATCCCGATCGGCAGAGTGATTGTCGCGACGCTGGAGCGCCCCATGAAGCGGCGCGTGCTTGCAATCGGCTGCGTGTGTCTGCCGATCGCCTTTGGCTACGCATTGGTCGGTCACTACGTCTGGACGTACGTGCTCAAGAATCCGCCGATGCCCTACTCCACGCTGGCGAGCCTCATCATCCAGTCGCAGTACAACTTCATCCTGTTCCTGCTCTGGTCGGCGTTCTGCTCGGCGATTCTCTACGCCGCGCAATTGCAGGAACGCGAGCGCAGCCTGCTGCAGGCGCAAGTCCTGGCGCGCGAGGCAGAGCTGAAGATGCTGCGCTATCAGATCAATCCGCATTTTCTGTTCAACACGCTCAATGCAGTCTCGGCGCTGATCGTTACTGGTCAGTCGCAAGCGGCCGACGCGATGGTGAACAAGCTGGCGCGCTTCTTCCGTAACGCACTGAGTCGCGAGTCGACGGCGAAGGTGACGCTGACCGAAGAGCTGCGGGTGCAGCTGGAGTATCTGAACATCGAGCTGACGCGGTTTCCCGATCGCTTGAGCTGGTCGACGCAGATCGAGCCTGGATTGGACAAGGCGCTGGTGCCGCATTTGATCCTGCAGCCGCTGTTCGAGAATGCGATCAAGCATGGCGTGGCGCGCAGTGCGTCGCCGGTAGAGTTGCAGTTGAGCGCAGCAAGAAAGGACGGGCAGTTGATTTTGCGATTGAGGAATGAGACGAAGAGAGTTGTGTCGACGCCCGACCAGGGTGAGGGAGTGGGACTGGCCAATGTCGCGAGGCGGCTCGTGAACTTCTATGGGACGGCGGCCGACCTGTCGGTCGTGCAACGGGAGGGATTTTTCACCGTCGAGCTGCGCATGCCGATCGAACTGACGCTATGACAGCACTGCGAGTGATCGCAATCGACGACGAGCCTTTAGCCTTGCGCCGCCTGCAATGGTGTCTGGAGGAGATGCCCGGCATCGCGCTGGTCGGCCAGACCGGCGATCCGCAGCACGGCCTGGAGATGATCCGCACGCTCAGTCCGGACGTCGTGCTGCTCGACGTGGAGATGCCCGAGCTCACCGGCTTCGAGCTGATCGAGTCGCTCGGCTCCCTCAGCGACGTCGCGCTGCCGGAAATCGTCTTCGTGACCGCGTTCGATCACTTCGCGGTCAAAGCCTTCGGGATCAGCGCGGTCGATTATCTGCTCAAGCCTGTCGAGCGCGGCCGTCTGCACGAAGCGCTGGAGCGCGCCCGCGTCCGTCGCGAGCTGCGCGACGCGCAGGCACGCGTGCAGGAGCTGCGCGAGATCATCGAATCCTTGCGCGCCGACCGCCGTGGCAACGGCACTCAGAAGAAGTATGAGAACGAGCTGTGGATCCGCGAAGGCGACGCACGCGTGCGCGTTCCCGTGCAGATGATCGAGCGCTTCGAAGCCGACGGCGACTATGTACGACTCCACGTCGGCCAGCGCGTGCGGCTGCTACGCGCGCGTCTCGGCGATCTCGCAGACCGCCTCGATCCGGCGCAGTTCGTGCGCATCCACCGCTCCGAGATCGTGCGCCACGATTTGATCGCTGCGATTCGCCGCCACGATTCCGGCCGCACGTTCGCGGTGCTCGCCGGTGGCCGCGAAGTTCCCGTCAGTCGTCGCTACGTTTCACGTATCGCAGAAACATTACGATTCCGTAAGCAAGGCGCGTGAGCGCTGCGTAACAGATGCATGCGTTGCTCGCCTGTACCGTTCATCGCCGCGTTTCGACAATTCGCCGCAAATAGGTGCGGAACAAACCGCTGCCGCATTAGCGTATTCCCCGTGTGGCTTTAGCAACGCGCAACTCGCGCGCTGCCGACCGGGGGCTCGATGACATCCATCATCCGCAGGTTCGCTTCGCCGACCAACGGCAGTGCGACCGCGCACACAGCACAAGGCACCGAGATTCACTGGATGCCGGCGGGACGCGCAGCACCCGAGATCATCGCGGGCGTGCCGTCGGTCCACGCAGCATGGAACGGCAGTTATCCGCTGTGTGTCGACGGTCACTCCCTCAAGCTGGAAGAAGAAGTGTTCCTCGCACTCAATGCCGGTCACGTGCTCACGACGCGCGGCCGTCGCGATCCGGGCAGCTGCATGCTCAGCATCTACTTCACGCCGCAGCTGCTGGCGCAGGCTTTCGACGCGCTCGCTCCCGCTGACCGCGAATTGCTGATAGCCGGCACGCAAAGCCGGACGCTGCGCTTGTTCGAGCATTTGCGCGATTGCGATCGCTCGCTGATTTCGGTGATGCATTACGTCGCGCATCACATCTGCGCGGGCGTCGAAGATCCGCAGTGGTACGAGGAGCAGGTGAGCTTTCTCCTACGCCGCTTGTTGACGCACGAAGTCTCGCTGGCGCGCAGTGTTGCGAGCATGACGCACATGAAGTCATGGAAGCGACGCGAAACGTTTGCTCGCCTGGCACGCGTCACCGACCTGATCCATTCGTGCTACGACAGCGCGCTCACCATCGACGAGCTGGCCGAAGCTGCTCACTGGTCGCGCTTTCACATGATGCGCGAATTCAAGGCCGTGCACGCCATCAGCCCGTACGAATACCTGCAATGCCGACGCACACAAACGGCTGCTCGCCTGTTGTGCTCGACGGAATTGTCTGTCGCGGAAATCGCAGAGCGCACCGGTTTCCACGAACGCAGCACGCTCGTGCGTCGCCTGCGTCGCAGCCGCGGACATGGTGCGCGGGCACTACGCATGCTCGCGCACGACGGACAATCGCAATCATCACCGCAAACGGTGCCACACAGAATGCCAACCTCCGCCGCATCCGGTGTGAATCCCGCAACTAGCATCTCCTCAGCGCGATAGCGCATGCGAATGGGGACATTCTTCGCTCGGAGGTGACTGCACCTCCGAGCGAGGACTGTCCCCTTTTCTGTTTACGCAGGAGGGGATCTCAATGACCACGAATCTTTTCGTTCGGCGTGCAGTCCGCTGCACGCTGTTTACCAGCGCGGCCGCTGCGCTCGTCGGCGCACTGCCGGCCCAGGCTCAACAAGCTCAACCTCAGGAGACGCAGAACATCCAGGAAGTGGTGGTGACGGGCTCGCGCATCGCGCAGCCTGGTTTGACCAGCGTCAGCCCGGTGACGGCCGTGAGTGCCGACACCGTGAAGATCGAAGGCGTAACTCGCGTCGAAGATCTGCTCAACAACATGCCGCAGGCATTCGCCGATTTCGGCGGCAATCTCTCCAACGGCGCGACCGGCACGGCATCCGTCAATCTGCGCAATCTCGGTTCGCAACGCACTCTGGTGCTCGTCAACAGCCGCCGTTTGATGCCCGGCGATCCGACGCAGAACGCTGCGGCCTCGCCTGACTTGAACCAGATTCCCGCGGCATTGATCGAGCGCGTCGAAGTGCTGACCGGCGGCGCATCCGCCGTGTACGGCGCCGACGCCGTCGCGGGCGTCGTCAACTTCATCATGAACGACAAGTTCGAAGGCGTGCGCGTCGATGCGCAATACAGCATGTATCAGCACAACAACAGCGACGACACGGTAGCCAACCTGGTGCGCGATGCCGGCTTCGGGCTGCCGGACAGCAACGTTACCGACGGCTACACCAAGGACATGACGTTCATCGCCGGCATCAACACGCCAGACGGCCGCGGCAACGCGACCGTGTATCTCGGCTATCGCACGATGGACGCAGTCACGCAGAACAAGCGCGACTTCAGCGCGTGCGCACTCGCCTCCTCCGAGCAGGGCAATCCGGCATCCAAGGCGTTCAGCTGCGGCGGCTCCGGCACGACGTCGCCCGCGCTGTTCCAGACCTACAACCAGGCAGACCCGTTCGACTTCGCGCCGACCGGCGCATTCACGGTGGGGTCCAACGGCGAGATCCGCGACTTCGATGCGTCGACGGACCTGTTCAACTTCGCGCCGTCGAACTACTACCAGCGCCCGGACGAGCGCAAGACCGGCGGTCTGTTCGCGCATTACGACATGAGCGACAAGGCGACCGTCTACACCGAGTTCATGTTCATGGACGATCGCACCACCGCTCAGATCGCGCCCAGCGGCGCGTTTCTCGGCAGCGGTCCGGGACAACCGCCGTTCTTCGGTCGCTACGCCGTGAATTGCGACAACCCGCTGCTCACACCGTCAGCAGTGAGTGCATTCTGCGGCGGCAACACCGGCGCAGGCGACGTGCTGCTCGACATCGGTCGCCGCAACACGGAAGGTGGCGGCCGCATCGACGACCTGCGGCACACCTCGTTCCGCGGCGTCCTCGGTTTGCGCGGCGACTTCGCACCTGGCTGGAACTACGACGTCTACGGCCTGTACGGCACGTCGGTGCTGTCCGAGAATTTCCAGAACGACTTCTCGCGCACGCGCCTGCGCAATGCTCTGCAAGCAGTACCCGGCCCGAACGGGACACCGGTCTGCCGCATCAACGCCGATACAGACCTGACGAACGACGATCCGAACTGCGTGCCGTATTCGATCTTCGGCGCCGGTCCGGTGACTGCCGATCAGCTCGCGTATCTGCAAGTGCCCGGTCTGTCCGAAGGCGAGACGGTGGAGCAGATCCTCAGTGGCTCGGTCTCCGGCGACCTCGGGCAATACGGCATCAAGCTGCCCACGGCCAACGATGGCCTCGGTGTCGCGTTCGGCGCCGAGTACCGCTCGGAGCGTTCGGAGCTGCGCACCGACCTGGCTTTCCAGACGAACGATCTCGCCGGTCAGGGCGCGCCGACGCTCGACACGTTCGGCTCGTTCGACGTCAAGGAAGTGTTCGCGGAAGCGCGCCTGCCGATCCTGCAGGACAAGCCGTTCGCCGATACGTTGTCGCTCGAAGCGGGCTATCGCTATTCGGACTACAACCTCGGCTTCAACACGGACAGCTACAAGGCGGGTCTGCAATGGGCGCCGATCCAGGACGTGATGCTACGAGGCAGCTATCAGCGTGCCGTGCGCTCGCCCAACATCCAGGAATTGTTCCTGCAACCGCGCGTACAGCTCGACGGCAACACGGATCCGTGCGCCAACGATCTCGGGGCCACGCCGACCGCCACCTTCGACGAATGCGCACGCACCGGAGTCACGGCCGCGCAATACGGCAACATCCTCGCGAACCCGGCTGCGCAGTACAACGGCAACGTCGGCGGTAATCGCAACATCCAGCCCGAGGAGTCGGACACCTACTCGTTCGGCTTCGTGATCACGCCGAGCTTCGCGCCTGGCCTGAGCTTCACGGTCGACTACTACGACATCAAGGTCGACAAGCTGATCAACTCGCTGGGCGCCGACTTCATCCTCGGCCAGTGTCTCGATAACGGCGATCCGACGTTCTGCAACCGCGTGCATCGCGCCGGCAACGGCTCGCTGTGGCTCGGCGATCAGGGCTTCGTCGACGACCCGATCCTCAACACCGGCTCGCTGCAATCCACCGGCATCGACACCGAGGTGAACTATCGCTTCGACGTCGGCAACCTCGGCAGCCTCGGGTTGCAGCTGGTCGGCACGTACGTCGACAAGTTCCTCACCGAACCGCTGCCGGGCGCGCACAAGTACGACTGCACCGGACTGTACGGCACGGTGTGCGGCACGCCGATCCCGGATTGGCGGCACAAGCTGCGCGCCACCTGGACGACGCCGATCAACGTCGACCTGTCGCTGACGTGGCGCTACATCGCCGCAGTCGACGACGACCGCAGCAGCACGGATCCGAGCCTGACGGCCGACATCATCGAGACCGACAAGCACCTCGGCTCGCGCAGCTACTTCGACATCACCGGCGCGTACAACGCCGGCGCGTTCGGACCGTTCGCGAGCGTGAATGCGCGGCTCGGCATCAACAACGTGCTCGACAAGGATCCGCCGCTCGTCGGTCAGGACACCTGCCCGGCCGTGTTCTGCAACGGCAACACGTTTCCGCAGGTGTACGACACACTCGGCCGTTATGTCTTTTTGGGCTTAACCGCCGACTTCTAGGCTGTGGGTCAGGATTCAGCCTGACATCTTCAGCAACGGCGGGCTGCGGCCCGCCGTCTTTTTGCGCACACGCGACGCATGCATTGCTCGCCGATGTCATTCATCGTCGGCCAATGACTATTCAACGCAAAAAGCTGCGAGCGATTTCTTATCCGTTTAGCGTCATGGCGTGTTTCCGCAGCAACGCGTCGTTCAAGGCACGCAGATACGCTGGCTGCCCGCAGGGCGAGCCGCGCCAGAGACGATCGGCAGCGTTCAGTCCGTTCATGCTGCGTGGAATGGCAGCTACTCGCTGAGCCTGGACGGCCACACGACGCTCAAGCTCGAAGACGAAGTCTTCGTCGCACTCAACCCAGGACACATCCTGACTGCGCGCGGCCGTCGCGATGCGAGCGCGTGCCTGCTGAGCATCTACTTCGCGCCCGAACTGCTGCAGAAGGCGCTCGAGGCGTTGCCGGTAGCCGACCGCGAGCTGCTGACCGAGTACTCGCAGACTCCTTTCAGGCTCTTCGAACACGTGCGCGACAGCGATCGCTCGCTCGCCTCGGTGCTGCGTTACATCGCGCATCACATGAGCACCGGCATCGACGATCCGCAGTGGTACGAAGAGCAGGTGAGCTTCCTGCTGCGCCGTCTGCTGGGCCACGAAGCTTCGCTGATGCGCACTGTCGACGCGCTGACGCACATGAAGTCATGGAAGCGTCGCGAAACCTTCGTGCGCATCGCACGCGTCACCGATCTGATCCATTCGTGCTACGAACGCGCGCTGACTATCGACGAGCTGGCCGAAGCTGCTCACTGGTCGCGCTTTCACATGATGCGCGAGTTCAAAGCGGTGCACGGCATCAGCCCGTACGAATATCTGCAGCGCCGACGAACACAAACAGCCAGCCGCCTGTTGTGCGCGACCGATCTCTCGGTTGCGGAGATCGCCGAGCGTACCGGCTTTCACGTGCGCACGCTGATGCGTCGTCTGCATCGCAGCCGCGGACTCGGCGCGCGCGCACTGCGCACGCAATACTTCTCGTCGAAAGCGGCCGAGGCCCTTGCGACAACGCCGGCAAAAGGCGTGACTTTTCCCGGCTTCGCACGAAGAGACTCAATCACAGCACTCGACGTCCTCCAGAATGACAACGAGTGTCGTATCCCACGTCGAGACCGCCACTAGCATCTCCTGCGTTCGATAAAACCTTCGAGGAGGGAGATCGATGTCAACGAACAATTCGCTTCGGCGCGCAGTCCGCTGCGTGCTGCTCACGAGTGCGGCCGCTGCGCTCGCTGGCGCGCTGCCAGCGCAGGCACAGGAAGGCTCGACCATCCAGGAAGTGGTCGTGACCGGCTCGCGCATTCCGCAACCCAATCTCACGAGCGTCAGCCCGGTGACGGCCGTGGGCGCCGAACAGGTCAAGATCGAAGGCGTGACGCGCGTCGAAGACCTGATCAACAACCTGCCGCAAGCCTTCGCCGACTTCGGCGGCAATCTCTCGAACGGCTCGACCGGCACGGCGAGCGTCAACCTGCGCAACCTCGGTTCGCAGCGCACGCTGGTGCTGGTGAACAGCCGTCGCCTGATGCCGGGCGATCCGACGCAGAACGCGGCAGCGTCGCCGGACTTGAACCAGATTCCGGCGGCGTTGATCGAACGCGTCGAAGTACTGACCGGCGGCGCGTCCGCCGTGTACGGCGCCGATGCCGTCGCCGGCGTCGTCAACTTCATCATGAACGACAAGTTCGAGGGCGTGCGGCTGGATGCTCAGTACAGCATGTACCAGCACAACAACGACGACGCTCACATCACGAGCATCGTGCGGGACAGCGGCTTCAATACGCCCGAGAGCAACGTTACCGACGGCTACACCAAGGACCTCACGTTCATCGCGGGTATCAACACGCCGGACGGCCGCGGCAATGCCACCGTCTACATCGGCTATCGCACCTTGGATCCGGTAACGCAGGACCGGCGTGACTTCAGCGCCTGTGCGCTCGGCTCATCCGACCAGGGCGATCCGACGTCCACCGAGTTCACTTGCGGTGGCTCGAGCAATACCGCGCACGGCCGCTTCCTGACCTACAATCAGACCGACCTCAACGACACCAACGCCATCGGCGACTTCACCGTGGGCGACAACGGCGTGATGCGCGACTTCGCCGCATCCGATCTGTACAACTTTGCGCCGTCGAACTTCTATCAGCGCACGGACGAACGGAAGACCGCCGGTCTGTTCGCTCACTATGACTTGAGCGACAAGGCCACCGTCTACACCGAGTTCATGTTCATGGACGATCGCACGCAGGCGCAGATCGCGCCGAGCGGCGCGTTCCTCGGCGCGGGCCCGGGTGCACCGCCGTTCTTCGGACGCTATACGGTGAACTGCGATAACCCGCTGCTCACGGCCTCCGCGCTCGACGCATTCTGCGGCGGCAACACTGCCGCGGGCGATGTGTTGATGGACATCGGCCGACGCAACGTCGAAGGCGGCGGACGCAACGACGATCTGCGGCACACTTCGTTCCGCGGCGTGCTCGGGCTGCGCGGCAACATCTCCGATGGCTGGAACTACGACGTGTATGGCCTGTACGGCACGTCGGTCCTGTCCGAGAACTTCCAGAACGACTTCTCGCGCTCGCGCATCCGCAAGTCGCTGACCGCTGTTGCCGGCCCGAACGGCAACCCGGTCTGCCGCGTCAACGCGGATGCGGACCTGACGAACGACGATCCGGCTTGCGTGCCGTATCAGATCTTCGGCGTCGGCAGCGTTACTCCGGATCAGCTGGCGTACCTGCAGATCCCGGCACTGTCCGAAGGCTCGACCGTCGAACAGGTGTTGAGCGGCTCGATCTCGGGTGACCTCGGCCAGTACGGCATCAAGCTGCCGACTGCGAACGACGGCCTCGGTGTCGCGTTCGGCGCGGAGTATCGTTCCGAAAGCTCGGAGCTGCGCACCGATGCGAACTACCAGAGCAACGACCTCGCCGGCCAGGGAGCCCCGACGCTCGACACGTTCGGCTCGTTCGACGTGAAAGAAGTGTTCGCCGAAGCGCGCCTGCCGATCGCGCAGGGCAAGGCGTTCGCGGACACGTTGTCGTTCGAAGCGGGCTATCGCTACTCCGACTACAACCTCGGCTTCAGCACGGACAGCTACAAGCTCGGTCTGCAGTGGGCGCCGATCCAGGACGTGATGCTGCGCGGGAGCTATCAACGCGCAGTGCGCTCGCCGAACATCCAGGAGTTGTTCCTGCAACCGCGCGTGCAGCTCGACGGCGTGACCGATCCCTGCTCGAACGAGCCGGGCAAAGCACCCGCTGCAAGCTTCGAGGAATGCGCACGCACCGGCGTCACCGCCGCGCAGTACGGCAACATCCTGCAG
The DNA here is from genome assembly GCA_035493235.1 of Steroidobacteraceae bacterium. Taxonomy (GTDB): domain Bacteria; phylum Pseudomonadota; class Gammaproteobacteria; order Steroidobacterales; family Steroidobacteraceae; genus Steroidobacter. Next base: position 15,266 of record DATJIP010000148.1, read on the forward strand.
AACCCGGCCTCGCAGTACAACGGACTGGTCGGCGGCAACACCGACATCCAGCCGGAAGAGTCGGACACGTACTCGTACGGCTTCGTGATCACGCCGTCGTTCCTGCCGGGCTTCAGTGTCACGGTCGACTACTACGACATCAAGGTCGAGAAGCTGATCAACAATCTCGGCGCGGACTTCGTGCTCAACCAGTGCTTGACGACGGGCGATGCCAACTACTGCGACCGCGTGAATCGCGCCGGCAACGGCTCGATCTGGCTCGGTGACAGCGGCTACGTCGAAGATCCGATCCTCAACACCGGCTCGCTGCAGATCAAGGGCCTCGATGCGGAAGCGAACTATCGCTTCGATATCGGCAGAGCAGGCAGCCTGGGACTGCAGTTCATCGGCACGTACGTCGACCAGTTCATGACCGAGCCGCTGCCGGGCGCGAGCAAGTACGACTGCGCCGGACTGTACGGCTCGGTGTGCGGCACGCCGGTGCCGGACTGGCGGCACAAGCTGCGTGCGAACTGGACGACGCCGTGGAACCTGGACGTGGCGCTGACCTGGCGCTACATCGCCGCCGTCGACGATGACCGCACGAGCTCCGATCCGAACCTGTCCGCCGCGATCATCGAGACGGACAAGCACCTCGGCTCGCGCAGCTACTTCGACCTGACGGGCTCGTACACCGTCAGCGACGTCGGCATGTTCAGCAACATCACCGGGCGGCTCGGCATCAACAACATCCTGGACAAGGACCCGCCGCTGGTCGGTCAGGACACCTGCCCCGCCGTGTTCTGCAACGGCAACACGTTCCCGCAGGTGTACGACACGATGGGACGGTATGTCTTCCTGGGACTCACAGCCGACTTTTAGTAGCACGCTGTAGGTCGGGCTTCAGCCCGACAACAGTTCGTTACAAGGATGACTTTTGGTTACAACGGCGGGCTTCGGCCCGCCGTTTTTTCGCGCATACTCGCCGCATGAAAACCACTCTCCTGTTCGTTGCAGCTCTGCTCGTCACGACTGGCTGCGCACAGCAACCGAAGCATGAGCCCGAGCCGACCACCGTCGAGTTCCGGGATGACGCCAGCGATTGGAAACGATCGCCCCACATGCACGCTTACTACGACGAGACCGTGAAGACATTCGCGAACGGTACCGACATCGATGTCGACGCCTACGAAGCACGCTCATTCGCGATCTTCCGCGAGTTCGCGCGTGCCAACGGCGCCAGCGAAGCAGCGATGGTCGATCACCTGAAGCTGATCCCGCGTCAGGTGGTCGGCATCGTCAAGGAGAATCCGGCGGTGCTGCAGAGCTACGACGCGTTCTGGGCCGCGCTGGTCGGACCGGATTGACATCTATGACAGCCTGAAGGATTTCGCCTCGAGACGGATCCATCGTGCGTCACGCGGGTTGAGTTCTGGCACCCGATGAAAAGGAGTAGAGCCATGCTCAGCAAATACGACGCCATCCCCACCGTTGCGGTCAAGAACCTGGCTGCGGCGAAGAAATTCTACGAGGGCACGCTCGGTCTCAAGCAGATCGACGCGGAGGGCGAGGAGGTCGCCGTCTACCAGAATGGCGATACGCGGCTCAACGTCTACCGTTCGCAATTCGCCGGCACCAACAAGGCGACGGCAGTGACCTGGGCGGTCGACGACGTCGAGCGGGAAGTGAGTGAGTTGAAGTCCAAGGGCGTCGCGTTCGAGCACTACAACATGCCCGAGCTGAAGCTCCAGGGCGATGTGCACGTCGCGAAGGACGCGGACATGAAGGTTGCCTGGTTCAAAGATCCGGACGGCAACATCTTCAGCATCGTGAATCGCTAGCGCATCACTCCCGAGCTTCCTGCGCGCGCGCACCACCGAGCATCAGTTCGATTGCGTGATTGCCCTCGTGGCACGCGTACTCGAACACCTGATAGTGGTCGTCGCGCGCGAGCGGATACGCGACTTTCCACGGCGCGGTGTAGTTCACGGGATCGTCGATAGTGATCTCGTACTGCATCGTGTCGCCGGAGCGCGTGTAGCGCTCGACTGTGCGCAGCTGATCGCTGAACGGCATGCCGCGCACGGCCGCCGTGTTCTGCGCCGTCGCAATCCAGCCCCCGCCATTGAAGTTCGTCGTCTCGATCACCAGCGTCGAGCCTTCCCAGTGACCGCGTGAATCGCCGCCCCACGAACGCACGCGCGAATCGGCGTGCGCGGCGTGACCGTCGCGACTGATCGGAACGATGCGCGTGTCGTGGATCATCTCGGCGTTGATCAGCACGTAGCCCGGCGTCTGCACGATCTGGAACGAGTTGTTGTAGGCGCCCGGAAACGTGGCCGTAGGCTGGCGGGTGATGCAGCGATCCCACTGGCTCATCGTCTCGTACGAATCGAAACTGGTCAGGTTGAAATCGCGCCGGCGCAAGGCCTCGGGCCGCGCCGGCACCTTGCCGTCGGCGGGCTCGACGACCAGCGAGGTCTGGCCGTTCGGCAGGATCTTCAGCTCCTGATCCATGAACGCGTCATTGTCGCGGCCAACGTCGCCGGCTTTGTGACCGGCGGCCCAGAACTTCTCGGTGGCCTGGCGCTGCGCCTCGGCGCGCTCGCCTTCGGGCAAATGTGTACCGACCTGCGGTGGCCGTTCGAAGGGCGTCAGGGTGCCGGCGGTCCAGATGCCTTCGAGGTCGGGCGGCGCGTCAGCTGCACATGTAGTGTTGGCGACGCTGGCGGCCAGAACTCCCGAGGCGATCCACAGCGAGACTTTTGCTTTTGAGCGTGGCATGCACGGCACCGTTTCGCGACGAGTCACGATACGGCGCCGAGCATACTCGCGTCGATAGTCCTATTGGGAGCCCTTGTCCATGGGATCCGGCTGCAGGATCGCCGTGCCGAACTTGCCCGTCAGGTTCCGCGTGCGAATCCAGTGCGCCAGCAGGTCGAAATAGCCGGCCGCATTCCGGGCGTAGGGCTGGCCGTTCTGCTCGCCCTCTTCGAGGATGCCGTGATCGGCATTGGGGAAGACGGCGATGTCGAGCGGCGGCGGCGCAGGCTGCAGAGCTCGCAGGAATTCCAGCGTCGGCCGACTTGGCGCTTCGGTGTCCTTGCCGGCGACAACCCAGAGCATCGGCACGCACACCCGGCGCAGCGCTGCCTGCGCGTCGTAGTCGAGGATCGCATCGAAGCCGAGCGCGGCGCGCAGCTCGGTGAACTTGTCGTCGGGTGAGCGCAGCAGCGGGCCGGTGAAGTCGCCTTCAGCGTCGTTGAGCCACTTCTCGCCGGCGTGCGCAGCTTTGAACTTGCGCAGATCGTCGAGGCCATCGGTGAAGCGCGACAGCATGATGCGGCCGGTGATCGAGGTCAGCTCGCGGGCCTTCGCCATCACGCTGTCGTCGTAGCCTTTCGCCGTCATCTCGTCGAACACTTCGTTGCGATCTTCGTCGAGCGGGCTGATCGCGAGGCCGTACGAGACGACGACGAAGTCGGCGGGCGCGCGAACCGCCGCCAGCGGTGCGATCCAGCCGCCCTGGCTTTCGCCCATCAGCCCGACGGGCACGCCCGGCATGTTGAGCAGCTTGCGTGAGTAGTCGACGGCGGCGAGCGCATCGTCGGCGAGTTCACTGAAGTCGACGGTGAAGCGGCCGGTTGACTTGCCCGTGCCGCGCTTGTCGTAGACGAACACGGCGATGTCGTACAACGGCAGCAGGTGCTGCACGTAGTTGAAAGTGACTGCGCTGTCCTGACCCGAGCCGAACACGAGTACGACGAGTGCCTGCGGTTTGGCAGGCGCGAACAGCTCGCCGTAGAGCGTGTTGCCGATGCTGGAGAAGGTGCCGGTCTTCCTGATGACCTGCACACGTGTCGCGACGCCGGACGGGCCGTCCTGCAGCTTGAACTGCAGACGATCGCTCGAGCATCCGTCGAATGCAGCGTCGGCGATGCGCGGCTCGCGCGAGGCCCAGCCAGGTCCGCCGTGAAAATGTTTGTCGTCGTCCGGATAGACGCGACCGATGCGGCCGTCGCTCATGCGATAACGCAGGGCACCTTCGTCACTCGGCGAAATGACGACGAATCCGCCATCGGCGAATCGATACGCGCCCGAATAGCATGCTTGCGGCGGCGTCTCCGCCTCCGCACGCGCCACGACCGGCACAGCTGCAGCGAGAACTAGCGCTACAGTGCACAGTAAACCGGAGAAAAATCGCATGGGCGCCACCTCCCGAACAATTGATCTCGTTCGGACGCAGCTGCACTCGCCAGGGTTTCACTTGGTGCCGGGGGAAAAAAACGATCCATAACTCAGCAGCGCAACATCTTGCTGCGGTGCTGAGTTGTGCACCCTATTTTTCCCCCGGCACCATCTGGAAGCGGATGGCTTGCCCGCCGCCGGGAGCGAGCTTGAGTTGTAGCGTGTCGCCGCGGCGGACTTCGCGGCGCTCGATGGCGATCGCGAACGGATGCGCGCGCCAATCGGCGTTGGAGCCATCGCGGTAAATCTGTGCGCGATACTTGCGGTCGGAATCGAGGAAGTCGAGCTTCAATTCCAGCGTGCGCGCGTTTTCATCCGTGACGCTGCCGAGGTACCAGTCGTCGCTATTGCGATCCTTGCGCACGATGGTCACGTAGTCGCCGACTTCGCCGTTTGGCACCAGCGTCTGCGACCAGTCGGTCGGCACATCCTTGATGAACTGGAACGGCGCCGGGTAGCGGCGATAGTTCTCGGGCAGATCCGCCGCCATCTGCAGCGGCGCGTACAAGATGACGTAGTTCGCGAGCTGCTTGGCGAGCGTCGATTGAATCGGCCGCCCGCCCTTCCCTTTCAGGCTCAGCACGCCGGGCGTGAAGTCAAACGGCCCGGCAAGCATGCGCGTGAACACCAGGTTCGCTTCGTGCTCGGGCGGATTCGGCGGATCGCCCCAGGCGTTGTACTCCATGCCGCGCGCGCCTTCGCGCGATACCCAATTGGGATACGTGCGCCGCAGCCCGGTGTCCTTGATCGGCTCGTGTGCGACGACAGCGATGTGACGCTTCGCTGCTTCCATCACGACCTTCAGGTGATGACGCGACATCACCTGACCGTCGTGCCACTCGAAACGAATCTGGCCATCGTCACCGAGCGCTTTGACCCCGCCCGCATCGGCGACGTAACCCGTCTTCACGCTGTCGATGCCGAGCCGCTGGTACAGATCGAGCCCCGCCTCGAGCTGACGCTCGTAGTTCGCGATGTTGGCGGACGTCTCGTGATGACCGATCAGATGCACGCCCTTGCTCTTCGCATACGCCGCGAGCCCTTCCAGATCGAAATCCGGATAAGGCTGCGTGAAGCTGAAGGTCTCACCGTTCGCGAACCAGTCGCCGTCCCAGCCGACGTTCCAGCCTTCCACGAGCACGCCGCGGAAGCCGTTCTTGGCAGCGAAGTCGATGTAGCGGCGCGTGTTCGCGGTGGTAGCGCCGTGCTGCGGACCCGACGCCCACGTCCACGTGCCGAGATGCATCCCCCACCAGATGCCGAGGTACTTCGACGGCTTGAACCACGACACATCGCCGAGCTGGTTCGGCTCGTTGAGATTGAGAATGTTGTCCGACGCCATGTAGAGCGCACCGGCGCTGTCGGCGATCAGCAGCGTGCGCCAAGGCGTGCTGAACGGCGCGACACGCTTGACCTTCGCACCCTGCGACGCAGGCGACAGCACCGCCTTCAGCCGCGTGCCTTCGACGCGACGCAACCACATCGACGAGTAATCGACCAGCGCTGCCTCGTGAATCGCGATATGCAGTCCTGCGTCGGTGCGGATCGTGAGCGGCGTGTGCGCCTGCGCGACTTCGCTCAACGCTGTCCGACGATAGAGATATTCGTAGCGATTCCACTCCCCGCCGGGGATCCACCACGCCGTGCCCGGATCGGCGATCGCGAACTCCGTCAGCTCCTCGCCGATGTTCACGTCGTGCAGCTGCGGCTGATCGGGAAACTCATAACGGAAACCGACGCCATCGTCGAACGCGCGGAACACTACGAAGAGCGTGCGCTTGGGCGGATTCTTCTCGACGAGCTGGACGCGCAGCTCGTTGTAGTGATTGCGGACGTAGCGCCGCTCGCCCCATGGCTGCTCCCACGTCTCATCGAAGCTGCGCGACTGGACATCACCGCCGCGGAAGTTGCGCTCCAGCTTCGGCGCGTCGGTGAGCCAGAAGCCGAGGCGCGACTCGGTGACGATCGGGCGACCGCCGCGAGTGATCGAATAGCCGGGTCGGCCTTCGTCGTTGACCGTGACGTTGACAGAGAGAACGTTGCCAGGCGAGCTGACGGTGCCGATGGTTTCGGCACCGGCAACGCCCAACCACAACGTGAGAAGAAGGGCTGTAGGTCGGGCTTTAGCCCGACATCCCCTCAGGTCCATTCCGCGACCCAACCGCTGAGTCTTGGCAACGCCCACCCGCTGCTCCCATCCGACCGCTCGATCACGCGCCAGCGCTCGGCCTCGGCCGGGCGCCATGAGCGCGCATCGTGCCCGAGATTGAAGACGCACAGCAACCGCTGCGTCGGCGTCGTGCGCTCGAATGCGAGGATCGCGTCGGAGGCTTCGAGGATCTTCATCGTACCTGTCAGCAGCGCGCTGCCGCTCGTGCGCAAGGCGAGCACCCGTCGCGTGAAAGCAAGTTGCGAATGCGGATCGTGCTCCTGTCGATCGACCGCGAGCGCGAGATGCTCGGCAGCGATCGGCAACCATGCGTGCGAGCTCGACACCATGTTCGAGCGCCACGGGATCGGCGTACGCGCACCGTCGCGACCGAGCGTGAGCGGCCAGTTCGCGATCGCTTCGGGATCCTTCAGCTGCTCGAAAGGCACGTGCGCCTGCGGCAATCCGAGTTCCTCGCCCTGGTAGATGAAGATGTTGCCGCGCAGGCACGCGAGCAGCAGCATCGTGACGCGGGCCATCGCGGCGCGATCCGGCGTGCTCGCCCAACGCGACGGCGCCCGCGGCGCATCGTGATTGGAGAACGCCCAGCTCGGCCACCCCGTCCCTTCGCTGTCGGGCCAGGCATCGACGGCGTGCTGCACCAGCCGCGGCGTCAGCCGATCGGCCAGCAGGAAATTGAATCCGTAGGCGCTGTGAAACCGGTTCGCACCGGCCGTAAAGTTCTTCAGGTCATCGGCGGCATCCGCACCGCCGATCTCGGCGACGGTGAAGCGATCGCGATACGTGTCGACCAGCGCGCGAAATCGTTCGATGAACAGCAGGATGTCGGGATGCGACTTGTTGTACAGCGCCAGCTGGAAATCGCACGGCCGCGTGCGCACTCTGCCATCCGCGGGCGCCGGCGGATTGTCGCGCAGCTGCGGATCGTGCATCGCGTAGTTCACTGCATCGAGACGGAAGCCGTCGACGCCGCGTTCCAGCCAGAACCGCGCGCACTCCAGCAGTTCGTCCTGCACGCGCGGGTTGTGCACGTTGAGATCCGGCTGCGCGGCCAGGAAATTGTGCAGATAGTATTGACCGCGACGCGCATCCCACGTCCACGCCGGGCCGCCGAAAACGGATTGCCAGTTGTTCGGCGGCGAGCCGTCGTCACGCGCATCGGCCCACACATACCAATCGGCGTGCGGGTTGTCGCGACTCGCGCGGCTCTCGCGGAACCATGCGTGCTGATCGGAGGTGTGCGAGTACACCTGGTCGATGATCACCTTGAGCCCAAGCGCGTGCGCCCGCTCGATCAGCTGATCGAAATCGGCGAGCGAGCCGAAACGCGGATCGACGTCGCGGTAGTCGGCGATGTCGTAGCCGAAATCCTTCATCGGCGAAGTGAAGAACGGCGACAGCCAGATCGCCGCCACGCCGAGCGAGGCGACGTGCTCGAGCCGCGCCGTGATGCCGGGCAGATCGCCGACGCCGTCATCGTTGGAATCCGCGAAGCTGTACGGATAGATCTGGTAGATCGGCGCGCCGAGCCACCACGCGCGGCCGGGGGTTGGCGCGACGCGTGGGG
>DATJIP010000149.1:0-90612 GCA_035493235.1 Steroidobacteraceae bacterium
GACAGCCGGGCATCGGCCCGATCGCCGGCATTTCCGCCGCGCTGCTGGAGCATCCGAAAGCAGCATGGCTCGTGCTCGCGTGCGACTTGCCGTTCCTGACGGAGCACACGCTCGAACACCTGATCGCGCATCGCGACGCGAGCAAGATTGCGACGGCCTATCGCAGCGCGCACGACGGCTTGCCTGAGCCGCTGTGCGCGATCTGGGAGCCGGCTGCGCGTGAGCCAGTGCTTGCGTATCTCGCGACCGGCAAGCAGTGCCCGCGCAAGTTCCTGATCAACTCGGATACGAAGTTGCTCGATCTGCCCGAGCGCCAGGCGCTCGACAACGTGAACACGGTGGAAGAGTTTGCGGCGGCGACGGGCGCGTTACGGCCGCAGGCCAAAGTGGCGAAGACCCTGCGCATTCAGTACTACGCGATCCTGCGCGAGCAGGCCGGGCGTAGCGAAGAGACGGTCGATACGAGCGCCGGCACGCCGGCCGAGCTGTACGCGGAGCTGCAGCAGCGTCATCCGTTCCAGCTGACGTCCGCGCAATTGAAAGTGGCGTTGAACTCCGAGTTCAGCGACTGGCAGACGCCACTGAAGCACGGCGACACGGTCGTGTTCATCCCACCGGTGGCCGGCGGATGAAAGCCTTCTCGTTCAGCCAGGCGCCGCTCACGCCCGACACGTATCGTGCCGAGCTCGCGGATCCCGCTGCGGGCGGCTATTCGGCGTTCGAGGGTTGGGTTCGCAACCACAACGAAGGCCACGCAGTCACGCGCCTGGAATACGAAGCCTTCGAAGCGCTGGCGAACAAGGAAGGCGAGCGGATCGTCGCGGAAGCAATCGCGCGCTTCGGCGTGTTGCGCGCGACGTGCGTGCATCGCATCGGCTCGCTGGCGATCGGTGATCTCGCAGTGTGGGTCGGAGTCAGCTCACGGCATCGCGCGGAGGCCTTCGCGGCCTGCCGCTACATCATCGACGAAGTGAAGCACCGCGTGCCGATCTGGAAGAAAGAGCACTACGAGAACGGCGATTCGGGCTGGGTCAATTGCGAGCGCTGCGCCCATCCGCACGAACATTGAGCGCTTCGTTCAAGTCCCAGAGCGCCTTTCCCAGCGTCTCAGTGTTCGGCTCTGTGCCCACTCTCCACATTACCGCGGGCAGGAACCTCCCAAACCCCAGTTTGTCGATGTTCGCGACAATGCGCGCCTTCGCCTTGTCGTCGCCTCGACTGAACGTCAGCACCTCATCCCGCAGCTTGCGCTCGTCGGACGGCGTGATGAGTTCGGCACGTCCGACCATGACACGCACCACGCTGTCCGGTCGCGGCGCCACCTGCAGCTGCAGCGTGCGATCCGTCCAGGCACGCGGCAGCAAGTAGAGAACCCGCATTCCTTCCTCGCCGAACCACTGGTCCTGCCAGGTCTTCACCATCGCCCGGGCTTCTTTTTCGTAGAGTCCCTGTGCGATCAGTGCCGCCGCCATGTCCTGCGTCGCCTGTTCACGCACGTCCCCTAGCGCGCCGAACGGTTGCGTGACGACGTCGATCGCGGCGGTTGCACTCGTTGTCGGGCGATCGATCTTTTGATAGCGCATCGTCCCGTTGCGGATCGTGACGACGAAGAGGTCGCTGATCGGCTCCGCCTCGAGCGCGGTCAGCAACACCTGCTGCTCCTCGGCATCGATGCCGACCGACAGGGGTGCTTTGAAATAGCCGACGCCCCGGTAGAACAAGTGGCGCTCACGCTCGACACCCTTGCTCGCCTTTGGCGATGACACGCGCAGGAAGTTCGCGTCGGTTTCGCGTGCAGCGTAGTAGTGGCTGCCGCGACCCGGATCATCGCCGCGGATCAGCCCGCTCGCCGACACCTCGCTGGTATCCCGCGGCAGGATGCGCACGCCGGCCCAGTCGATGACGAACTGACGCGCATGTGGAAAAGGCATGGGGTTGGTCGCCAACGATTGCAGATTCGTCGCCTGGGGATACCACTCGGTGATGTTGCCGCCGTGAAAGATCACGCGCACGTCGGCGACGCGCTCTTGCTGCGAATAGAAGTAGATCACCGGCGTCTCCATCCGCACCGGCGCGATCACGTCCTTGCCTTGGTACGCTCGCGCTGCATCCCTGAAACCGCCAAGGTTGCCGGCGCCGCTGTAGACGAACTTGGGCAGATCCACACTGAACAACGGCGCCCACTGGATCTGTTCGGCATCCGAGCCTTGCGCTGTGGTGAATGTTCCCCACTCGTGCACGACGAACGGGTCAGCGGTTGCTGCGTGCAGGCTGAACGATGCAGCGAGTAACGTGGCGGCAGCTAGGACGTGAATACGCATGCTGGCGACCCTCTTCCCTGCGGACAGACATGACGGCCGCCATCGTCCGCCCGCGGACGTGCCGTTGCAAGTACAACGTCAGCGCTGCTCGGGATGAATCACGAGGTCGATGCGGCGGTTGCGGGCGCGACCCGCGGCTGTCTCATTGGTGGCGACTGGCCGGGCCTCGCCATAGCCCACCGAGCTGACCTTCTCGGGATTGAACCCGAAGTTGCTCACCATGTACTGGCGCACCGCATCGGCGCGATCCTGCGAGAGGATCAGATTCTGGGAATCGCTGCCGTTCGCGTCGGTATGGCCTTCCACGGAGACCGAAGCGCCCGGGAACAGTGCGAGCCCCTGCTGTACTTTTTTCATCAGCGCCGCGCTGCTCGCGTCGATGGTGCTCTTGCCGGAAGGAAATTTGATTCCAAGCAGCGACAACACGACGTCGTCGCCCTGGCGCACCACGCGCGCGTCGTCCGGACTGAAGGTTGCTTCCAGCGCAGCCACGCTCGAACGCAGCCGCTCTTGCGCATCGACCCGACGCTGCAACGCCACGCGCTCTTCGGAAACTCCGCCGAGCCGCGACTCCAGCTTCTGCAACTGCGTATTCAGCGCCGCGGCGTTTTCGTCGCGATCTGCCAGCTCCTGCTTCAGTCGGCGCGCTTCCTGCGCCTGTGTCGCCGCGTGCTCATTGATCTCCTGCATCGTCGCCTGCATGCCCTTATCGAACTGCGCCGACAATTCCATTTCCGTCGCGATCCGCTTCAGCGGCTCTTCCCAGGAAAGAATCAACGCTTCGACGCCGGCCTGGTCGTCGCTCTCTTCCTTCAGAGTGCGTTCGATCAGTTGCGCGAGATAAGTTGCGTGCCGCGCTTCGTAGCGGGCCTGCGCCGCGAGCTTGCGCGGCTCGCTCATTTCGTAACGATTGCGCTGGATTTCCTGCTCCGCCTGGGCGAGGTAGCGCTTCGCAGCCTGCAAGCTGCGCGGCGCAAACTTGGCGACCTTGGCTTCATCCGCCTGCGCGATCATTGCGCGCGCTTCGTCGAGAACGCCGCCCTTGATCGCGATCAGTTCCGCATCGCGCAGCAGAACTTCGGCCTCGGCCGCACGCTTCTGCGCATTCTTCGTATCGTTCTTCTCGTTCGCCGTCATCGCTTCGCGAAAGCGCTCGGCGGCCTTCTCCCAGGACTGCCCCGCAAACTTCGGCGCCTGCGCAGCGAGCGCGTCCTCGCGCGCTTTGAGCACGGAGCCAAGTAATTGCCGCGCGCCTGCGGCGGCGGTCGTCGCACGACTCAATGCCGCTTCACCTTCCTGAACCTTCGCGCTCACCTTGTCGGTCTTGCGGCCTTTGGCAGCATCTTTCACCGCCGCTTGCTGCGCCTCGACGGCCGCCGCGAAGTTGGTCGGCGCCAGCGCATCGACCTGTTCGCTGCGCGCCTTGTCGATCGCAGCCCCGAGCGCGGCCGCATCGATATCCTGGGCCGCGCGAGCGACACTCGTCAGCGCCAGCAGCACAATCACCAATCCACGCAAACCACTCACGTCCGCACCTGTCCCGAGCCTCGCACGACATATTTGTAACTGGTCAACTGCTCGACCCCGACCGGTCCGCGTGCATGGAACTTGTCGGTCGAGATCCCGATCTCGGCGCCCATGCCGAACTCGCCGCCGTCGGCGAACTGCGTGGACGCGTTGTGTAGAACGATTGCGCTATCGACGTTCGCCAGGAACCGATCCGCCGTCGCCTGGTTGCGCGTGACGATCGATTCGGTGTGCGCCGAGCCGTAACGCGCGATGTGCTCGACGGCGGCGTCGACACCATCGACGACCTTGGCCGCGATGATCTTGTCCAGGTATTCCGTGTACCAGTCCTGGTCGGTCGCGACTGTGACCCGCTTATCAAGGCGCTGTACTGCCTCGTCGCCACGCACCTCGCAGCCAGCATCGAGCAGCGCGCGCACGATGGATTCGGCGCCGGTGCCGCCGCGATCGAACAACACGGTTTCGGCCGCGCCGCAGACGCCGGTCCGCCGCAGTTTCGCGTTCAGCACGATCTCGCGAGCCATGCCGGCATCCGCGTCGCGATCGACGTAGACGTGGCAGTTGCCTTCGAGATGACCGATCACCGGCACGCGCGCTTCTTTCTGCACGCGCTCGACGAGACTGCGTCCGCCACGCGGCACGACGACGTCGATGGAGTCGGTCATGCTCGAGAGCATGTGACCAACGGCTGCCCGGTCGGTGGTTGGTACGATTTGAATCGCGGCCTCCGGCAAGCCGGCGGCGCGCAGTCCGGCGACCAGGCACGCGTGAATCGCGCGGCTCGAATTCGCGCTCTCGGAGCCGCCGCGCAGAATGACTGCGTTGCCGGATTTCAAGCACAGCGCACCGGCATCAGCGGTAACGTTCGGCCGACTCTCGTAGATGATACCCACCACGCCGAGCGGCACGCGCACGCGCTCGATGCGCAGGCCATTCGGTCGTGTCCACGCGGCGATGACGACACCGATCGGATCGTTCAGCGCTGCAACTTCTTCAATTCCCTTCGCCATGGCTGCGACGCGCTGCTCGTCGAGCGCCAGTCGATCCATCATGGCGTCGGACAGCGCGCGCTCCCGCGCCGCCTGCAGATCGCTGCGATTCGCTTCCAGAATCGCGGTGCGCTGCTTGCGAATCTCCGCGGCAGCGGCGGTGAGCGCCGCGTTCTTCGTCGCAGTAGTCGCTCGCGCGAGCGCGCGTGACGCGTCCACGGCAGCGCGCCCCAATGAATCCATCAGGGCAGCGATGTTGTGCGATGTGCTGGCTTCGGCCCGCATGCCTGCATTCTAACGGCGAGCGCCGCGCAGTAAAGAATTGCAAATGTCGCTGACGTCGGCGGCACGGCGCCCGCACAGTCCACGCACAACGAAATGCAGCAGGGGGTCGGATGGCTGTCGAGACGGACCAGCTGAAATCCGCGGCCGAGGCGCAGCCCGCGGCGTTCCAGGCGAGCGAACGCTATCGCTACTACGTCGTCTGGTTCCTGTTCGTCGTCTACGTCTTCAACTTCGTCGACCGCCAGATCCTCACGACGCTGATCGAGCCGATCAAGCACGAGTTCGGGTTGCACGACTGGCAGCTCGGGGCACTCAGCGGCACGGCTTTCGCGCTGTTCTACACGACGTTCGGCATTCCGATCGCGCGCTGGGCGGACCGGGGCAACCGCGTCAACATCATCGCGTTGTCGTTGCTGATCTGGAGCTCGGCGACTGCCGTTACGGCCGTCGTCCGTAATTTCTGGCAGCTGTTCCTGGCCCGCGTCGTCGTCGGCATCGGCGAGTCCGGCTGCAGCCCGCCCGCCCTCTCGCTCATCAGCGACTACTTCGAGCCGAAGCGACGCAGCAAGGCATTGTCGATCTACGCGATGGGCGTGTACGGCGGCACCTTCATCGGACTCATGATGGGCGGCGTCGTGGCACAGATGTACGGGTGGCGCGCGGCGTTCCTCATCGTCGGCCTGCCCGGCATTCTGCTGGCGCTCGTGCTGAAGCTGACGGTGCGCGAACCGCCGCGCGGTTTCTCTGAAGGCGGCGCTCACACCGTGCCGGAAGCTCCGCCGATGGCGACCGTGGTGCGCACACTCGGCGCGAAGAGCAGCTTCAGGCATCTCGCGTTTGCAGCGGGATTGCATGCGTTCGTGAGCTACGGCGTCAGTGCGTTCTACAACTCGTACCTCATCCGCTCGCATGGCTTCACGGTCGCGCAAGCCGGAGTGTGGCTCGCATTCCTGGTCGGATTCGGCGGCTTGCTCGGCACGTACATCGGCGGCACGTATGCCGACAAGCTCACGCAGCGCCACGGCGACTCGCGCTACATGTTGAAGGTGCCGGCGATTTCGAACTTGATCTCGCTGCCGTTCGCCGCGGCGGCCTTCGCGCTGTCGCACACGCCGGTCGTGCTGATCTGCCTGTTCCTGTACGTCTGCTTCGGCACGATGTACCTCGCGCCGTCGATCTCCGCGACGTATCGACTGGTCACGCCGCGTGAGCGAGCGCTCGCGACCGCACTGCTGTTCCTGGTGCTGAACTTCATCGGCATCGGCGTCGGTCCGCTGCTGACCGGCTTCATCAGCCACACGATCGGCAACAACTTGTTGGAAGCTGGCGTACCCGCTGCACAAGCGAGCGCCGACGGGCTGCGCTACGCGCTCTGCATCATCGTGTTTACGTTCGCGTGGTCGACGTTCCACTATTACCGCGCGATGCGCACGCTGCGTCAGGACGAGCTGCCCGCCTGAGCGTACTGATCGCGTAGCTCGCGCTTCAGCACTTTGCCGATCGCGCTTCGCGGCAGCACGTCGCGGATCTCCACCGATGCCAACCGCTGCGTCTTGCCGAGACGCTCGTTGCCCCACGTGCGGATCTCGTCCGCTGTCGCTGCGTGTCCAGGCTTGAGCACGACGAAAGCCACGGGCGTCTCGCCCCACTGCCGCGAGGCCACGCCGACCACGGCGACTTCCTTGATCGCGTCGTGCTTGATCAACACGCCCTCCAGGTCGCTCGGGTAGATGTTGAAGCCGCCGGAGATGATCATGTCCTTGCGACGATCCATCAGTGTGAGGAATCCCTGCTCGTCGAAGCGGCCGACGTCGCCGGTGCGGATGTAGCGATTGCCCGCGCCGTCGTGCCACTCCGCTTCCGCGGTTTTGCCCGGCTGATTGAAGTAGCCGTTCATCATCGACGCCGGCGAGCGGCCGACGATCTCGCCGACCTCACCGCGTGCCACTTCGCGACCCTGCTCGTCGATCAGGCGAATCTCGTGACCTGGCGCGGGCTGGCCGACCGTGTGCAGCTTGTCCGGAAATTCGTGCGCGTAGAGGATGCAGCTGCCGCCGCCCTCGGTCATGCCGTAGTACTCCGTCAGGCCGCCCGGCCAGCGCTTGAGAATGTCCGCCTTGAGTACTGCCGCGAACGGCGCGCTGGTGCAGAACTTCATGCGGAAGGTCTGCAGGTCGAAGCGATCGAACTCCGGCAGATCCATGATGCGCTGGTATTGCACCGGCACCAGCATCGCGTGCGTCACGCCGTGACGCTGCGCCAGTTGCAGGAATTTCAGCGTGTCGAACTTCGCCATGAGCACGACCGTGCCGCCCATCGCCAACGTCGGGAAGAAGCTCACCAGCGTCGTGTTCGAATACAGCGGCGTCGAGCAGATCGTGACGGCCGTGCGGTCATAGCGCGCGAGCGATGCACGATGCACGTGCGCCCAGCGCATGCGATGGGATTGCACGATGCCCTTCGGCGTGCCGGTCGTCCCTGACGAATAGATGATGTTGAACGGCGCGCCCGGATCGATCCGAACCGGCCGCGGCTTCGCGCTCTCCGGCGCGAGCCATTCGCGCATCGAGAGCGGAACCCTGCGCAGCGACGCCGGCAACTTCTGCCCTTCGAGCGCAGCGACGATCGGCTCGTCGAGGAACAGAATCTTCGCGCCGCAGTCCGCGAGCATCGTCGCCAATCCTTCGGGTGTCGAAGAAGGTGCCAACGGTGCAACCGCGACTCCCGCGCGCAGCGCGCCGAGAAAGATTGCCCCGTACTCGACGCACGACGTGCCGCAGATGGAGATGACATCGCCGGACTGAACGCCGTCTCGTTGCAACGATGCGGCGACTCGATCCATCAACTGGTCGAGCGCGCCGTACGTGAGGACATGCTCGTCGTGGATCAGCGCGGGATGGCTGGGGCGTTCCAGCGCGTAGCCATGAATGAGGTCGGCGATGACGCCGAAATCTTGCTGGAGCATCAGGTCGGGCGACATATGAGCGGCATTATCGTCCCGTTGGTCGGAACTGGGTGTTTGGATTTGTCGGGCTAAAGCCCGACCTACAGCCCACGGTCACAAGGTTTCAGCTAATCTTCGGGTCCTATGAAAAGACTCGCAGGCAAGACAGCACTCGTCACCGGCGCCGGCAGCGGCATCGGTCGCGCCACTGCCATTCTGTTCGCGCAGGAAGGTGCGAACCTCGTCGTGCTCGATCGTGCGCAGGCTGTCGAAGACACCGCCGCAGCGATCAAGCAGAGCGGCGGCAAGGCGATCGCCTTCGTCAAGGATTCGTCCGACGAGTCGGCAATTGCCGCCGCGATCGATGCGGCCGTCAGCGAGTTCGGCGCACTCGACGTCTGCTACGCCAACGCCGGCGTGAGCGGCGGCTGGGTGCCGATGCAGGAGCAGACGCCGGAGCACTGGGCGGAGATTCTCAAGATCAACCTGATCGGCACGTTTCTCGCGGTGAAACACGCAGCGCGCGTCATGACGCCGCGCAAGCGCGGTTCGATCATCTGCACGGCATCCGTTGCGGGACTGCGCTCCGGCGCGGGCGGCTCGCCATACAGTGCGAGCAAGGCCGGCGTCGTCAGCCTGGTTCAGACGACGGCGTATCAACTGAGCGGCAGCGGCGTGCGCATCAACGCCATCTGCCCGGGCCTCATCGAGACCGGCATGACGCGGCCGATCTTCGAGCAGGCACGCGCCCGCGGCACGGATCACAAGATCGGTCAGCTCAATCCGCTGCGCCGCGCCGGTGCGCCGGTCGAGATCGCGCAGATGGCCCTGTTCCTCGCCTCCGACGATGCCTCGTACGTGAACGGCCAGGCCTTCCCGGTCGACGGCGGTTTGTCGAGCTCGCATCCGATCGTGCCGCCGAAAGTGTAGGGAACTGACCTCGCATCGCATGCGTCTCCTGCAGACGCCAGGAGGACATCTCATGCTCAGCACTCGCACCGAAGCGCGTCGCTCGACTTTCAGTGTGTTGGAGACCGTCGTGCTGCTGAGCGCTGTTGCCTTGATCGCGAGGCCTGCGTACCGCGGTATCGCCTGGCGCTGGCGGTTGAGGCATCCGCGTGCGCGCAGCGAGCGGGCGATCGACGAGCAGCTCAAGGAGACTTATCCGGCGAGCGATCCGGTGTCTCCCCGCTATTTCGGCACTCCCGTGAACCGGCGCTAGCCCGTGATCACGAGATCATCCCGGTGGATGATCTCGTCGCGGCCGTGGAAGCCCAGCACGCCTTCGATCTCACTGGAATGACGCCCGCGCAGCCGCTCGGCATCGAGGCTCGAGTACGCAGACAAACCGCGTGCGATCTCTTTGCCGCTCGGCGCACGCACGATCAGCGCGTCGCCGCGCTTGAACCGCCCCACGACCTTGGTCACGCCTGCCGGCAGCAGGCTCTTGCCGCGACCCAGAGCCGCAGCCGCACCTTCATCTACGTGTAACTCACCTGCCGGCTTCAGCGCGCCAGCGATCCACTGCTTGCGAACCGTCGCAGGTGTGACGGAGGGATGAAACCAGGTGCAGCGCTCCCCTTCCTGGATGCGGCGGAGCGGATGCAACTCGCGCCCGAGCGCGACGGCCATGCGGCACCCGGCAGCAATGGCGATTTTCGCAGCGGCAATCTTGGTGGCCATGCCGCCGGAACCGACCGCGGAAGTGGTGCCGCCGGCCATGCGCTCGATGTCCAGGGTGATCGAATGCACATCCGGGATGAACCGCGCATCCGGATCGCGCCGCGGGTCGGTGCTGTACAAGCCATCCACGTCCGACAGCAATACCAGACAATCCGCGCTGATCATCTGCGCCACCCGCGCGGCCAGCCGATCGTTGTCGCCATAGCGGATCTCCGCAGTCGCGACCGTGTCGTTCTCGTTGATCACCGGAATCGCGCCGAGGCGCAGCAGCGCGCTCAACGTGTTGCGGGCATTGAGATAGCGGCGGCGCTCCTCGGTGTCGCCGAAGGTCAGCAGGATCTGCGCGACGCTGAGCCGATGCAGCTCCAGCGCGTCCTTCCAGGCATGCGCGAGGCGGATCTGGCCGACGGCCGCCGCGGCCTGCTTCTCTTCCAGCTTGAGCCGCGTCGACGTCAGGCCAAGTTGCCGGCGTCCCAGTGCGATGGCGCCCGACGACACCAGCAGCACTTCCTGCCCGCGGGCACGCAAGGCCGCCACGTCCTCCGCCAGCGCCGCCAGCCAACCCCGGTTCGGGGTGCCTTCCTGCGCATCGACCAGGAGCGCGGAGCCAACTTTGACCACGATGCGGCGCGCGCGCAGCAGCGGCAGAGCAGACGATGGGTGCGTAGCAGAATTCATGGCTCGTGCCACTATTACCTCAACCTCGTACGCTTTGCAGCTCCCACACGCTTGGCAGTCACGGCGAATGCCCCTAATATTCCGCGGCCAGTTGCTGAGGGCTGACCTGGCGTTCTTGAGGTGTTTGCGTGGCCAGAGACTACGACCCGGTTCAGGGACAGTGGTACGAGGATCTCGAAGAGAACGAGATCTTCCGGGTGCTGTCGGTCGATCCGGACGAAGAGATCATCGAGGTTCAGTACGAGAACGGCGATATCGAGGAGATCGACCTCGATACCTGGCACGAGCTCGACCTGGAGCACGCCCAGGAGCCGGAAGGCTGGGCGAGCGACGACGACGATGAGGACGAGGAAGAAGAGGACGACGAGGACGAGGACGACTGGGACGAGGACGAAGACGACGACGACTGGGACGACGACGACGACGAAGACCTCGACGACGACGATTACAGCGACCGCGACGACGCCTGAGTCGCGCTCCTGCCCGCGCGCCCGAACCATCTGGGCGCTCCTTGCGCGAGTAGATTCCGCCTATTGATTTGCCGGGGGGCTACCCGCATATGCCCTCCATGAAACGCATTTTTCTGTTCCTCGCCACCAACGTGGCAATCTTGGTCGTTCTGAGCGTCACCCTGCGCCTGCTCGGCGTCGATAACTATCTCGACGCGCGCGGCACCGGGATCGATTTCAACGCCCTGCTGATCTTCTCCGCCGTACTCGGCTTCGGCGGCTCGCTCATCTCGCTCGCGATGTCCAAGTTCATTGCCAAGCGCGCGATGGGCGTGCGCGTCATCGAGCAGCCGCGCGACGCGGCCGAGACGTGGCTCGTCGAAACCGTGCGCCGCCAGGCTCAGGCTGCGGGCGTCGGCATGCCCGAAGTCGGCGTGTTCGATTCGCCCGACATGAATGCATTCGCCACCGGTCCGCGCCGGAACAGCGCGCTGGTGGCCGTGAGCTCCGGCTTGCTGCGTGGCATGTCGCGGCGTGAAGCCGAGGCCGTGCTCGGCCACGAGATCAGTCACGTCGCGAACGGCGACATGGTCACGCTGACGCTGATCCAGGGCGTGGTGAACACGTTCGTCATCTTTCTGTCGCGCGTGATCGGCTACCTGATCGATCGCGTCGTGTTCAAGACCGAGCGCGGGCACGGACCCGCGTTCCTCATCAGCGTCATCGTGGCGCAGCTCGTGCTCGGCATTCTCGCGAGCATGATCGTGATGTGGTTCTCGCGGCGGCGTGAGTTCCGAGCCGACGCGGGCGGCGCCAAGCTGGAAGGCCGCGAGCCGATGATCGCGGCGCTGGAGCGCCTGCGTCAGCAGCATCCGCAGCCGCTGCCGGATCAGATGGCTGCGTTCGGCATCAGCGGCATGATGCGTCAGGGCCTGATGCGGCTGTTCATGAGCCATCCGCCGCTGGAAGAGCGCATCGCCGCGCTACGCGCGCAGTAGGCGTTGTGGGTCAGGCTTCAGCCTGACATTCTTACGAGGTGCTGTCCCTCCGCCTCGTCATTTTCGCCGCCATCTCCGGCATCGCCCTGTGGGGCCTGTTCTCGCTGCTCGACAATCTGCGTGAGCCGGAGCTGCTGCGCACTGCGAAGGTGATCGTCGTGAAGGGCTGCGAGCCGATGGAGTCGGCGCAGGCTCGGCAACTGTGCCCGCAGCTGTTCTGCCAGAAGTTTCTGCTGGAAGGACGCCGCTTGCCGCTGCGCTCAATGTTCAAAGTAACGGTCGATACGACAGCGGGCGGCGAGCACTTGATCGGCGGTATCGTGCAGAACGGAGCGGCCGACAGCGATCAGCGCTTCGCCTGCATTTTGCGCGACCAGAAAGTCACTTCCGGCGAGATCCTCGACGGCGCGCATCTCGAAGCACTGGCTGCGCAGCCCTCGAACTGGACATTGGCGCCATGAGCACGAGCATCGACACTTCGACATTGGATCGCCTGCGGGCGATCGTCGGACCGCACGGCTTTCTGGATCAACCCAACGATGTCGAGCCGTTCCTGATCGATCATCGCAAGCTGTACCACGGCGCCACTTCGCTGGTGCTGCGGCCGGATTCGACCGAGCAGGTCGCTGCCATCATGAAGCTGTGCCACGAGGCACGCATCGGCGTCGTGCCGGTCGGCGGCAACACCAGCTACTGCGGAGGCGCGACGCCGAGCAACGACGGCTCGCAGATCGTTCTGTCGCTCGCACGCATGCGTCGCGTCCGTACGCTCGATCCGGCGAACTACACGATGATCGCGGAAGCCGGCTGCGTGCTCGCTGAGATCCAGAGCGCGGCTGCGGCGGTCGATCGACTGTTCCCGATGAGCCTCGGCTCGGAAGGCTCGTGTCAGCTCGGCGGCAACCTGTCGACCAACGCCGGCGGCACCGCGGTCCTGCGCTACGGCATGATGCGCGACCTCGTGCTCGGCCTCGAAGTCGTGCTGCCCGACGGCCGCGTACTCGATGGCCTGAAGCCGCTGCGCAAGGACAACACTGGCTACGATCTGCGCGATTTGTTCATCGGCGCGGAAGGCACGCTCGGCATCATCACGGCTGCAGCTTGCAAACTCTTCTCGCGGCCCGCGTGGGCGCTGACTGCATTCGTCGGCGTGCCGGAGCCGCACGCCGCGGTGACGCTCCTGTCGCGATTGCGCACGTTCACCAGCGACGCGGTTACGACGTTCGAGCTCATCCCGCGTGTCGCGCTCGATCTGGTTCTGCAGCACATTGCGTCGACGAGCGATCCGCTCGACCGGCCGCATCCGTGGTACGTATTGGTTGAGATCGGCATGGGCCGCAGCAGCACGGCTGCGCGCGAAAGTATCGAAGCCGAGCTGGCCGCGGCGATGGCAGCCGGCGAGATCACCGATGCCGCCATCGCTGCGAGCGAAGCGCAACGCGAGATGTTCTGGCGGCTGCGCGAGACGATTCCCGAAGCACAGAGTCGTGAAGGCGCCAGCATCAAGCACGATATCTCGGTGACGACGAGCGAGTTGCCGCGCTTCATTGTCGAGGGCGGAGCCGCTGTCGCCCGGCTGGCGCCGAACGCGCGGCTCGTTTCGTACGGGCATCTCGGCGACGGCAATCTGCATTTCAATCTGAGCCCGGCGCGCGGCGGCAACAACGCGGAATTCCTGCGTCTGGCGCCGCAGGTGAATCGAGCCGTGCACGATCTCGTTGCGCGCTATGGCGGCAGCTTCAGCGCGGAGCATGGCATCGGTCAGTTGAAGCGCGGGGAGTTGCTTCGCTACAAGAATCCGGTCGCGATCGAGCTGATGCGCTCGATCAAAAAGGCAGTCGATCCGAACGGGATCATGAATCCCGGTAAGGTCCTCTAGGTTCCTACCGTCCCGCCGCCCTCTTTCGTGATCGCGATGACACTCGCGCGCGGCTGCGTGCCGGGCCCGTCGGGCCAGTGGCTGCGCGGCTCGCCGACATGACCGCCCTCACCCGGATGTTGAATGCTCAGGAACAGCGTCTCGCAATCCGGCGAGAACTGGCAGCCGCAGATTTCCGCGCCGACCGGGCCGCTCATGAACTGCTGCAAGCGGCCGCGCTGCGGACCTGCGGTCGGACACGCGTAGCAACCATCGTTCGAGCCGCGCGGCTGCGGACCGTCGGTCACGATCCACAAGTTGCCGTTGCGATCGAAGCCGATGTTGTCCGGTGAACCGATCGGGCTCAGCTCGTCCGCCTTCGCGTAACCGGCGTAGTAAGTACTGTCCTGTCGGACTTGCGTCAGGTCGGTGATCAGATGTGCGCCGGCGGGATCGCCGCCGAGCAGGAATACTTCCCAGGAAAACTCGCGCGCGGTGTGATCGTCGCCGGCTTCGCGAATCTCGATGATGTGCCCGAACGGATTGGCGCCGCGCGGATTCGCGCGATCGATCCCGGAGTCGATTTCACGGCCGGCATACATGAGATGAGCTGCAGCGGCAGTGCGCTGTTCGTTGCGAGTGCATGCCACGTAGATGCGCCCCGAAACCGGATTCGCTTCGATGTCCTCAGTGCGATCCATCGGCGTCGCACCGAGCACGCTCGCCGCGGCGCGTGCCTTGATCATCACCTCTGCCTGATCGCGAAAACCCGCAGCGGCATTCAGCGGACCTTGCGGATCGAACACCAGCGGCAACCATTCGCCGCGACCGCTCGCATCCAACCGCGCGACGTGCAGCGTCCCGCGATCGAGCAAATCGCGATTGGCGGCTGGATTCTTCGGGTCGAAGCGGCTTTCGGACACGAACTTGTAGATGAACTCGAACTTGTCGTCGTCGCCGAGGTACACGGCAACGCGGCCGTTGTGCGCGATGACTGGACTCGCACCTTCGTGCGCAAAGCGACCGAGCGCAGTGCGCTTCACGGGCGGCCGGGTTGGATCGCGCGGATCGATCTCGACGATCCAGCCGAAGCGGAACGGTTCGGTCGGCGTGCGCGACAGATCGAAGCGCGCATCGGCAGCTTCCCACGCATACAGCGAATTCACTTTCCACATGCGCCAGCGCCGGTGCGATTCGACGATGTAGGGATCGACGTCGCTGCGCGCCTTGAGGTGTTCCAGGTTGCCGAAATAATCCTGGATGTTTTCTTCGGCCGTCAGGTACGTGCCCCACGGCGTCTCGCCGCCGGCGCAATTACCGAACGTACCCAGCGCGCGGACTCCATCGGGATCCGCCTGCGTTCGCAGCAACGCCGCGCCGCGCGCTGGTCCACCGATGTCGATCGGCGTCTGCGCCGTGATGCGCCGGTTGTAGCGCGAGTCCTTCACCAGCTGCCAACGGCCGCGGGCGCGCGCGATTTCGATGACCGACACGCCCTGCGCCGCCTTGGCTACATCGACAGCGTGCGGATACTTGCTGACGAACTCGCGACCGCGGCCCAGCAATGCACCGGCGATGCCGAGATGCTGCGGGAACATCAGCTCGTCGACCGTGTATTCGTTGTTGACGCACAGGATGCCGCGCTCGCCGCGTGCATCGAGCGGGAAGAAATGAATCGCGTCGCAGTTCGTGCCGAACTGACGTTGCTGCCGTTCGGCTGCGCCAGGTTCGAGCAGCACGCCGTCAGCAAGCCGCGTCGTGTTCAGATCGGGCACCGACGTCCAGAGACTGTCGCCCCAACGAACGAGCACGTCGTAGCGATAGCCCGGCGGCAGCACTACATCGTCAGCCTGGCTGCCTTGGATGCCTTTGAAGGACAGCGCACCAGCCGGTCGCGTCGTCGCGCATGCGCTGAGCAGCCCACCGCCCGCGACTGCAAGCGGCGCGAGCGCGGCACCCGCAGCGAGCACGCGCCGGCGAGTCAAACGTTGTGAAAGCAGGTGCTCGAAAGGCGTCGCGTCGGGCGTTCTTGTCATGGTGCGCGGGGGTCGTGTTGACCCGCGCAGCCTAACGTATTTCGCCCGGGCGCCCTATTACAAAGAACTCAGGAGCCGCTGTTCGCGCGCAGCCAAGCAATCTGCGCGGGATAGTAGTCGGGCTCGAGTCCCGTGTAGCGCCGCTCACCGTTCTCCGCCGGCACGAACTTGATGATGCCGTGATCGGCGTCAGGAAAGACCCGCACCTGCACCGGCCGACCTTCGGCCTGCAGCTTCTGCAGCTCGCGCAGCGTCCACGGCGTCGGTGCGCTCGAATCTTCGCCGCCCAGCAGCCACAGACTCGGCGCCTGCAGCTTCTGCATCGTCGGCACGGGATCGTAGACGCGATCGATGAACGGCGTGTCGCCCTGCGAGCGAATGCGCCACCACAAGTACACGCGCATGGCCCACAACGGCAGCTTGCTGTCGGTCAGCACGCCCAGCATCGAATCGCTGCCGCGCACGCCCGCGAACCAAGGTTGCGAGCGGCCCGCATCGAGCAGCGTGCCGAGCTCGCTCCAGCGATTCTGGTCGCGATCGACGATGTCTTCGATCAATGCGTTGACGCGATCTGCCGCAGCAAGGGCGTCGGCGCCCAGGCCTTTCTGTTGGAGTGCGTAGAAGTAACCCCAGCGATCCTCGCCCGTCACCGGCACCATGACGCCATAGCCGACCAGCACGCTGCGGATGTTGCCGTCTTTCAACGCCGCGAGCGGCGCGATCCAGCCGCCCTGACTGAAGCCGGCGAGATGAATGCGATTGCCGTCGATGCCTGGCTGCGTGCGCAGCCAGCGTACTGCCGCCACGACGTCGTCCGACAGGACGTGAAAATTCTGCAGATATTTGCCGTGCGAGCCGCCGGTGCCGCGCTTGTCGAAGGCCAGCGCGGCGAAACCGTTGGCCGCATAGAGATATGGGTCGGAGTAATAGTCGACTGCGCTGTAGTCCTCCGAGCCGTGCACGATGACGACGGCGGGATACGGGCCGGGACCGTATGTCGAGGCGTCCGGCAGCACGACCTTGCCCCGTAGCTGCAGCTCGCCGCTCGCGAACATCGATGTGTGTTCGGGCAAATCGATGCGCCGCGCATGCACAGGCTTGTCATCGGCGCGGCGCCAGTCGAAGCCGGGCTGCCCGGCGTCTCCTCGCTCGAACTTGATGCGATTGATGACGGGCTCGCGCTGGTCCCAGCCGGGGCCGCCCTCGTATTCGCCGTCCGCAGTGGGCCAGAGCACGCCGCTTTCGCCGTTCATCGTGCGATAGCGCAGCACCTTGCCTTCGCGGGGCGACACGAACACGAGCGTGCCGTCTGCCAGCGCGTAAGCGCCGGTAAAGCGGGTGTCTGGAGCTTCAGGTCGCGTCTTGACGTAGAGCGCGATGCCGACGACGACAGCGAGCGCCGCAAGTCCGAGGAGAATTTTCTTCTTCATCCGCCGTTGGACGCGAATGAAGCGGCCAGGGTTGCGCTCAGGAGCCGCGGCGCGCCGACACCATCAGCCATTCGACGCCGGTGGGAACGTCCGCCGAGGGCGGGAGATAACGGAAGGAGCTCACCCAGGCGGTGAGCGCGGCGCGCACGCACTCGGGTGCGGGCGAAACCTGCAACGAGTCCGGGCTGCCATCCATGCGCACGATGAACTCGACCATCACGCTGCCGCTGGCCTCGCAACCCGGCGCGAGCACCAGCGGCTGCGATTCCATCAACTGCAGCGACGGCGGCGGGACCTGCGCAGGGGGCGTCGACTGACAGCCTGCGAGCAATGTCAGTGCAACGATTGCGAACGAACGTGTGCGCGTCATCGGTGGCCCAGCTCGAAGTCGACGGGAATACGCAGATCGCTCAGTGCCTTGCTCAAGTGCGGCGTCAGCGTGAAGCCGCGCGTTTTGCGCGCCGAGAGGGCCACGATCAGCCGCACCTCGCCGCCTTCGGACTCGATGCGGCGAAAGAACTCCGCATGTCGTCGCAACACGCTCGTGATCAGGATGGTCAGCGCAGTATCGACCGCGGCCAGGGCAATGGCGTGAATCTGCGGACTGAGCTCGGGCGTCAGCGGCGCTTTGCCGGCGAGCAGCGATGACGGATCGATTGTCGCCAGCCAGTAGCTCTCGACGTGAGCGGGCGTCACCGCGGCGCTCCGAGTCGCGTCGCGCAGGTCGCCGGCACGGAACGAATGCTCGGCCTCGATCTGCAACTCGCGCGAGATCGCCGCCGGATCGATCGATGGATGCCGGACGCGCAGCGACAGCTGAAACGGATACGACGGCTGCGGGGCTCGGCGGGCTTCCATAAGGGTTTCCTGGGAGTTTCTCGATCCTGGGCGGGCGGTCATCACAGCACCGGGCCGCCCGGGGCGCAAGTGCGGACCTGACGCATTAACGCTCGGCGACGCGCGTTCGATCGATTGCAACAGCGAGGTGATAGAGCGAATCGAGCAGCGGCACCGGCAGGTGCAACTGTCGTGCCTGCCGTACGGCATAGCCGAGCGTCCCTTCGATCTCCAACGGCCGGCCGGCCTCCAGATCCTGCAGCGAGGACAGCCGATGAGTGGGCGCATTACGCTGGAAATCGCGGCCGGCTTGCATGACGGCCTGAACGCCCGCCTCTTCCGTACCGGCCAGGATGCCCTGCAGAGGCAACAACGTGTCCTCGTTCGCGAGCTGCACGCCGGCAGCGCGAGGGATGCTGGCAACTTCTCGCAGGACACGCACCATCACCAGCGCGCAATCGGGGTCGGTGAGATAGCGCCATGTCGTAGCGCGCGTCGTGATCGACATCAGCATCAAGCCGGCCCAACCCACGAACTTGGTCCACTCGCGGGCCAGTACGTCGGGCACTGCAGTGGTCCGCACACCGGAGGCGTCGATGGTCTGCGCGAGCGTTTCGGCGCGAGCGCTCGATCCCGCCGGCAGCTCGCCGATGTAGATGTTCACATTGCGCGTGAACAGCACTTCGCCCGAGGGCAAGAGCTCGCCGCTGGTGTTCGCCAGACAACCGAGCACACGATCGGCGCCGAGCGCATTCGTGAGCGCCTCGTCCTTCCACACGCCGTTCTGAATCGAGAAAGCCGTGCCGATGTCGGCGTTGCGCAGCGGCTCGAGCGCCTCGGCTGTGCCGGGCGTCTTCATCGCGACGATCAGCACGTCCGCGCTACGCAGCTGGGAAGCATCGGTGAGCACTTGAACCGGCGTCGCGAATTCGCTCAGTCCTTTGATTCGCAATCCGTCGCTGCGGAGCTGCGCAGCGCGACGCTCGCGAACCAGCATCGTCACCGCGTGGCCTGCGCGCGTCAGATGTGCACCGAGGATGGAGCCGATCGCGCCGGCGCCGAGGATCGCGAATTCGGTTCGAGAGCTCATGAGAGCGGCGAAGATAGCACCATTCGCCGGGTGCATGGCTGGCGATGCCAAGATTGCATTGGCAGGGACAGCGCCGGATCAGTACGGTGTCGTCGTCATGAGTACCAGTGAAATTCCGGCGGGTTTCGCGCCGATCTTCCGGACGAGTCCGTTCCTCGAGACGATCGGGCCGTTGTACAGCGTCGGCTCGGGCACGTCGCTGGTCATCGGCATGCGCGTGCAGGAGAAGCACACCAACGCCCGCGGCACTTTGCACGGCGGCGTGCTCGCATCAATCGCGGATATAGCGCTCGGCTATGGGCTCGCGACGTCGACGACGCCGCCGACGAGCATGGTGACCGCGAACCTGAGCGTGGATTTTGCGGGCGGCGCGCAGATCGGCGACTGGGTCGAGACCTCGCTCGACATCCAGAAGGTCGGCTCACGCATGGCGTTCGCGAACGTGTACTTCAGCGTCCGCCGCGAGCGCATCGCGCGCGCCAGCGGCGTGTTCCTGGTGCTGACGAAGAATTAGCCGCTGGCCGCTTTGCGCGCTGCTGCCTGATCTTCGGCCGACTCGACGCCGAGCCGCTTGTGCATGAGCGGGCTCGTGGTCGTGTACTGCAGGTGCACTTTCTTGCCGGGCTCGAGATATTCCTTGATCGCGAACGCCGCGAGCGCCGCCTCGTGGAAGCCCGACAGGATCAGCTTCTTCTTGCCGGCGTAGTGATTGATGTCGCCGACCGCGTAGATACCGGGCACGTTCGTCTGGAACTTCTCGGTGTCGACGGTGAGCTGACGCTTGTTGATGTCTAGGCCCCAGTTCGCGATCGGCCCGAGCTTCGGCGACAGGCCGAAGAACACCAGCAACTGGTCCAGCTCGACGCGACGCACGACGCTGTCTGCGCCCTGCACGCTCAGCGACTTCAGCACGCCATCGACCGCGGTGACTTCCTTCGCCTGGCCGATCAGCACGTCGGCACGATGCTCGTCACGCAACGCGTAAAGCTTTGCAACCGATGCGGGCGCACCGCGGAACTCAGGACGACGATGCACGAGCACGATGCTGCGCGCGTGCTCGACGAGCGTCAGCGCCCAATCGAGTGCGGAGTCGCCGCCGCCGAGGATCACGACGTCCTGATCCGCATACGCACGCGGATCTTTGACGCGATAGTGGATGTACTTGCCTTCGATCTCGGCCGCACCCGGCACGTCGAGCTTGCGCGGCTGGAACGAACCCACGCCGCCAGCGATGACGACAGCGCCGGCATCGAACACCGTGCCCGCGCCAGTTCCGACGCGGAAGCGGCCGTTGTCCTGTCGCGCGACTTCGGTGACTTCCTGGCCCAGATGCAAACCGGCGCCGAACGGACGGATCTGCTCGAGCAGACGATCGGTCAGCTCCTGACCCGTGCATACGGGCACCGCAGGAATGTCGTAGATCGGCTTGTCCGGATACAGCTCCACGCACTGGCCGCCGGGCGCTTTCAAAGAATCGACGACGTGCGCCTTCAGCCCGAGCAGACCGAGCTCGAATACCTGGAACAGGCCGCACGGGCCCGCACCGACGATAACGACGTCGGTGTGAACCGGATGGCGCTCGAACTTAAGCGCGGAGTCGGTGTGCGTCGACACGAGGCATCTCCGTGAAAGGCACCGGCGGAACGAGGTTGGGTGCGAGCGGCTGATCGAGCCCGGCCGCCTCCAGCAGTCCCTTTTCCGCGAGCCATTTGCGATTGAACAGACGCGACTGGTACTTCGCACCGGTGTCGCACAGGATCGTCACGATCGTGTGGCCGGGGCCGAGCCGCCGCGCGACTTGCAGGGCCGCAGCGACGTTCACGCCGCTGGTGCTGCCGAGGAACAGGCCTTCCTGCCGCAGCAGTTGATAAACGGTACGTACGCACTCGACGTCGGTGACATGCAGCGCGTCGTCGAGCGGCGCGCCTTCGAGATTCGCGGTCACGCGGCCGATGCCGATGCCTTCGGTGATCGAGCCGGGGCCGGTCGCCTTCAGCTCACCATCGCGCAGCCAGTGATAGAGCGAGCTGCCTTGCGGGTCAGCGAGCAACGCAAGCGGCTTGCGACCGCGATGGTTCGTCTGGCTCTTCAGGAAGCGCGACACGCCGCCGAGCGTGCCGCCCGTGCCGGTCGCGGTCACGAACGCGTCGAGGCGGCCCTCCGTCTGCTCCCAGATCTCCGGGCCAGTGGTGCGCTCGTGCGTGTCGCGGTTCGCGGTGTTGTCGAACTGGTTGGCCCAGATCGCGCCGGGAATCTCTTCCGCGAGCCGACGCGCCACTTTCTGATAGTGGTTCGGATCGCTGTACGGCACGGTCTTGACGCGCAACACCTCGGCGCCGAGCGTCTCGATCGTCTGGTACTTCTCCGGCGACTGGTTGTCCGGCATCACGATGACCAGCCGATAGCCGCGCAGGTTGCAGATGTGCGCGAGGCCGATGCCGGTGTTACCCGCCGTGCCTTCGACGACCGTGCCGCCCGGCAACAGCCGGCCGCTGCGCTCCGCGTCGTCGATGATGGCGCGCGCGGCACGGTCCTTCACCGAGCCGCCGGGATTCATGAACTCGGCCTTGCCGAGGATCTCGCAGCCGGTGAGCTCGCTGAAGTAATTCAGGCGGATCAGCGGTGTGTTGCCGATTGCGTCGGCGAGGCCGTTGCGGATGCTCATGCTGTGAGCCTCACTTGCTTTGATATTGGATTGGCTGCCGCGGCGTTGAACCACTGCAGCGTTTCATGCAGGCGCGTCACTTCGCCCACGATCAACAATGCCGGCGACTGGATGCCGGCTTGCCGTGCCTTCTGCGCCAGGTCTGCGAGCGTACCGGTCACGACTCGCTGCTCAGCGCGCGTGCCCTGCTCGACGATCGCCGCACCACGCGATTCGGGCGCTCCGTGCGCGCGCAGCTGCGAGATGCTCCGTTCGAGATGACCGAGGCCCATGTAGAACACGACTGTCTGCGCGGGCCGCGCGAGATGATCCCAATTAACGGAGTCATCCGCATCGTCCTTGGTGTGGCCGGTCACGAAGACCAGCGATTGCGCGTGGTCGCGATGAGTCAGCGGAATGCCGGCGTACGCCGCGCAACCAGCCGCTGCTGTAACGCCTGGCACGACTTCGAACCGCACGCCCGCAGCTGCAAGGGCTTCGAGCTCTTCGCCACCGCGACCGAAGATGAAAGGATCGCCGCCTTTGAGTCGGCACACACGCTTGCCCTGCTGCGCGAGCTGCACGAGCAATGCGTTGATCTCGTCTTGTGAAATCTGCGCACCGCCCGCCGTCTTGCCGACGTTGATGCGCTCTGCGTCGCGACGCGCGAGATCGAGGATCTCCGCGGACACGAGCCGGTCGTACAGGATTACGTCTGCATTCTGCAGCGCTCGCAGGGCACGCAGCGTCAGCAGACCCGGATCGCCTGGACCGGCGCCGACGAGCACGACCTCGCCCGCGTCCTGGCCGCCGGTTCCGAGTGTCTTTTCGATCTCCGCGGCATCGACGCTGCGGCCAGCGAGTACGTCGGCGGCAACCGTGCCGTCGAAGAAGTTCTCCCAGAACTTGCGCCGTCGTGCCGGACTCTCGATGCGCGCCTTGATCGTCGGACGCAGCTTGCCCGCCAGCTTGGCGAGCGTCCCGAGACGTTGTGGAAGGAACGACTCGAGACGCTCACGCAAGCGGCGTGTAAGGACCGGCGCGTCGCCGCTGCTGCCGACCGCGACCACGACGGGCGAGCGATCGACGATTGCCGGCACGATGAAACGCGACAGCTCGCGATCATCGACGACGTTCACCGGAATGTTACGGCGGTCGGCCTGACGCGCGACCCAGGCGTTGATCGCGTGCTTGTCGGTCGCCGCGATCGCCAGGCGCACGCCGTCCAGATGTTCCGGACGGAACTCGGCGGCGACGTGCGTGATCTCGCCCGCTGCTGCTCGCTCCGCGAGGCCGGGGACAAGCTCGGGTGCAATGACCCGGACCTGCGCGGAGGTTCGCAGCAGCAGATCGATCTTGCGTTCGGCGACGGCACCGCCGCCGACGACGAGCACGGGCTCGTTCGCGAGACGCAGAAATATGGGGAAGTAGTCCATGTGCAGGCTGATGTCAGGTCGCTGCGGCAGCCGCAGTGCGGCGCGGCTCGACCTTGAGAGGAATCACGCGCCGGCGCGGCTGCAGACCGCACTCACGCGAATCCGGGTTCTCCCACCACCAACGACCGGAGCGCGGATCCGCGCCGGCTTCGATTGCACGCGTGCACGGCGCGCAACCGATGCTTGGGTAACCACGATCGTGCAAGGCGTTGTACGGCAGGTTGCGGCCCTTGATGTAGGCCCACACGTCCTCGTCGGTCCAATCGAGCAACGGGCTGACCTTCCACAGACCGTAGCGCTCATCCCACGACACGGGTTCGCCGAGCGCACGCTCGTGCGACTGTTCGCGACGCACGCCGGTGACCCAGGCACGATGGCCGGCGACCGCGCGCTTGAACGGCTCGATCTTGCGGATATTGCAGCAGCTCAGGCGCTCTTCGACGCCGAGGTAGAAACCGTTGATGCCGTTGTCCCGCACGTACTGCTCGACCAGCTTGGCGTCCGGGTAGAAGACCTGGATGCGACGCTGGTAGCGACGCTCGACGCGATCGAGCAGCGCGAGGGTCTCGTCGTGCAGCCGGCCGGTATCGAGCGTGAACATCTCGATCTCGGGCACGTGACCGCAGATGATGTCGGTCAACACCATCGCTTCGGCGCCCAGGCTGTTCGAGTAGACGACGTCGCCATACTCACGCACGGCATGCTCGAGCATGGCGCGCGTGTTCTGAACGAGCGTTTGCAGGCGGGGTGACAGAGAGTCCGGGTTCATAGTGAGACGGACTCTAGCCAACCGCCTTATAACCCGTGAAAGACCCGTTTGTTCTGTCATGATGCGGGGCCGTTATGACTTTACAGAGTGTCTGCGGCTACACTTAAGTCCATGAAACTACAGCAATTACGCTATCTGGCAGCGATCGTCGAAAACGACCTCAACATCACCGCGGCGGCGGAGCGCCTCCATACCTCGCAGCCGGGGGTGAGCAAGCAGCTCAAGCAGCTCGAGGATGAGCTCGGCTTTCCGATCTTTCTGCGCCAGGGCCGCACGCTCACGCGCATCACGCCGGCAGGCAAGCGTGTCATCGATCGCGCGATGAAAGTGCTGAAGGAAGTCCAGAGCATCAAGCGTCTCGCCGACGAGCAGAAAGGCGATGGACGCGGCTCGCTCGCGATCGGCACGACGCACACGCAGGCGCGCTACGTGCTGCCCGAAGTGATTCGCCGCTTCCGCGAGAAATATCCGCAGGTCGAGCTGCATCTGCACCAGGGCACGTCCGAGCAGATCGCCGACATGGCCCAGCGCGACCGCATCGACTTCGCGATCAACACCGGCTCGCAGGAGATGTTCGGCAACCTGGTGCTGTTGCCTTGCTATCGCTGGCACCGGCGCCTCGTCGTGCCGCAGGGTCATCCGCTGTCGAAGGAAACGAAGATCACGATCGAGACCTTGGCGGAGTATCCGATCGTCACGTACGTGTTCGGCTTCTCCGGGCCGTCCTCGCTGCAACAGATCTTCGCGCGCGCCGGCGTCACGCCACACGTCGCGCTCACTGCCCGTGACGCGGATGTAATCAAAACCTACGTGCGGCTCGGACTCGGCGTCGGTATCGTCGCGAGCATGGCGATCGACCCGCGCGAGGACGGCGATCTCGTCACTATCGATGCCTCGCATCTGTTCCCCGCGCACATGACGTGGGCCGGTTTCCACCAAGGGGCGCTGCTGCGCGGCTACATGTACGATTTCCTGCAGCAGCTGGCGCCGCACCTGACGCGTCGGCTCGTCGATCGCGCCGGCAACGCCGCCGCGCCTGCCGACGTCGACGCGCTGTTCGCGGACGTGGAGTTGCCCGTCTACAAATGAACGCAATCATCGATCGCCCGAAGGGACGCTCACTCAAGCCGCTGCGCTCGTTGTTGCCGTATTTGCGGCGCTACAAGGGCACGCTGGTGCTCGCGCTCGGCGCGTTGCTGATCGCGTCCGGGGCGCTGCTCGTGCTGCCGCTCGCGTTTCGCAACGTCATCGATCAGGGCATGGTCGTGCAGGATCGCGCGACGATCGATTTCTACTTCGTCGCGTTCCTCGCGGCCGCAGTCGCGTTCGGTGTATTCGCGGCGCTACGCTTCTATCTGGTCACCTGGCTCGGCGAGCGCGTGGTTGCCGACGTGCGTAGCGATGTGTACGCACGCGTCATCCGCATGGATCCGACGTTCTACGAAGTCACGCGCACCGGCGAAGTGCTGTCGCGGCTGACGACCGATACGACGCTGGTGCAATCGATCGCGGGCGTGAATCTGTCGATCACGCTGCGTTCGAGCATTCAGCTGGTTGGCGCGCTGGTGCTGCTGGTCGCCACGAGTCCG
The DNA here is from genome assembly GCA_035493235.1 of Steroidobacteraceae bacterium. Classification (GTDB taxonomy): domain Bacteria; phylum Pseudomonadota; class Gammaproteobacteria; order Steroidobacterales; family Steroidobacteraceae; genus Steroidobacter. The sequence continues at coordinate 25,564 of DATJIP010000149.1, forward strand.
TCGCTCGCCGGCATGATCCTGATCGGCATTCCGCTGGTGATCGGACCGCTCATCATCGTCGGGCGCAAGTTGCGGACGCTGTCACGGCAGTCGCAGGATCGCATTGCCGACACCAGCGGCCTGGCCGGCGAGACACTCAACGCCATCCAGACCGTTCAGGCGTTCACCCTGGAAGCGCTGAATACCGAACGTTACAGCAAGGCAGTCGAGGATTCGTTCGCGGTCGCGATTCGCCGCACGCGCATGCGCGCAGCGCTCACGGCGATCGGCACGATGATGATCTTCGGTGCGGTCACGTTCGTGCTGTGGCAAGGCGCGCATCGCGTGCTCGCGGCGCAGATGACGGGCGGCCAACTCAGCCAGTTCCTCATCTACGCCATGTACGTCGCGATTTCCGCCGCATCGCTCAGCGAGATGTGGGGTGAAGTGCAACGCGCCGCCGGTGCGATGGAGCGGCTGGTCGAGTTGCAGAATGCCGAGCCTGCGATCGTCGCGCCCCCGCAGCCCGAAGCGTTCCCGGCGCCGCCGCAAGGTCGCATTCGTTTCGAGAACGTTTCGTTCCGCTATCCGTCGCGGCCCGACACGCTCGCGCTGGAGCGGTTCTCGCTCGAAATCGAGTCGGGCGAGACCGTGGCGTTCGTCGGCCCATCGGGTGCGGGCAAGAGCACGACGTTCCAGCTGCTGCTGCGTTTTTACGATCCGCTCTCGGGCCGCGTCGTCATCGACGGCGTCGACATCGCGAAGGCGCGACCTCAGGACCTGCGCCAACGCATCGGTCTGGTACCCCAAGAGACGGTGCTGTTCGGCACGAGCGCGCGCGAAAACATCAGGTATGGCCGGCCCGGCGCAAGTGATGCAGAAATCGAGGCGGCAGCGCGCGCTGCAGGCGCAGACACGTTCGTTCGTCAACTGCCCGAAGGCTACGACACGTTCCTGGGCGAGCGCGGCGCGCGGTTGTCAGGTGGCCAGCGGCAGCGCATCGCGATCGCGCGCGCGCTGCTGAGAGATCCGCCGATCCTGCTGCTCGACGAAGCGACCAGCTCGCTCGATGCGGAGAGCGAGCGTTACGTGCAGCAGGCGCTGGAAAAGCTGATGCAGAACCGCACGACCATCATCATCGCGCATCGGCTCGCAACGGTGCTGAAGGCGGACCGCATCGTCGTGCTCGATCACGGACAGATCATCGCGATCGGTACGCACCAGGAGCTGCTGCAAACGAATGAACTGTATGCGCGACTGGCGGCACTGCAGTTCGCGGATTTGTCGACCGCGGAGCGGCGAGTTGCGTCAGGCTGAAGCCTGACCCGTAGGTCGGGCTTTAGCCCGACAATCCGTGCCCGAAGAAATCATCTTGCCTTCGTCGGTGAGCCGCCCAGGTGAGCGCCGCCGTCCACGAGAATGAACTCGCCGGTGACCAGCTCCGAACCTTCCAGCAGCCACAGCACTGCACGCGCGATGTCATCCGGCGTGCACACCTTCTGCAACGCTGCGTTCGACATGTAGCGCGCCTTCGCACCTTCGTAGGCAGGCCCCAGCGCCTCTTGCAGCCAGCGCGTTTCGACGAAACCCGGGCAGACCGCGTTGATCCGAATCTGCGGCCCGAGCGCGCGAGCCAGTGAGAGAGTCATCGTGTTCAGCGCGCCCTTCGACGCCGCGTACGCGACCGAGGTGCCGATACCCATCACTGCGGCGATCGAAGAGACATTCACCACTGCACCGCCGCCCTGCTTGCGCATCGCCGGCTCGACTGCACGAATCATCTGAAACGCGCCGACGACGTTGACGCCATAGACGTGCTGAAAGTCCGCGGCGCTGAGCGCGCTCAGATCCGCATGATTGAACGCTACCTTGGTCGTGCCGGCATTGTTGACCAGCGCATCGATGCGGCCCCACTTCGTCAACGCGGCCTCCGCCATGCGCCGGCAGTCCGCGTCCTCTGCAACGTTTGCGCGTACTAGCAGAGCCTCCGCCCCGTGCTGTTCGCACGCTCGCTGAGTCTCGCGCGCCTCGGCCTCGCTCTTCGTGTAGTTGATGACCGTGCGACAGCCGCGCTGTGCGAGTTGGATCGCGCAGGCGGCACCGATCCCGGTCGCCGATCCGGTCACGATGCAAACGGCATTCTTCAGTTCCATTCCTCAGGCCCTCGCGAGTATCCAATCGCTCAGCAGATCGACGAACTTCGCCCGCTCCGCGGGACGCTCGTTGTGCACCTCGTGGCGCAAGCCAGGATAGATCACGAGCTGCTTGTCCTGCGAGCGCAGCGCATCGAACAGCACGCGCGAACCCTGCACGGGAGCGATCGCATCCGCCTCGCCGTGCACGACGAGCCACGGCAGCGTCAGCTCGGTCGCTCGGTTGCGGCAACTTTCGCACGCCGCCGCGAACTCGACGATCAAGCGCAGGCTCGCGGTGGGCGGAATGAGCGGATCGTTCGCGTACGCCTGCTGGACAGTTTCGTCAGTCGAAATCTTGCGCGAGTCGAGCCCGAGCGGGATCCGAGTGTGCGGCAGCAGGCGGGAGCCGAGACGGAAAATGGGATTCAAGGGATTCAGCCCGCGCCGGAAGATCTCCAGCGAGTTGCTGGAAGTGATCGCGCCGCGCCAGCGATGCCGCGCGCTGAGCACGGCGCCCATCGTGACGATCGAGCCCATGCTGTGACCCCAGACGAACAGCGGCAGCTCCGCAGAGCGCCGGGCCAGGGACGCGGCTTCGAGATTCAGGTCGTCGACGAAGTCGTCGAAGCGATCGACGTGCGTGCGAGTGCCGGGTCGAGCACCGTGACCGCGCTGGTCGTAAGCGAAGGTGGAGATGCCGCGTTCGGCGAGCGTGGCGGCGAGATCGCGATAGCGGCCGGCGTATTCGGCGAGGCCGTGGACGATGAGTAGCGCCGCCCGAGGGCGGGCGGCGAGGGATTCGAAACCGGAGGTAGTCGAGTCGACCAGCATCGTGGGTAACGATACCGGAAGAGTCAGGCTAAAGCCTGACCCACGGGTGAGGTTGTGGGTCAGGCTTTAGCCTGACGACTACGAGGCGCGGCGTTCGAGTGAAAGATCGAGGTCAGGTGCGCCCTGGTAGGCGACGGAGAAGTCGTCGAACGAGGCAAGTGCGCCTTGCAGATCAGCGCCCGCGGGCAGCTCGAACGAGTCGAAGCCGCAGCGTGCGAGGTAGAACAGTTGATCGCGCTGGATGTTGCCGACCGCGCGCAGTTCGCCGCCGAATTTGTACCGCTTGCGCAGCAGTTGCGCCTGGCTGTAACCGCGGCCTTCCGCGATGCCGCCGAACTCGATGGCAACGAGACCCACGCGCAGGAAATCCTGGGCCAGCGGCGCAACCGGGTCGGCCGGGCCGAGCCGCACGCCGAGGCGGCCGTCCCACAGCCACCAGCGATTGCGCTCCAGCTGCCAGCGCGCGAACGGCAGGATCAGCGCGCGATCGCGCCCGTGCGGATCCTCGTCCACATAGCGCCAATCGTCGTTGACGATCTCACGCCGCCTGATTAGCTGGCGCATAAACTCTTGCCTTGAAGGGTGCCACGCCGATGCGGCGGAAGGTATCGAGGAAGCGCTCTTCCTCGTGCCGCTCGGTAACGTACACGTTGAGGATGCGCTCGATGGTATCCACGACTTCGTCGAACGCGACTGACGGCCCGATCACTTCGCCGAGCGACGCGTCCTGACCGCCGGTCGAGCCGCCGAGCGTGATCTGATACCACTCCTCGCCGCTCTTATCGACGCCGAGGATGCCGATGTGGCCGACCGAGTGATGACCGCAACCGTTCATGCAGCCCGACATCTTCAGCTGGATCTCACCGAGGTCGTACAGATGATCGATGTCGTCGAAACGCTCGTTGATCTGCTCGGCGATCGGGATCGAGCGCGCATTCGCCAGCGAGCAGAAATCCAGGCCGGGGCAGCAGATCATGTCGGTGAGCGTGCCGATGTTCGCGGTCGCCAGGTCGAGCTCGAGCAGCGCTTGCCAGACCGTGTACAGATCGCTCTGACGCACGTCGGCGAGGAGCAGATTCTGGTCGTGCGTCGAACGCACCAGTCCGAGCGAGTAGCGATCGGCGAGCTCCGCGACGCTGTCCAACTGCTCCGCCGTGATGTCGCCGGGAGGACGGTTCGGTGACTTCAGCGACACGAACACCGCGCGATAGCCTGCAACCTTGTGCTTGCGCGTGTTCTGGCGATACCAGTTGCGGAACTCGCGAGACTTGCCGGCTTCGATGTTCTCGTCGAGCAGCGACTCGTACTGCGGCAACGCGAAGAAACTCTGGATACGTGCGAACTCGGCGGCGTCGAAGGCCGGCGCCGTGTCGCGCGCAGCGGCGAATTCAGCTTCGACCAGCTCGCGGAATTTCTGCGGACCGAGCGCCTTGACGAGGATCTTGATGCGGGCCTTGTGAATGTTGTCGCGCCGCCCTTCGAGGTTGTACACGCGCAGGATCGCCTCGAGGTACGCGAGCAGCTCGTGCTTCGGCAGGAATTCGCGAATCACGTGACCGATCATCGGCGCACGACCCAGACCGCCGCCGACGATCACTTCGAAGCCGACTTCGCCGGCAGAGTTGCGCACGAGATGCAGACCGATATCGTGCACGCGCGAGGCTGCACGATCCTGCGGCGAGCCGGTCACTGCGATCTTGAACTTGCGCGGCAGATACGAGAATTCGGGATGCAGTGTCGCCCACTGCCGGATGTACTCGCACCACGGCCGCGGATCCTCCAACTCGTCGGACGCGACTCCGGCGAGATGATCCGCAGTGACGTTGCGAATGCAGTTGCCACTGGTCTGGATCGCATGCATCTCGTCCGACGCGAGCAGTGCCAGGATGTCCGGCACCTGCTCCAGCTTCGGCCAGTTGTACTGGATGTTCTGCCGCGTCGTGAAATGACCGTAGCCGCGATCGAACTCACGCGCGATGCGCGCCAGCATGCGCAGCTGCTTGGTGTCCAACAGGCCGTACGGCACAGAGACGCGCAGCATCGGCGCGTGCTTCTGGATGTACAGGCCGTTGCGCAGACGCAAGGACTTGAAGTCGTCGGCCGAAATCTGCCCGGCCAGGAAGCGCTGCGTCTGGTCGCGGAACTGCGCGACGCGCTGGTCGACGAGGCGCTGATCGATGGAGTCGTACCGATACATATAGCGGGCGACTGTAGGCCCGCCGCCCGGCAGCGCTGAAATATGGATTGGATATGTCTAAATAGCGGCCCGAAGCCAACTTAAAACCTCAGCGTCACCAATAAGTTACGACCCTCAGTCGGGCACGCCGAGACGCTTGTGCATGATCGGGCTGGTGGTCGTGTACTGCAGCGGCACCTTCTTTGCGGGATTCAGGTGATGGGCGACGGCGAAAGCCGCGAGCGCCGCCTCATGGAAGCCCGACAGGATCAGCTTCTTCTTGCCGGGATACGTATTGATGTCCCCGACCGCAAACACGCCCGGAATGTTGGTCTGGAATTTCTCGGTGTCGACATGGATCGCGCGCTTGTCGATCCCCAGGCCCCAGTTGGCGATCGGCCCGAGCTTCGGGTGCAGGCCGAAGAACACCAGCGCCTGATCGGCGTGAACCTCGTGGAACTGACCATCGAGGCTCTTCAACCGCACACCGCGGAATGCATCGCCCTCGGTCAGCAGCGAATGTGCGACGGCTTCGATGTAACGCATGCTCCCGTGAGCCACGAGATCGCGCATCTTGGAGACTGAAGCAGGCTGGGCGCGGAAGTCCGGCCGCCGATGCACTAGCGTCACGCTGCGCGCCTTGCCCGCGAACTCGAGCGTCCAATCGAGCGCCGAGTCGCCGCCGCCGAAGATCACCAGGTCCTTCCCGGTGAACTCGGCCGCACTCTTCACCTTGTAATGAATGTGCCTGCCCTCGAACGCTTCGCTTCCCTCCAGCCCGATCTTGCGCGGCTGAAACGAGCCGAGTCCGCCCGCGATGATCACAGTCCGCGCATGGAAGCGCGTGTCGCGCGAGGTCACGAGCAGGAAAGTGTGATCCGGCAGCACCTGCAGCTCGGTCACCTCCTCGCCCATGTGAAATTGCGCGTTGAAGGGCTTCGCCTGCTGCAGCAGGCGATCGACCAGCTCCTGCGCCCCGCACACCGGCAGCGCCGGAATGTCGTAGATCGGCTTCTCGGGATACAGCTCGCTGCACTGCCCGCCCGGATGCTTGAGCGAGTCGATGACGTGGGCGTTGATGCCGAGCAGGCCCAGCTCGAAGATCTGGAACAGGCCGCACGGCCCGGCGCCGACGATGAGGACGTCGGCCTGGATGGCGCCTGCCACGGCGCCGCTCGCGAAACTCTCGGTCAAGAATGCTCTCCCGCGGATGGCAAGCGCGGGATTCTAAAGCTTCAAGACGCGTGCGCCTACTTCCACGATTCGCAGCTGTTCGGTTCGCAAGCGCGCGTCGTCGCGCGTGATCTCGAGATCGTCCCAGTCGCAGCCCGCGGACCAGCCGAGAACGGCTTGTACTCGGCTGCGACCGTAAGCGCATAAGCATTGCGGCGCGACTCGTCGCGCCGCGTGGTGGCGCGCACCGCCAGACCCGGCAGCTTGCGCATCGCCTGCAGCGCTGTCTGCAGATCGGCGGTACGCAATGGCACCTGCAGACTCAGATCGCTCGCGAGCTCTTCGAGTCGCGCAGCGTACGGACCGGCATCGCCGGTGAATTGCACACGCGTGATCTGCGCCTCGAACACTTCGATGCGCAGGATGCCGGCCGCGGCGCGATCGTCGTCGAGATGGAACTCCGGCCGCGAGTAGCCGTCGCGCAGATACAGCGCTTCGAGCTGCGCAATGATTGCCTGCGCGCTCGACGGATTGATCGGACGACCAAGTTGATCGCGATACGCAGCAGATAGTTGCGTCGGTGTGTAAGCGCGCGAGCCATCGATGACCGTGGCGTCCAGGGTTGGTTCGTCAACAGCGTGCACGGAACCGGCGCCGAGCTGCAGCACCAGTGCGGCGGCGATTATGACAACAGCATTTGCTGTTGACGTAACCTGCGTTTTGCACGCCTTATGAAACATCTGCTCCCGTTCCTGATCGGTCGCGAAGTATCTTTCCCGACGCGAAACTCCGGTGCTGCGATCCGATCCAGAAACTGCTGGGGAGTGCTGTCGATGTTCGAGACTTTGCGAATCGCGTCACGGATTCGCCGTCGCGGTGCGCTATTCGGCAGCGTTGCTGAATCCTCGAGCGACGCCATCATGGTCGTGGGCCCCGGGGGCCAGATCGAAATGGCGAACGCCGCTGCCGCGTCGCTGTTCGGCTGCCGTCGCGAAGCGCTGGTCGGGGCGCTGGTTTCGCGTTACGTAGCGTTGCCGGAGGCCGCGATTGTCCCGGCGACCCTGCCGGGCAGGGTCATCGAGCTGGAGGCGAAGAAGAACGACGGTACGCCCTTCCCGGTCGAGATCACGGTGAGCCCCGTGGACGTGCAGGGCGGAGCGCTGCGCACGGTCATCGTGCGCGATATCACTGCGCGCAAGATGCAGGAACAGCGGCTGCAGTACGAGGCAACGCACGACTCGCTCACCGATCTGCCGAACCGCGCCGCGCTGATGAGTCATCTCGAGGTCACACTCACGCGTACACCGCCCGATGGCCGCGTTGCGCTGCTGATGCTCGACCTGTGCCGCTTCAAAGAAGTGAACGACACGCTGGGCCACGAAGTCGGCGACCAGGTGCTGCGCGAAGTCGCGCGGCGCTTCGAATCAGTCGCGGATCGCGATGGCTTCGTCGCCAGGCTGGGCGGCGACGAGTTCACGCTGGTGCTCGAACAGAGCACGCCGCATCAGGACATCGTCGAAGTCGCGAGCATCCTGCACGAGAGTCTGCGCGAACCGATTCCGGCCGCGGGCATCGCGATCGACGTCGGTGTGAGCATCGGCATCGCACGCTATCCGGACCATGCGAAGGATCCCGTCACGCTGCTGCGACACGCGGACGTTGCGATGTACGTCGCGAAGCGGCGCCAGACGCGCTGCGAAATGTACGATCCCGCGAACGATCGCAACACGGTGCGGCGCCTCGCGATGGTCAACGAACTGCGCAGCGCGATCGCCAATGGACAGCTGCGCCTCTACTATCAGCCGCAGATCAACTTCCGCACGCGTCGGTGCGAAAGCGTCGAAGCGCTGATCCGCTGGCCGCATCCGCAGTACGGCTTCATCAGTCCGCTGGAATTCATCGTGCTCGCCGAATCGACCGATCTGATCCGGCCGCTGACCCAATGGACGCTGGAGTGCGCGATGGAGCAATGGGTCCATTGGCGCGCGTCCGGCCTCGAGATTCGCGTCTCGATCAATCTGTCAGCGCGGCTGCTGCAAGACACCGACTTCGTTGCCGTACTCCGCGGCCTGCTGGAGAAGCATCGCGTCCCCGGCGCAGCGCTCGAGCTGGAAATCACCGAGAGCGCGATGCTCTACGACAGCGAGCGCGCGCTGCGGGTGATCCACGACATTCACGGCCTCGGTATCGCACTGTCGATCGACGACTTCGGCACCGGGTTCTCGTCGCTCGCGTACCTGCGCGACCTGCCGGTGCATGCAGTGAAGCTCGACAAATCGTTCGTCACGTACCTGCACGAGCGTGCCGACGATCGCAGCATCGTGAATTCGACCGTGCGCATGGCGCACGAGCTGGGCTTGCAGGTGGTCGCCGAAGGCGTTGAATCGGACTGGACCGCGCAGTACCTGATGGATGCCGGATACGACTACGGGCAAGGCTATCGCTACAGCCCTGCCCTGCCCGCAGAAGAATGTCGCCGCTGGATCGTCGGCTTCAACGCAAGCGCCGCGGCTGCCGGCGATCAGCAGTTCGCGGCCAGCGGCTAACGACTCGCCGCCAGCTGCTCGGCCTCGCGCTCCGTCACGACACGTTCCGTCACGGCTCGATCGGCAGGCGTATTCACGCGAATCCGCGTAACACTGCCGTCACGAATTTCCTCGAGTGTCTTGATGATCCGCTCGCCGACCAGCGCCAGGATGGCGACGGTTGCAAATACACCCGCCGCGATGAATGTCAGCGCGCCGCCACTCTGCGCGAAGATCCACACGACCCCGAGTGCCAGGAGCCACCCTAAAACGCCGACCGCCAGGAAGAACCATCGCATATGACATTTCTCCACAATGGGCTGTAGGAGAAATGGTTGAGCAGCAAGTGCGGTTCCGACCCCGCGCTGCGACGAGCAGCCGGCTGCAGGCGGCGGGGCGCATTGTTCCCTGCGTGGATGCGTGAAAGAATCCGGCGCGGACGACTGTCACGGGGAAATTTCCTATGCGCCTGCAGATAAACGACAAAGAGCACGTGGTCGATGGCGTGGACGAATCCACACCGCTGCTGTGGGTCTTGCGCGATCACCTCGGACTCGTCGGCACGAAGTACGGCTGCGGCATCGGCCAATGCGGCGCGTGCACGGTGCATCTCAACGGCGCGCCGACCCGCTCGTGCTCGCTCCCGGTCAGCGCCGCTGTCGGACAACGCATCACCACGATCGAAGGTCTCGCAAGTAAGGACGGCAAGCTGCATCCGCTGCAAGCTGCGTGGATCGAACACGACGTCCCTCAGTGCGGCTACTGTCAGGCTGGCCAACTCATGTCGGCTGCCGCGCTGCTCAAGCAGAAGCCGGACCCGACCGACGCCGACATCGATGCAGCAATGAACGGCAACATCTGCCGCTGCGGCACGTATCCACGCATCCGCAAGGCCATTCACGCTGCCGCGAAACAAGCGCACGAGTAAGGGGAGCCGTCATGAGCGCAGCCGAGCAGACGATCCTGTCCGCAGATGACTACGTGCAAGAGATGCTTCGTGCTGCTGAAGCGCAGAGCACGGTCTCTGCACTGAACCGCCGCTCCTTTCTCAAGCTCGTCGGCATGGCCGGCGGCGGACTCGCGCTCGCGTTCTACGTCGGCGATCGCGCCACTGCGCTTGCGGCCACCAACAGCAGCGAGCAGGACTTCGCACCGAATGCATTCCTGCGCATCTCGCCCGACGGCAGCATCCTGATCTACGCCAAGGGCCCGGAGATCGGCCAGGGCGTCAAGACTTCGTTCCCGATGATCATCGCCGAAGAGCTCGACGCCGACTGGTCGAAGGTGCGCGTCGAGCAGGCGGCTGTGAATCCGACCGTGTATGGCAGGCAGAGCGCCGGCGGTTCGCGCTCGATTCCGACGAACTGGGATCAACTGCGGCGAGCGGGCGCGACGGCGCGAGCGATGCTCGTCGCCGCTGCGACCAGAGAATGGAAAGTCGCTGCAAGCGAATGCACGACTGAGAGCAGCAACGTCGTGCACGCAGCAAGCAATCGACGTCTGAGCTACAGCGAGCTCGCAACCAAGGCGGCCGCGCTGCCGGTGCCGGACGAGCAATCGCTGAAGCTGAAGGATCGTAAGGATTACAAGCTGCTAGGCAAGCGCATCACCGGTGTCGACAACATCAATGTCGTCACCGGCAAGCCGCTGTTCGGCATCGACCAGGTCATTCCGGGCATGCAGTACGCGGTGTTCGAGAAGTGCCCCGCGACCGGCGGCAAAGTCGGCGAAGCGAATCTCGACGAGATCCGCAAGCTCCCGGGTGTGACGAACGTGCTCGTGATCGAAGGCACCGGCAAGCCGACCGAGGTGATGCCCGGCGTGGCGATTCTCGCAACCTCGACGTATGCGGCGATCGCCGCGCGTCGCAAACTCAAGGTGAACTGGGATGAATCGAGCGCATCGAAGGACAGCTGGAGCAAAGCTGTCGCCGACGCGCAGAAGGTCGCGAAACAGAACGGACCGGACTCGCTGCGCAACACCGGCGATGTCGACGCTGCGATCTCCAAGGGCAAGGCAGTCGAAGGTTTCTACACCTATCCGTTCGTTTCGCACGCGCCGCTGGAGCCGCAGAACTGCACGGCCTCCTTCAAAGATGGCGCGGTGGAAATCTGGGCGCCTTCGCAGACTCCCGACTCGGCGCTCGGCCTCGTCGCCGGCGTGCTCGGCATTCCGCGTGAGAAGGTGACGATTCATCAGACACGTGTCGGCGGCGGCTTCGGGCGTCGGCTGATGAACGACTACGCCTGCGAAGCGGCGTTGATCTCCAAGCAGGCCGGCGTTCCGGTGAAGCTGCAGTGGACTCGCGAAGACGACATGCAGCACGACTTCTATCGGGTTGGCGGCTTCCACTCGTTCAAGGGCGGCATCGACGGCAGCGGCAAGCTGGTCGCGTGGTCGGATCACTTCATCACGTTCAGTCAGGACGGTCAGAAGCCGACCAGCGGCGGCGACCTCAGTCCCGACGAGTTCCCCGCGCTGCTGCTGCCGAACGTGCGGCTCACGCAGACGAAGCTGCCGCTCGCGATTCCGACCGGGCCGTGGCGTGCGCCGCGCTCGAACTCAGTGGCGTTCGCCGTGCAATCGTTCCTGCACGAGTGCTCGGTCGCGGCCAAGCGCGATCACCTCGAGTTCCTGCTCGAGATCATGGGCGAGCCGCGCTGGCTCGACCAGGGCAAGGAGTTTTCGCTGAACACCGGGCGTGCTGCCGCGGTGATCAAGCTGGCAGCAGAGAAGGCGGGCTGGGGCAAGGCGCTGCCGAAGGGCCGCGGACTCGGCCTCGCGTTCCACTTCAGTCACGCCGGACATTTCGCGGAAGTCGCGGAAGTCAGCGTCGATGCGAACCGCAAGCTCACGCTGCACAAGGTCACTGTGGCCGGCGACATCGGCCCGGTCGTGAACATGAGCGGTGCGGAGAATCAGGTCGAAGGCTCGGTGGTCGACGGATTCAGCACCGCGCTCGGGCTGGCGCTCTCTTACGAGAACGGCCGCATGCAGGAGACGAACTTCGATCGCTATCCGCTGCTGCGCATCCCGCATGCACCCGTGGTCGAAGTGCACTTCATCCAGAGCGATTACCCGCCGACCGGCGTTGGCGAGCCCGCATTGCCGCCGGTCGCGCCGGCGATCTGCAACGCGATCTTCGCTGCAACCGGCCACCGCGTGCGCACGTTGCCGCTGAGCGTCGACGGCTTCAAAGTCTGAGGGCGACGCTCGTCTGATCCAGGTCCCGCCGCATGCTGCGGCGGGTGCTTTGGCTGGTAGCGACCTTCCACAGAATCGCCGGCGTGAACAGCGCAGTCGGCGCTTTCAGCAGGTGCATGACTTCGTAGAAGCGCTCGGTGACCTGCGGCGAAATGCTCGCAGCCTTGTGCACCTTCTCCGTGTACCAGTGAAGTAGCTTGAGCGCGCGAGCACGCGTGCCGGTCGTCTCGCTGTATCGGAAGTCCTCGCCGGTGGCGAGTTCCCACGGACGATCGGCGGCGCGCGCCACTTCGCGGAAAAAGGGCCGCCACAAATCCGTCAGGCTCCAACCGATCGCGACGCGCTCCTGCAAACAGGTCTGCAGCACGTCCGCGTACATCGAGGCCGCGCTCATGCCCTGGCCGTAGATCGGATTGAAACTGCACAGCGCATCGCCGAGCACCAGCAGGCCGGGCGGAAAGCGCCGCAGCTTTTCGTAGTGGCGGCGCAATCCAGCAGGAAATCCGTAGCGCACGGGCTCGCCGAGCGGCTCGGCGCTGCGCAGTGCTTCGTACATGTCGGGAACCGGCAGGCTCTTCGCGAATGCCAGGTAGCCGGCGAGGTCCGCCGGCGGGTGATCGCCATGCATGCCGACGAGCGTGCAGATCCAGCGATCGCCCTCGAGCGGCAGAATCAACCCGCCGCGCTTGGCGGGCGGCTGCGAAACGACGTACAGCGTCTTCCAGTCGCGCGGGGCGCTGGGTGCACGGAACACACAGCTGGCATAGCCGACGTCGATCCGCACCGCCGACTCCTCCGGCTTCTCGAATCCCAGAACGCGCAGCTGCTGCGAAATCTGCGAGCCGCGACCGCTTGCGTCGATCACGAGATCCGCATCGAACCGCTGTTGCGTCTCGCGCTCGTCGCGCCGATGCATGCGCACACCGCTGACGTTCTGACCGTCGTAGACGATGCTCTCGACCGCCCAGCCATGCAGCATCTTCACGTTCGGCAGACGCCGCACGCGCTCGGCGACGGTCCACTCGATCAGCGGCCGACTCGCCGAGATGAAATCCAGGGCGCTGTGATAGCGGCACTTCCACACGTCGAAGTGAAACCACTTCACGTCGCGGCCCATGTTGACGGGCGTCGCACCGGCCGCGATCAGTTCCTCGCGAATGCCGCTGAACAGCCGCGTGATCGTGTCCTGACCGCGCAACAACAGACCGTGCGCATGACGGCCCTGCGGCACGCCACGTCGAGGCTCGGGTCGTTCGCTGCGCTCGTCGCGCTCGATGACCGTGACTGTCTTGAAATAGTCTGCCAGCACGCGCGCGGCCAGCAGTCCCGCCATGCTGCCGCCGATGACGATGGCATCGCCGAAGGATTTGCACTCCATGATCGTCCCCGCAGGTGTCAGTGGTGACGATTACGAAGTTAGAGCGCGCCCCTCACCGGCACACCGCCGCAACGACCGAAAGCGCCGCCCACTTTCGTCGGCGGCGCTCATTGAACCGAAGGGTTGATATCGGGCTGTGGGTCGGCCGCTCCAGCGCATCCTGCGCCCGCGGCATTCGCGCATCCCTGCGCAGCAGGCTTCAGCCCGACAATCCCTGTTTCTTGGTAAGCCCGCGCTGCACGGCAAACAACGCCGCCTGCGTGCGATCTTCCAGCTTCAGCTTCGCCAGAATCGTGCTGACGTAGCCTTTCACCGTCCCTTCCGTGAGATGCAGCTCATCCCCGATCTGCCTGTTGCTCATCCCTCGCGCAATCAGATCCAGCACGCTGCGCTCTCGCTGCGTCAGCAACGCCAGCGGATCCGCCTGCCGATTACGCAACTGCTCCACGAGCGCCCGCTGCGCCAGCGGATGCAGCCACGTCTGCCCACCCGCCACCGTGCGCAACGCATTGAGGAAATCCGCCTTCGTCACATCCTTGAGGATGTAGCCCTGCGCGCCAGCCGAAATGATCTCGCGCACCTGGCCGTCTTCGGCATAGCTGGTCAGCGCAATCACCTTCACCGTCGCCGACGACGCGCGGATCACGCGAATCGCATCGCTCGCGGGCAAGCCGGGCATCTTCAGATCCATGAGCACGATGTCGGGCGCGAGCCGGCGCACGGCCTCGCACGCTTCGTCGCCGTTGGTTGCTTCGCCGACGATGACGAACTCGTCGCAATCGTCGAGCAGCGCCCGCAGGCCCTCGCGCACGATGCCGTGATCGTCGACGAGTAGCAGGCGAATGGCGGGTGCGGCGCTCACGACGGGTTCGCCAGCAATGGAATGCGTATGCATACGGTGGTCCCTTGTCCAGGTTGCGAGCGGATTTCGCACACGCCGCCGAGTACGGCAGCACGCTCGCTCATTGTGTGCAGGCCGATACCTTGCTCGGAGCGATCGGCATCGGCCGCAGCGCGCTCCGCGAGATCGAAACCGCGGCCGTTGTCGCGGACATTCAGCGTCAGCACGTCGCCGTCGAGACGTCCGTTGATGTCGACGCGGTTGGCGCCGGAGTGACGGATCGCATTCGACAGCGCTTCGCGGCAGATCAAATACAAGCTCTCTTCCAGGCTGGGCTGCTGCGGTCGGTACGCCGCAAAGTCCAGACGGATGGTCGGCGTCTGCGGCGCGAGCACGATTGCGAATCGTTGCAGAGCAGCCGCCAGGCCAAGTCGCTTCACGTCGCCGACACCGACGCGCGACGCGGAATCCGCAGAATCGCCGCCGACCGAGTCCGGTCGCAGCTCACGCAACAGCGCGCGCATTTCGGAGAACGCCAGGCGCGCCAGCTCTTCGATACGGCGCGCGCGTCGTTCGCCCTCGGCCGGATCGCGACGCCACGCAGACACCAGCGACTGCGACATCAAGCTGATCGAAGACAACGCCTGACTGACCGCATCGTGCAGATCGCGCGCCAGTCGCTGCCGCTCGCGCATCACGGCGGCTTGCCGCGCTTCGGAAGTCAGACGCGCATTCTTGATCGCAACCGCCAGGTGATCCGCGATGATCTGGATACTCGCCACATCGTCCTCATCGAACGGATCCAATCCTTCGAGGTTGATGCAGCCGAACACTTCGTCGCCGAGCATGATCGGCACCGCTAGCTCAGTGCGCACATTGACCGGCATCGGTGGCGGCACGTAGCGCGGATCCTTGCGCACGTCGTTGACGATCTGCACTTCGCCAGTGGTCACAGCCGCGCCCGTGATGCCTTTGGTCGCCGGCATGCGGAACGGCTGCTCGAAAATATCCTGGTAGGCGCCGGCGTGCGCGCGAAACAGCAGGTAGTCCTCGTCGCCGCGATAGAGCAGCGGGATGACGACGTTGCGATAGCCGAGATGATTGTGAATCGCTTGCGCCGCTGTCGCGACCAGCTCTTCGGGTTCCAGGCCCGAGGTGATGACGCGCGCGATGCTCGCGATGAGCATCATGCGTTCGGTGCGTCGCTGCTCGCGGCCGTAACGCAAGGCGTTCTGGATCGCGATCGATGCGTGTCGCGCGAACAAGCGCAGCGTCGCCAGATCGCTCTGGCCGAACTTGCGCGGCGGCCGCGCGCCGATGCCGAACACACCGAGCAGACCGCCGCTCGGGCCGGGGATCGGCACACCGATCACCGCGTTGCCGGCTTGATCGGGCAACGAGATGCGATCGAGGTCGGCGTAGCTTTCGAGGATCACCGGTTTGCCGGTCGCGAGCACGCGGCCGACCAATCCTTCGTTCGGCTCGAACTCGGTGCCGAGCTCGGCCTCGGGCAGGCGATGAACCGCTTCGATCTGCACGACGTGGCGACGCGGCTCGTACAGGCCGATCGCGCCATCGTCGGCGCCGAGCAGCCCGCAGGCGCGCGTGATGATGCTCGTGAGCAGCGGTCGCAGCTCCAGCTCGCTGGCAATCTCTTCGAGGATCGAGCTGAACGGCTCGCTGAGATGCGCCGACTCGTGCGGCGCTTCGGCGCTCGCGGCAGGTGGCGGCGCCGGCGTCGGCTCGGGCACTTCCAGGCGGATCGTGACCGGCCCGGAATTCACTTGGGTACGTTGCGAAGACATGTTGGCCGCAGTATTCGCCGCAGTCCGCCCCGGTTCAAGCCAAAACTGACTTTTGTCAGGGGCCGATTCAGCCGTTGGATGCCTCGCGCTCCAGCACTACGGGCAATAGCCGGCCGATGATTTTGCGCACGGCATCGCGCTCGCGCCCGACCATGCGCCGCAGGTGGTTGCCAATGATCGCGTCGCCGAGCGCGGCCATCGTCACGAACAACGTCGCCGAGGTGACGCGCTGATGTACGTCTTGCGTGGCGGCACCGGCCTCGGCGCCGCGCTCGACGCTGTCGATGTAATCGCGCACGACCTCGCCGACCGGCGCCAGTCGCGTCGCCTCGCCGGACAACACGATCCAGGCCGCGAGGCGCCCTGCACCGCCGCGATCGAACGCGTCGAACACGATATCGACGAAGTCGCGGAATTCGCCCTTGCCAGCGCGCAGCCGCATGACGGCGGATTCGATCGCCGCGGTCAGCTCGCTCATCATCTGCCGCATCAGCTCGGACTGCAGTCCGGCCGCCGAGCCGAAGTGATGAATGAGATTGGTGTGGCTCATACCGAGGTCGGTGGCCACCGACTGCAGCGTGATCGCGTCCGGTCCGTCGGCCAGCAGCAGCCGCCGCGCGGACGCGAGCGCCAGCGTGCGCGCCTCTTCGGGTGTGCGCCGCACGCGACGCGCATTGGTGTTTTTTGCGACCTGTTTCGCTTTCGTCACTATTGACACCACTCTCAATAAGGAACTGTAATACGCGCCATGTCCGTCCCTACCCCTGCCGACCTTACGATCACACCTCGTGACCTCAGGGTGGACCGTAACACGCGCAACGCCCGCTGGTGGCACGGCGGCGACCCGGTCGCCACCGCGTACTTCAACGCACTGTCTGCGGCGTTCCCCCAGGGCGAGACATTCTTCATCGAGTCAGTGCGCCGCTACCGCGACTCGGTTCATGAGCCGCTGCGACAACAGATCGCGGCGTTCGTGCAACAGGAGGCGATGCACACGCGCGAGCACGTCGTTTTCAACAAGCTGCTGCGCACGGCCGGTTACGACCTCACCGCCATCGACGCCGAAGTGCGGCGTCGGGTCGACGAGGCGCGTACGCGGCCGCACCTCGTGCAGCTCGCGCTGACCGTAGCGCTGGAACATTTCACCGCGATCATGGCGTATTCGCTGCTGACCGAAAGGGAGCCGCTGCCGGGCGCGTCCGAGGAAATCGTGCGTCTCTGGCAATGGCATGCCATCGAGGAGATCGAGCATAAGGCGGTCGCCTACGACACGTTCCTGGCAGTGACGCAGAACATGTCAGGACTGAAGCGCTGGCTCCTGCGCTGCCACGTGATGGGCCTGGTCAGCATCCAGTTCTGGTATTCGAACTTCCAGCGCATGGCCGACTTCTTCCGCCAGGACGGCATCAACACGCCGCGCACCTGGTGGCGTGTGGCGAAATACCTGCTCGTCAAGCCGGGAATGATGCGGCGAATCTTCTGGGACTACCTGCGCTTCTTTGCGCCGGGGTTCCATCCGTGGCATCGCGACGATCGAAAGCTCATCGCAAAAATTGCGACACAGCTCACGCTCTCGCCGCCTCCCGCAGCAGCGTGAAGTTGCTTTGACAACAGTAACCCAGATTTAGATCCCGGCATTTCGCGCCGGAATCTCCGTACAGCTTCCCATCTCCCACGCGGCGCAGATTCGCAGGTGCGGATCGTTTGCGCTGCCGTCCGCGCTGCCTCGACTCGCGAACGACGCTCAACCCTTCCGCGGAACATCGTCGTTATAAGTCTAGGGTTCTGGGAGAACAATCAATGTCCGCGATAACAGTGAATGCCTTTCCACCGCTGCATACGTTCAACTCTTCGCGAAGCTGGTTCCTGGCGCTGATCGTGTTGCTGCATGCGGGATTCTTTTGGGTCCTGACGCACGGGGTCACGATCGGTAGCGTGAACCTGCCGCCGCCTCTCGTCCTCGTCAACCCGACACCACCCCGGCCACAGCCGCCACCGAAACCCCACGTGATCGACAACCCTGTGGTCAGTCGCGTTTTCGTGCCGGTCGTCGACCTGCCGCAACTCGTCGCGACCGACGACTCGAACGCGCCTCAGCAGACGACGCAGGAGCCGCCACCGGTGGGCGAGATAGTCCGTGAGCAGCCGGGTGCAGGTCCGCTCATCGTCCAGCCGCAGGCCGACGCGCGCTTCCCGTTCACGGAGCCGGAATACCCCGTGCCGGACATCCGCGCGGGTCACGAAGGCACGGTGTGGCTGACGATCGAGATCCTGCCGAATGGACGCGTCGGCGCAGTGCGGATCGACAAGTCGAGCGGCTTCGAGCGGCTCGATGCGTCAGCCGTGCGCGAAGCACGCAAGTGGCGCATGCAGCCGGGCACGCAGGATGGCATCGCGATTCCGATGTACAAGCGCGTGCCGGTTACGTTCCAGCTGAAGTGACGGGCGTCACCACCGATAGGTGAACGACGCTCCGTAGGTTCGCGGCGCGTTGTAGTTGCGATTGCCGGCGCCCAAGCCGGTGTTGAGCCCCTGAGCGACGTATTGCTCGTCGCTCAGGTTCTTGCCCCACAACGCCACTTCCCACGAGTGCGCGGCATTGAACATCGCGACGCGCGCGTTCACGAGCACGTAGCTGTCTGCCGCGATGATCGGGTCGTTGATCGCGTCCTTGAACACGCTGTCGGAATAGCTGCCGTCGACTTGAATCGAGCCGCCGAGCGTCGCGGAGAAATCCGCTTCGTAGCGAGCGAGCGCGCCGAGCGTCAGATCCGGCGCGTTCGGCAGCTTCTTGCCCTTGGGGATATCGCCCGTGAGCGTGCGGAACGCGCCGAGCTCGGTGTCGAGCCAGCCGACGCTTCCCTGCAAAGTGAAGTGGGAAGTCGGCGCCCAGGTCGCTTCGAGGTCGACTCCGTAGACGGTTGCCTCGTCGACGTTGCCGAGCTTCTGAATGATGAACGGGCCGATGTCGACCGCGATGAAAGTCTGGATGTCGGAGTAGTCGTAGTAGAACGCCGCGACGTTCAGATAGGTGCTGCCGGAGCTGCGCTTGAAGCCCACTTCGTACGCCGTGAGCTCTTCCGGCTCGAACGGCGCGAGCTGCAGGTTCGTGGTCGAGATGCCGGAGAAGAAGCCGCCGCTCTTCGTGCCGCGCGAGATCGTGGCGTACAGCAACTCCGCTTGCTCCGGTTGATACTCGAGCCCGGCGCGCCAGGACCAGTTGCGATCCTCGATCGTGTCGTCGACGAACGTGAGCTGTGCCGGGCCGACGAAGCCTGGCGTGCAGGTCGGGCTCAACAGGCAGCTGGCGCCGAAGGGATTCAAGTCGGTGGTGCCGCCGGCGTACTGCCGCTCTTCCCAGGTGTAGCGTGCGCCCGTGACGAGATCGAGCTTGTCGGCTAGGTGCCACTCGCCGTGCGCGAAGCCTGCTGCGGACTTCGTGTCCTGATCCGCAGTGACCAGCGTGCGGGTGAGGAACAGATCCTCGTGGCCGCCCGGAATGCTGATGCCGACGTCGTCCTTCGAGTAGAACGCGCCGACTATCCAGTCGAGCAACTCGCCGCTCGCCGCCAGACGCAGCTCCTGCGAGAACTGCTGGATGTCGTCGCTCTCGACGAAGTCGAGCTCGCGAGCTGGCGTCGCATCGACGTCGATGTCGAAGGTGCGGTCGAAATCGACGTAGCCGGTCACGCTCGTGAGCGTCGCGGCGCCGATCCCGGCGTTCATCGTCAAAGTCACGCCGGTGTTGTCGATGTCGTACACGCCTTCGCGTGCCCAGTCGCCCTTGAATGGATCGCCGTCGGTATCGGTGTAGCCGAGGAAGTCCGTGCACTGCGTGTTGTCGATGTGGCCGGCGAGGATCGGCGCGCAGGTGCCGCCGGTCAGCGGATCGACCGTGCCGAAGAATTCCGGCTGGCCCATTTCCGAGCGCGAGCGCGTGCCTTCCACCTTCAGGTTCATGTCGAAGTTCTCGCCTGGCTCGAGCGCGAGCTGCAGCCGGCCCATCGTCAGGTCGCGATCGCCGATCGTCGCGCCCGGCAGCCGGCGGCTTTCCCAATAGCCTTCGCCCTGCTGGATGGTCTTGCCGCTCAAGCGCAGCGCGGCCGTGTCGCCGAGCGGCACGTTGACCGCTCCCTCGAAGTCCATCGTTTCGTAGTTGCCGTAGCCGAGCGTCGCGTACGCGTCGAACTCCTGCTGCGGCTTGCGCGTGATGATGTTGAGCGCGCCGGCGGTCGAGTTGCGGCCGTACAGCGTGCCCTGTGGTCCCTTCAGCACCTCGATGCGCTCGATGTCGAACATGTCGAACGCCATCATGGCGATCGAAGCGACATACACCTGATCGACGTAGACGCCCGCACTTGGGCTGTTGGCGGCGCCGAAGTCGTTGAGTCCGACGCCGCGGATCGTGACGACCGGCATCGCGCCCGGCACCTGCTCTTTGATGTCGAGATTCGGCACGCGCCCCTTGAGATCGAGCACCTGCTGGACGCGTTGCTGCGCAATGGCGTCGCCCGAGAGCGCGGTGAGCGTCAGGCCGACCTTCAGGTTGCTCTCTTCGCGGCGCTGCGCGGTGACGACGATCTCGCCGATGGTGGGGACGTCAGCCGTATCGGCCTTGCTGTTCGTATCAGTTTGAGCGACCGCTGCGGCAGCGGCCAGCAGCCCAAGCGAGCTCATGAAGATGCGCATCGTCCACCCCCTGCACCGGCGCCTGTTTGACACTTCGGTATGTAGAGCTAACACCCTGTCGAATCCTCTTGTCAAGCGATTTGACGTTCGGTTATGGTTGCATCCTGCGCTGTCAGACGATCTGGAGAGCAAGTTGCCCAAGCCACGCGAGCAGCAGGACAGGAGCAAGACGGCGGCCGGCCGCCGGCGCACGCGTGCAGCACGCCCCCAACTGGCGAGCGCGCCGGCCCGGCCGACGCAGCGTGAAGTCCTGCTCGACGAGGCAGCGCGCCAGTTCAACGCGCGCGGCATCGCCGCAACTTCGGTCAATCAGGTCGCGAAGCGCGTCGGACTGACGCGTGCGGCCGTCTACTACTACGTCAAAGACGGCGAAGACCTGGTGTTCCAGTGTTACCTGCGCGCCTGCCAGTTGACCGCGGACGATCTCGCGCGCGCGCACGAATACGGCAAAGACGATCTCGAACGCATCAAGGAATTCGTCCGTCGTGCGCTCGCGCCCGAGCGGCCGCCGGCGGCAGTCGTAAGCGAGATCGCATACTTGTCCGACGCGAAGCGCACGGTCATCGAGGCCGAGCACGGTCGCAATATCGCTGCGCTCGAAGGCTTCGTGCGCAACGGCATTCGTGCGGGGACGATCCGTGAATGCGATCCGCACGTGACGGCGCAAGCCATCTTCGGCATCGTCAGCTGGATCGTGCTGTCGCCCGGCTGGGTCGGCAAAGGCGGCGACGCAGCGTTCGCGCTGCGGATGTCGGACGCAGTCGTCGACCATCTCGAGCACGGGCTTGCAGCCGCGCCCACCGCGCCGTTCCTCTGCCGCATCGATGTGCGAACGCTCGTCAGCGCGCCGGCGAACATGTTCGATCGCGAGCATGCAGCTGCGATGAAAATCGAGCAGGTGCTGGAGACGGCCTCGCGTCTGTTCAACGAGCGCGGGCTCGACGGCGCATCGCTCGATCAAATCGCCGCGGCGCTCGGCGCGACCAAGGGCGCGCTGTACCACTACTTTTCCGACAAGCGCGAGCTGGTTCTGCGCTGCTACGAGCGCTCCGCCGATCTCGACGAGAAGATGACCGATCTCGCCGAGCGCAGCGGCAGCACCGGACTCGAGCGCGGCATGATCGGCTTGCATCTCAACGTCCAGGCGCAGGTCGTCGGCCCCTCCCCGCTCGTGCCGATGATCGGCTTCGAGTCGATCGCGCCCGGCCCGCGCAAAGCACTGCAAAGCCGGCTGGCGCAGTTGCACCAGCGTTTCACCGAAATGGGCCACCAGGGCATCGCCGACGGCAGCAATCGGCGCTGCGACGTCGACGCGATCGCACTCGCCGGTGCCGGCATGTTCGGCTGGATTCCGAAATGGCTGCCCGCGAGCGCTGCCGTGCGCCGCTGGGAAATCGCCGACCAGATGGTCGACCTGTCGCGACTGGGACTGAGACCTCGATGAGCGCACAACTGAATCAGAACCCTGCGGTCCCCGGCTCTGTTGCGCCGGGCTTCGAGCCGGTACGCGAGCGCTTTGCGGCGAACTTTCAACGCGACGATCACTGTCGCGAAGTCGGCGCCGCGCTCACCGTGTTTCACGGCGAGCGTTGCATCGTCGACTTGTGGTCCGGGCACATGGACGCGCATCGCGCGCAGCCGTGGCGCAAGGATACGTTGCTCAACGTCTACTCCACGACGAAGGGCATCGTCGCAGTCTGCGTCGCAATGCTCGTCGACCGCGGTGTGTTGAGCTACGACGATACAGTCGCAAGCGTGTGGCCTGAGTTCGCACAGAATGGCAAGCAGCACATCACCATCGCGCAAGTGCTCTCGCATCAGGCGGGATTACCGGCGTTCGACGAACCAACGGCGCTGCAAGACCTTTTTGACTGGCATGGACGCTGTGCCGCGCTCGCAAGACAGAAGCCGCGCTGGCTGCCAGGCGAGAAGACTGCTTATCACCCGATCACGTACGGCTACCTGGCCGGCGAGATCGTGCGTCGCGCGAGCGGCCGCCGCAGCATCGGCGAATTCCTGCAGCACGAGATCGCGTCGCCACTCGCGGCGGACTTCTTCATCGGACTGGAGCCGGCGCTGCATCGGCGCGCTGCCGAAACGCTGGCGCCGAAGAACCTGATCGACCCGAGCGCGCTGCCGAGCATCGATGAAACCCGCGGCAGCGTGACGAACCCGATGCTGCATCCACTGGCAGCGAATACCGCCGCGTGGCGCCAGGCCGAGATGCCTGCGCTCAACGGCCACGCGTCAGCGGCCGGGATCGCGCGGATCTACGCGATGCTGGCGAATGACGGCGTGTTCGAGAACCGCAGGCTGCTGTCGTCAGCGACGATCGATCGCATGACTCAGGTACTCAGTGATCGTATGGACCTGACGCTGGGCATGGCAGCGAACTGGGCGGCAGGTGTGGTCTTGAACGACACCACCACGTTCTTCGGACCGAACCCGCGAACGTACGGTCACTCCGGCTGGGGCGGCTCGTTCGGCTGTGCGGATCCGGACCAGCGGCTCGCGATCGGTTACGTGTGCAATCAGATGGGACCGGATCTGGTGGGCGACATCCGCGCACGGGAGTTGTGCGCAGCGATTTACGGTTGCCTGTGACCGCCTAGATCAGCTCAGCGTCCGTCTCGATCACGCTACCCGCGCCGCCTTCCACGACGCGCGCGAGCGCCAGCGCTTGCGGCAGGATGTGATCCGAATAGAAGCGCGCGCTCGCGATCTTCCCTTCCAGGAACTGTCGATCGGCCGTGCCGCTCGCGAGCTTGCGCTCGGCAATCGCCGCGGACTTCGCCAGCAGCCAGCCACCGAGCGAAAAGCCGCAGAGCTTCAGGAACGGAATCGACACTGCATAGGCATCCGCCGGCGAGTTCATCATCGACTTCAGCACGCCTGATACCGCACGACGCGTGATTTCGAGCGCTTCCAGCGCCGCAGCTTTCGCCGCACGCACGTTCGCATCGGACGACTGCACCTCTTCGAGCTCCTGCGTCGCTTCCGCGAGCAGCGAATTGATCGCGAGACCCTGGTCACGCGCGAGCTTGCGGTTCAACAGATCGTTCGCCTGGATGCCCGTCGTGCCTTCGTAGATCGACGAGATGCGCACGTCGCGATAAGGCTGCGCCGCACCCGTCTCCTCGACGAATCCCATGCCGCCATGCACCTGGATGCCGAGCGAAGTCAGCTCGATGCCCGATTCCGTGCTCCAGCCTTTGACGATCGGAATCAGCAGCGCCGCACGCGTCGCCGCGCCCTCGGCCAATTCCTTATCGGGATGACGATCGCCGAGGTCGAGCAGATAGGCCGCATAAAGCGCCAGCGCACGCATCGCTTCGGTGTGCGACTTCATCGTCAGCAGCATGCGCTTCACGTCGGGGTGATGAATGATCGGCGCGGGGCCGGCAGCGGCCGCAACGGGCGGCTTGCCCTGGACACGCGTGCGCGCCCATGCCGCCGCCTGCTGGAACGCGCGCTCTGCAATCGCGTAGCCCTCGAGCCCGACCGCGAGCCGCGCTGCATTCATCATGATGAACATGTGCTTGAGGCCGGCGTTCATCTCGCCGATCAGGTAGCCGACGGCTCCGTCCTTCTGGCCGTAGGCCATCACACACGTCGGTGATGCATGGATGCCGAGCTTGTGCTCGATGGAAATGCACTGCACGTCGTTGCGCTCGCCGGGCGAGCCGTCGGCGCGCGGCAGAAACTTCGGCACGAGAAACAGTGAAATACCCTTCACGCCGGACGGTGCGCCGTCGATGCGCGCCAGCGCGAGATGCACGATGTTCGAGGTGAAGTCGTGCTCGCCGTAGGTGATGAAGATCTTCTGACCGAACAGCCGGTAGTGACTGCCCTCGGGCACCGCACGCATGCGGACCTGCGCGAGGTCCGAGCCGGCCTGCGGCTCGGTGAGATTCATGGTGCCGGTCCACTCCCCGCTGATCAGCTTCGGCAGGTAGGTCTGCTGCTGGGCGGGCGTGCCGACCTGCTCCAGCGCATCGATCGCGCTGTTCGTGAGCATTGGACATAACTTGAAAGCACAGTTCGCGGAGGTCCAGATCTCCTCGACCGCTGCGGCGAGGACGCGAGGCATGCCCTGCCCGCCGAACTCGGGGGTGTGTGCGAGCGATGGCCAGCCGCCCTCGACGAACTGGGAGTAGGCCTCTTTGTAGCCGGGCGGCGTGACCACGCCCTGGGGCGTCCACTTCGCGCCGTCGCGGTCGCCGGTGCGGTACAGGGGATCGAGCACGGACTCGGCGAACCGGCCCGCCTCCGCCAGCACGCTATCGGCGAGGTCGGCCGAATAGTCGCCGAGCTCCCGGCAGGCCTGCAGGTCGGCATCGCCGATCAGGTCATGGAGAACGAACTGGAGGTCTTTGAGGGGGGCGTGATACATGCCCAGGATTCTAGGGCATCCGCGTGGGCCACGGATGCCCTGCCCGCCGCCGCCGACTTACGAAGCGGCCGCGTTGTTGCAGCTCTTGAGGTCGCCGCCGGTCATCTCGCGGCCGCGGCTGTAGAACCGCGTCAGCTTGCCGAGACCCGCGGAAACCTTGCGGCACTCCTTCATATAGGAGTCCAGCGAGGAATACCGGTCGGCCTTGCCGACGCACTTGTCGCCCTCGCAGGTCCACTTCACGCCGCCGACATCCTTCTCCGTGGCGGAGGCCACCGCCGTGGCCAAAGTGGCTTCTGCGTGATACGCCCCCGAACCCGCGGCAAAGGCCGGGGTCGCGGCGCCCATTCCCAGGCCGCAAACCGCTGAAAACACCAACATCGCAAACTTGCTCGTCATCGCGTTTCTGCTCCTCAGAGTGATCCGGCGTGCACTCTAGGGAAATGCACGCCGCTAACCAATCGGGGGAAACGAACGAGTGACATGACGATTAATCAGGAATGGGCAATTCCGTACAGCGGTCAGCGCGCGCTGCGATTGCAGCTGTCCAGGTCGCGCTTGCTGAGCTCTTTGCCGCGGCTGGAAAAGCTGGCCACGCGACCGAGCGCCGCAGCCATCTTTTTGCACTCGGCCATGCCCGAGCCAGGCGACTTGCCGCCGACCGGGGTGGCGACGCATTTGTCGCCGGTGCAGCGCCAATTGACGCCGTCGATCTCGGTGTCGGTGGTCGCCGGCACCGCTCGCTCCAGTGAGGCCAGAGCCTGATAGTCGGCTGCTGCACCGGTCTCCATCATGCCAAGCGTGCCAAGCGCGAACAGTCCCAAGGCTGTCGCCTTTCGCATCTTCATCTCCGTCTCCATCTCAACTGAAGAAAACGCTGTCTCCGTCGTGACGCACACTCGTGGCCGGGTGGTGTGCGCGCGCCAAACTCTGGCGGATGCGATCAAGTGCTGCGGAGTGTAATGAGATTTCGCCGGCGCGCACCGTGCAGTGCGCAAAAATTCACAAGAATTCGCCTTTGAGCGCGCGGCTGCCCGCTTTTGGTTCATTGATTCGGCAACAGTGCACCGTTGCGGAACTGGCAACGCGGCGGCGAACCCATTCTGCGGAAAAGCCGACACACAGCAGATGCTGCATGTCGGCTTTCGGCGTGAAGAGAGGTGAAGCGGAAGTGAAGTTTTTCAGGTGCTGGGAATGGTGCTCTGCATCGCCCGATTCAGCTCGTCGATCGTAGTCGTGCGACCGTGCACGCTCGCGATCCGGTCGACGCCGAGCTTCAGCTCCTGCAACTTCTTCGCAAAGCTGATCGTCGTCGGCTGCGGCGGTCCGGTCGGCGCGTCGTTCGGCGGCAGGAAGAACAAGTCGCCCTGGAACAGCACGCGCTCTTTCGGCAGATACGCGATCACCATCTCGCGCGCGTGCGGATTCGGCCCGACGTCGATGAGCTGCAGCGTGCGCGCGCCATCCGTCAGCACTCGCTTGCCACGCTCGATGAACAGGAACTCTGGCTTGCGCGGATTCTGCGCGAGGCGATCGAGCTGCGGAGCTGCGGCCATCATCTCGACGACTTGTCGGTTGCTCTGCGTCGTGATGACCGTCGCGCCTTCCGCGATGAAGCTGCGCAGGCCGCCGATGTGATCGCCGTGATGATGTGTCATCGCGACGTAGCGGATCGGCTTGCCGGGGATCGCGGTCTTGATGCGCTTGATGACTTCATCCGCGCCGGCGCTCGAACCGGGTGCTTCGACCGCGACGATATAGTCCTCGAACTCGACCGCGAGCGTGTTCTGATTCTGACCCGCGACGTTCTGGATCACGAACAGGCCGTCGCCGAGCTTTTCGATCTTTTCGTCGAGCGTGTCGGGCAACGCCGCGACGCGCGCGTAGCCATCAGCCGCGACGTCGAACGACTGGTCCGTGATTGCCGGATTGAGTTCGACCTTGAGCTGCAGGCGCGTCACGATGTCGCCCGCCTGACGCGTGCGCCAGGTCGTCGGCACCTGGAAATTGCCAGTGCGCGTGTAATTGCCAAACATGATCTCCGACGCCTCGGTGCCGGTGAACGGATCGACGAAGAGCAGCTCGTACTTCGACACCAGATGAGTGGCGGAGTCGACGTACACCGCGACCTGCTGCGTGTCGGCCATGACGAACGTGAACACGTCGTGCGGCTTGCCCTCGAACGTGTCCTTGCCGAGCGAGCGCAACGACGTTTCGCGATCGAGCGCCTGGCGCAGCAGCAACTGCGGCACGCGACGGTTGTACTGCACGAACTGCTGCTGGCTCGACTGCGCGGCCGGAATCGGTGTGATCGTGTGCGCGCGATTGTCGTAGTTCGCGCCTTCGCCCGACTTGATCACGACGGTGTTGTCGCCGTCGAACCCCGCGCCACTGACTTTCTGCTCGAGCTTCAGGCGATTGTTCTTCAGATCCAGCAGTAGCGTTTCCTGCTGCGTGCCGGCTTCGAACGGCGGCGAGGCCGTTGGCATCTGCAGTCGCGGCCAGGTCTCACCTTCCAATCGCAGACGCACGACCTCGATCGAGCGCAGCGCTTCGGCTCCGCCGATCGCGGCCACTGCCTGATCGAGGACGGCACGAGCAGTTGCTTGCGAACGCTCGGCTACGGTTTCGGGATTGTCGGCCTGATTGTTGGTCTGATTCTCGGCTTGAGCGTGCACGGCGCACGCCGCCAGCAGCAGGAGTGCTGTCCCCTTTCGCAACATGTTGGAATCCTCCTTCCAGGATGCCGCGACGCTAGGCGCGCGACACAGGAGGATCAATGCAAATGCGTCAGACGGACGGCGTGCCGCGCCGAACGGTGTCAACTGCTGCGCTGTGGTGACACGACCGACACGCGTGTCGAGGAAATTTGCTCGCTGTCGCAATTTGGAACCGTATGCGGCGCGACCCCATTGTCATGGTCTCAACCAGGAGAAACATCATGACGACAAACACCGGACACACGTCCGCGATCCGCGCATCCAAGGTTATCGGCACGACGGTGAAGGACAGCGCCGGCCAGCGTCTCGGCGAGGTCAAGGACGTAGTGCTCGACAAGCAAACGAACAGCATTCTGTTCGGCGTAATGAGCTTCGGCGGCGTGCTGGGAATCGGCGAGAAATTTCACCCCGTGCCGTGGGCGGCACTCAATTACGACGAAGGCGAGAACGCGTACGTGATCAATCTGACGAAGGACCAGCTGAAGGCTGCGCCCGCGGATTCGTTGGAAGAGCTGACGCGCAACGATGGTCGCGCGTACGCGGATCGTGCGTTCGATTACTACAAGGTACCGCGAGCGTAGGAGTCAGGCTAAAGCCTGACCCACAAGTGTGGGCAAGGCTTCAGCCTTGCAATCGCTCAGCATGCCAGCGCAGGTGATCGTCCACGAACGTCGACACGAAGTAGTACGAGTGGTCGTACCCTTCCTGCATTCGTACTGTCACCTGCTGGCCTGCTGAGCGCGCAGCCTCGGCAAACCGCTGCGGCTGCAACTCGCGCTCCAGAAACTGATCGGCCGCTCCCTGATCGATCAGGATCTGCGCCTTCGACGGCTGCTTCTTTACGAGCTCCGTCGCATCGTACTGCGACCACGTCGAGCGATCGCTGCCGAGATAGGCGGTGAACGCCTTCTGGCCCCACGGCACCTGCGACGGTGCGACGATCGGTGAGAACGCAGACACGGAGCGATAACGCTGCGGATGTTTCAGGTGCAGCGTCAGCGCGCCGTGTCCGCCCATCGAGTGACCAGTAATGCCCTGGCGCGTCAGATCGGCCGCAGAGAAGTTTTCCGCGACCAGCCGCTGCAACTCGTCAGTGACGTACTGATCCATGCGGTAATGCTTCTTCCACGGCTCCTGCGTCGCCGTGAGATAGAAGCCCGCGCCTTTGCCCAGGTCGTAAGCGGCATCGTCCGGCACATCATCACCGCGCGGCGAAGTGTCGGGCGCGATCACCATGAGCCCGAGGGCCGCAGCCGTACGCTGCAGCCCCGCTTTCGTCATCACGTTCTCCCACGTGCAGGTCAACCCGGACAGGTACCAGAGCACCGGAACGCGGCGCGACTGCGCCTGTGGTGGTGCGAACACCGCGAAGCGCATGTCGCAATTGCACGCCTGCGAGGGATGCTCGAAGACCGACAGTGTTCCATCGAAGCAGCGCCAACTGTCTTTCCTGGTGAGCATCCGGATTCCTCTTTGGTGGCATCAGGCCTTGAGCGCGCCCTTGGACTTGGCGACGTGCGTCGAGATCGCGTCCATCAACGGCGGCGATAGACAATCGTAGGGCTCGAGTCCGAGTTCCTTCAGTCGCGCGCGCACCTGTCCCATCTTCGCGGGATCGAATCCCGACTCGATGATGCTGGAGACGAACGCCGCGAACTCGGGTGCCGACCAGCCGGCATCCGGCGACAGTTCTGTATGCACGAAGTCGAGCCCGTAGAACGGGTGACCTTTGTTCTCGATGCGGCCGTACATGTGCACGCCGCAGCCGGTGCAGGCATAGCGCTGAATCGCCGCGTTGTTGTCGACGATCTTCAGCTTTTCCTGTCCCGCCGTGACCTTGACCTTGTCGCGCGGGATGACCGCGACCATTGAAAAGACTGCGCCCGACGGCTTCCAGCACTTGGTGCAGCCGCACACGTGGTTGTGCGCTGTCTGGCCGCCGAGGCTCACGGTAACAGGCCCCTGCGTACATTTGCATTTCAGCGTTCCGCCCGAGAACGACGCGGATCCTTTCTTCACGCCGCCGTCGACGGCAGGATGGATCGAGATGGCCATGCGACCTCCGGTTCGAATCGTCTAAATGGGAGTGTTCTGACGACGTCTATGAGGCGCGTCTGCACGCGCAGTGTCAATCCGTGCCGGCGATCCGCTCGATGGCGGCCAGTTCTTCGGCACTGAACGCCAGCTGCCGCAAGGAATCCAGATTCTCACGCAACTGTTCGACGCTGCTGGCGCCGACGAGCGCTGAGGTCATGCGCGGATTGCGCAATACCCAAGCAATAGCAAGTTGCGCGAGCGTCTGGCCACGGGCGCGCGCCAGCTCGTTCAACGCACGGACCTTGCGCATGACATCCGGCGTAATGTGATCCCGCGCCAGCAACTGCGTGCCCCGCGCGGCGCGCGAGCCGTCGGGAATGCCATCGAGATAACGATTCGACAGCACACCTTGCGCGAGCGCCCAGAACGCGATCATGCCCGCCCCGACCCGCTCGCAGGCGGCAAACAGGCCGTTCTCGATCCGGCGATGGAAGATGTTGTAAGACGGCTGATGGATGAGCAGCGGCACGTTCCACGCCTGTAGCGCAGCCGCGAACTCGAGCGTCTTCTCCGGCGAGTACTCGGAGATGCCGACGTAGAGCGCCTTGCCCTGTTGAACCGCGGTCGCAAGTGCGCCCGCGGTCTCCTCCAGCGGCGTGTCGGGATCGAAGCGGTGCGAATAGAAGATGTCGACGTACTCGAGCCCCATGCGTCGCAAGCTCTGGTCGAGGCTCGCGAGCACGTACTTGCGCCCACCGCCGCCTTGCCCGTACGGACCCGGCCACATGTCCCAGCCTGCTTTGGTGGAGATGATCAGCTCGTCGCGATACGGCCGGAAATCCTCGCGGAAGATGCGACCGAAGTTGCTCTCGGCGCTGCCATACGGCGTGCCGTAGTTGTTGGCGAGATCGAAATGCGTGACCCCGAGATCGAAGGCGGTGCGCAGGATCGCGCGCTGGCGATCGAGCGGCGTGTCGGCCCCGAAGTTGTGCCACAAGCCGAGCGAGATCGTCGGCAGCTTCAGGCCGCTGCGCCCTACCGTGCGGAACGGAGCGTCGTCGTAACGGTTTTCTGCTGCGAGGTAAGACATGCTTCGATGATCTCCAATCCTGCCACTGCATCTGCCGGATCGACCGGCGGCGGCGCGCCGTTTCTCAGTGCAGCGACGACTCCCGCATAGAACTGCTGATACGCGCCAGGCTCGCTACGCACCGGCACCGCGGCATCGCCCACGCCCAACAATCCCCAATCCTCGCGCGGCTCCTCGCCCCAGCCAGGCTTGTCGGGCCGCCCGCCCGAACGCAGCGCTGCCTCTTGCACATCTCCGTGCACTTTCACGTAGGCGGCGCGCGACCCCAACACGCGCATGCGCGCGATCGGCTGTGCACTGAGCAGCGTCGCGGTGAGATGCGAACGCACGCCCGACGCATGAGTGAGTGCCAGGAAAACGTCATCGTCGACTGCGATGCCTGACCGGCGTCGATCGAGCTCGGCGTACACATCGGTGACGGGCCCGAACAAGTGCAGCGCCTGATCGATCAGATGCGAGCCGAGATCGTAGAGAAGTCCGCCCGCCAGCCCTGGTGTGGCTTGCTCGCGCCAGCCGCCTTTGAGCTGCGGCCGCCAGCGCTCGAGTCGCGACTCGAAGCGCAGCACTTCACCAAACGCATGCTCGGCGAGCAGACGTTTGACGGTGAGCATTTCGCTGTCCCAGCGCCGGTTGTGATAGACGGTCAGCATCAGCTTGCGTCGACGAGCCTCGTCGATCAGTGCACGTCCCTCCGCTGCTCGCGCCGCGAAAGGTTTGTCGACGACGACGGGCAATCCCGCCGCAAGCGCTGCCATTGCCAGCGAGACATGCGCGTCGTTGCTGGTCGTGACCACGACGACGTCATGGTCGCTCGCGCGATCCCAAATGGCCTGCACGGAGTCGACAACGTTCGCTCGTGGATGCTCGCGTACCGCTTGGGCGCGGCGCTCTGGATTGCCAGTGACGATGGTCGCGAGTCGCATTCCCGGCGTGCACGCGATCAGCGGTGCGTGAAACGCGGCGCCGCCAAGACCGTAGCCGATCAAGGCCACGCGTACGTCGGTGTCAGCGCGCGACATTGATCGCCTTGCGCATCCGAGGCGCCGGTCGAAAGCGCGTCTGCACTTCGCCGACCGTGACGAAACCACACGAGTCGTAGAAATCGAGCGCTCGCGTGTTGGCTATCACCCAGAGGTTGGCCGAACCGTCACGCGCTGCGATGTGCTCGGCCTGTTCGACCAGCATGCGGCCGATGCCTTGCCGCCATTGTGTCGGTTCGACGAACAGGCCATCGAGCTCCGCGTCGCCATCATCTCGGCGCAACACGACCGAGAAACCCAGCAGCTCGCCATCGCGCTCCGCGACGACCGTGCGACCTTCGGTGATTTGTTCGAGCGGCAGCTCGATGGCATCCGGATTCGCCAGCAGCGACTCGCGATCCTCTTCCCACATCAAAGAAGCTCGACGCTGCAGCTCTTCGAGCGCGCGCTGCTCGGCAGGAATCGCTAGTCTGAAAGTAGGAGGCGCGGACACCCGCACATCCTACACCTCATCTGGCTTCGACGATGTCGCCCGAATCGGGACTCGTGCCGTCGGCGCGAGCGCGCGTGCTGCCGAGTATCCGATCGAACGTCACGAACTGCGACGGCAGACCCTCGCCTTCCGTTCCGGCGCTCGCGGCCAGCTCGTAATGCAGATGCGGGAACAACGACGAGCCCGAAGTGCCGACCTGCGCGATCGCCTGGCCGGCGCGCACTTTGTCGCCGACCGCGACCTTCGCACTGCCGGGCTTGAGATGGCCGAGATGACTGAACTCGCCGTTGCCGTGATCGATGACGATGTAGTTGCCGAAGATCACCATGCCGTTCTTCTTCACTTCCGCGATGCTCACCTCGCCGGAACCCTCTTCGCTGACGCCGTCCTGGACCTTCACGATCGTGCCGTCGCCGGGCGCCAGCACGGGCTTGGCATACGCGAAGTGATCCTCGTGCTTGTCGCCGGTGCCGCGATAACGGTTGCCTGCGGCATCCACCACCGTGAAGTCGTACGAGTAGCGAGCCGCATTTGTCTTGAAGCCGATCTCGATCGCGACCGGATGATCGAAGTTGAACCGGCGATGATGCGAATAGAAGTCGTGTCCGTCCCAGATGAGCAAGCGGCCATCGAGCGGCAGCCGCAACTTCGTGCGCGTCACATAAGGCTGCGGTTCGACCTGCACCTGCTGCACGACGTCGCCGCCCTTGCCGCCGCCGAAGCGGAACGTGTAGTCGAGCGATGCTGCCGGCCACTGTGCGGCCAGCGTATGGAACGGATTGAACAGCGTGATGCCGCTGCCCGCCTCGATCTTGCGATTCGGCACGATCTCGATGCCGGGCGCGATGCCGTTGTCGTTCAGCTCGAGCTTGGCGATCAGCGCACCGCTCTTGTCACGAACCGCGAGGTTCACGACGCGCAGCTCGAGAGCCTCGCTGCCGCGATTGGCAATGCGAAAGTCGCAGTTCATTGCCTGCCCGTACAGCGTTCGCTCCAGCAACGGCCGCGCGGGCACGACGGTAACTTGCAAGGACTGAGCCGGCTCTGCCGCCGACACCCCATGAGCAACCAGGGCGGCCGCAGCCGCGCCGGCAAGGAGGAAAGTCTTCATGACAAACTGCGACGTCAGGCCCGCTGAAAAGGTTGCAGCGGCTGCTAATATCGCTGCCGCATGAGCTCACCGCAAATCACGCTGCAGACCGTCACGGGGGTCGACGTCGAGTTGACCATCGCCGGTCCGGGGAGCCGCAGCTATGCCTTCGTGATCGATTGGCACATCCGGCTGCTGCTGGCTCTCTCGTGGCTGCTGGTCGGCCATCTCATGTATTTCGGCGGCCTGCGCATGACGGACAACCCCGGGTCGGGCTACACGCTCTGGGTCTGGCTGCCCACGCTGATCATTTACTTCTTCTATCACCCGGTGCTGGAAATCGCGATGCGCGGTCGCACGCCGGGCAAGCGGATCGCCGGTGTGCGCCTGGTCACACGCGAAGGCGATATTCCCGGTGCCGGCCCGCTGCTGCTGCGGAACATCTTTCGCATCCTCGACAGCCTGCCGTTCTGCTATCTCGTCGGTTTGATAACGGTCGTTCTCACCGACCATCACGTGCGCGTCGGCGACATCGCTGCAGGCACGCTGCTCGTGATGGATCACGACAGCAGCCCGAGCTCGTTCGCGAGCACTGCAGCGGCGAAAAGCGGACTGACGCCGCAGGCGGCAGACCTGATTCAGGAGTTACTGGACCGCTGGCCGGCGCTCGACGAACACAATCGCGGCACGATCGCGCGCACGTTGCTCGCGCGTGTGGAGCCACAGATTGCTGCCGATGATCTCGCACGGCTCAGCGCGGTCGATCTGCGCGAGCGCTTGATAGCCAAGCTGTCGAATCCATGAGCGACAACGGCGGCCTGCAGGCCTGGGCCACCTCACGTATCGCGGCGTGGAGCGACCTCGGCTCGATCCTCGACGGACTCGAGCGCAAGCGCGACCACACGGTCACGGAGACCCTGCGCGCCATCGAGCTGTACCGCGCGCTCGGCCGCGATCTTTCGATCGTCCGTCGCACGCTGCCGGCCAGCCGCATGACCCGCGCACTGGCCCAGAGTTATGCGCGGCTGCACGCAGTGATCTATCGCAAGCCGCACAACTGGCGCGAGCGTCTGCGCTCGCTGTTTCAGGACGAGATTCCGCAGGTCGTGCGCGAGTTGCGCGGCTCGATCCAGCTCGTAGCGCTGCTGTTCGTCCTGACTGCCGGCGCGGGCTACTGGCTCATCGCCACCTATCCCGAGCTGATCGGGCTGGTCGCTAGCGAGCAGATGATCGAGGGCGTCGAAGGCGGCAGGCTCTGGACCGAGGACATCGTGAACATCGCGCCGTCTTCGGTGATCTCCGTGGGTATTCTCGCGAACAACATCACCGTCAGCATCGTCGCCTTCGTCCTCGGCGTGTTCTTCGGGCTGGGCACGTTCTACATCATCGCGACGAACGGCCTCATGCTCGGCGCCATCTTCGCCTTCACGCACCAGTACGGCATGGCAGGCGAGCTGCTGAAGTTCGTGCTCGCGCACGGCATGGTCGAGCTCTCGGTGATCTGTATCGCCGGCGCGGCGGGCATGATGCTGGGCGAATCGCTGATTCGACCCACGCACGCGACGCGGCGCGAATCGTTCCGGCAGGCGGCGGCGAAGACCAGCAAGGTGCTGTTGCTGTGCGCGCTGCTGCTGGTCGTGTGCGGATTCATCGAGGGTTACATCTCGCCGGATCCGGACTATCCGATGATCAATCGAGTCGTGATCGGCTTCGGGTGGTGGATCGTGATGGTGGGCGCGTTGAGCGGGAGACTGTTCGGCGGCGGCAAGCAGCGGCAGCTCACACCCGCCGGCGGACTCTGAATTCCGAGTAGGCGTCGAAAACAGCGCGTTCCATTTGATTCGGGAGGGCCAGCAGAGTCGGCGCTCCCATTGCACGCAGCGCGGCGGCATTTCTAGCGAGACGAGCGCAATACTCCTGCGCGGCCAGAGCCTCGTACGGCGCGAGCCAACCCTGCGCTTCGTTGCGCGCCAGCGTTTGCGCTTCCGGGCTCGCGAGCCCGGCGACCAGCGGCAAGTGCTTCGGCAACAGCAGACGGGCCGCGGACGCAAGCTGGCCCGCGACCGATGCATCGTCGAGATCCGTGAGCATCACGACCAGACTGCGATGACGCACGAGCTGCCGAATCCGCAGCACCGCATTCAGCGGATTCGATTCGGCAGTGGCCGGCTGCACAGCCGACAGCATCGCCCGAATCCGCGCCACCGTACCGACACCTCGACCTGGCGCGATCGACGCGAGCGGCCGATCCGCAAAGATCACCAGCCCGACCTGATCGTCGTGCGCAACTGCGTGCTCGGCAAAGCGTGCTGCGATGTTCGCGAAGTGACCGAAACGATCGAGATCGCCGGCACGCAGCGAGCTGGCGCGGCCCGCATCGATCGCGAGGATGATCTCGAGGTGTTGATCCTCCGAGAAGTCGCGACTGACGAGCCGGTTGCTGCGCGCCGTAGCCTTCCAATCGATGACGTGCTGCGGATCGCCGGGTCGGTACTCGCGCAGCTGCAGGACCTCGCCGCCAGCGCCGAGCAGCGACCGTGCGCGTGCGCCGCTTGCTGTCCCGCCAGCCCGCTCAGCATCGTCGCGTAACAGATCGGGCGCGACGCTCAAGGTAAATTGCGCAGGTAGCGGCCGCGTCCACCACGCAAGTCCAAGCGGCCCGGCTACGCGCGCGCGCAGGGGCGGCCAGGTCTGCTGACCCAGCCGTCGCGGCGTCGCAGTGAATGGCAGGCTCGCGCCTGCGGGCGGCACCACGAGCGTTTTGACTGCTCCATCCATCTCGACGCTGGGTGGCGAATCCGCCGCAATCTGCAGCGTCAGCAGACGCCTGAGTCGATGCGTGAACGTCATCTCCAGCGCCGCAGGTCGACCGAGAATCGCGCGCGGCTTCGCAGACGTGATCGCCACGCCGAGCCCGGTCCGCAACATGATCCAGCCTTCATAGGCAAGCCCGAGCAGCAACAGCGCGAGCGGCAGGTACCACCAGCGCGCGAGATCCGGATCGCCGCTCCAATCGCCGATGATGGCCATCAGCACGGTGGTGACCGCGAGTGCGAGGGCGTTCTGGCGCAGACTCATGACTTCGACTAGCGGGGTACCGGCGTTTGGTCGAGCAGCTGTTGCGTGATTGTCCGCGCCGCAACTCCCTCGAGCACAGCTTCCGGTGCGAGCACGAGCCGATGCGGAATCACGAGCGGCGCAACTGCCTTGACGTCGTCGGGCGTCACGAACTCGGCGCCGCGCATGCCGGCGTCGATGCGCGCAGCACGCAGCAATGCGAGCGCACCGCGCGTTGACAATCCCAGACCGACATGCGCGTGCTGGCGCGATGCTGCCGCGATATCGACGACGTAAGCGCTCAGCTCCGGCGCAACGTGCACGCTCTCGACCGCGGCCTGGGCTGCGGCCAACGCAGTGCTCGCAACCTCCGGCTCGTGTTGAGCCGCGTGCGCGTCCGCGTTGCCATACTTCGCGAGGATCGCCAGCTCGTGCTCGCGCGCGGGATAGGCAAGATCGATGCGCAGCATGAAGCGGTCGAGCTGCGACTCCGGCAACGGATAGGTGCCTTCGAACTCGCGCGGGTTCTGGGTCGCGATGACCAGAAATTTGTCGGGCAGGCGATAGTTCTGGCGATCGATCGTCACCTGACGCTCTTCCATCGCTTCGAGCAGCGCGGACTGGGTCTTCGGACCGGTGCGATTGATCTCGTCGACCAGCAGGACGTCAGCGAAGACCGGCCCCTGGCGAAACACGAAACTGCGCCCCTCGGTGTCGAACACGTGAACGCCGGTGATATCTGACGGCATCAGGTCGGCCGTGCCCTGCACACGCTTGAACACGCCGCCAAGCGCTCCGGCGAGCGACTTGCTCAGCAACGTCTTGCCAAGACCAGGAGCGCCTTGCAGCAGCACATGACCGCGCGCCACGACTGCGATGGCCAGCGCGCGAACGACCGGCTCCATGCCGATCACGACGGTTCCCAGGTCCTGCTGTAATTTACGTTCGAACGATTCCAGTGCGTTCATCGTGCGAGAGTCTCCGTCGCGATGGCTGATTCAGTTCTCAATTCAACTGCGCGCGAACCCGTGCAATCAGGTTGTGCAGCTCCACGAGATCGACGTGCCGCCGCTCGACGACGTGCCGATGCAGCTCCTGCATCCGGTTCAATTCTGCTGCCGGAATCACTGAGCGCGCGGCGAGCCAGTCCCACAGCGGCGCGCCATCGGTCGTCATGCCGAGGCGGCTGCGAATCTCGTTGAAGAAGTTCGCGAACAGCTGTCGAGCCGCCGCCGCTGGCCGCAGGACC
The DNA here is from genome assembly GCA_035493235.1 of Steroidobacteraceae bacterium. Lineage (GTDB taxonomy): Bacteria > Pseudomonadota > Gammaproteobacteria > Steroidobacterales > Steroidobacteraceae > Steroidobacter. Next base: position 63,409 of record DATJIP010000149.1, read on the forward strand.
CGCGCCATGAAGCCACCGGTTGCGCGCACGAAGCTGGTCACATCGAGCGGATTCCAGCTGTCGCTCGCGCCGCGCAGTCGGCGTGGTCCGAGCACGAACACCAGCCATAGTGCCAACAGCCACAGCAGCGCGCGATGCAACCGCGCATCGCCGAAAAACTTGTCGGGATCGTAGAAAGCCACCAGACCTTGATGCGCGTCATCGATGATGACGTGACCCTTCTCGCCCAGGGACCAGTGCACGATGTTGCCGAGCAGGCGGGCGTTGTCGAGATCGCCCAGCACCTTGTTGGTGAAGAGGCTGCCGTACGCACTGACGATGACCTGGCCATCGCCATACGGCGTCAGCCACAGCGCCGGCACGCCCGAAGCGTGATCGCTCGCCAGCTCCAGCACGACGGCACGCTCCGAAGAAGCCTGCCACTGAGCGGTGGGGAATTCGGAGACCGCACGGATCGCGTGCACGCCGTCGAGCAGCGGATGCTCGCCGTCCGGCGCGGACTCGTAGCGCATCGGCTCGGCCAGCCGCGTAACCGCAAGCAGCGCATCGCGCGCCGTCTGCTCCTGGACCTTCTCGCCCTCTTTGGGCGCAGGCGGCGGAATCATCTTGAACGTCAGCCCGGTCATGGACTGCAGGTGATCCATGAACTGCGGGTCCGTGCCGACGCCCATCGACCACTCCGGCGTATCCGACAAGCCCGCGAGCACGAGCAGCGTGTTGCCAGCCGTGATCCAGTCCTGCAGCGGCTGCGCTTCGGAATCTCGCAACGGATAAATGTGAGGCGCGGTGGTGATCAGCAGATTGCCGGTCTTCGCGGTGGCAGTGATCGTCGCCAGCGTGCCGTAGCGGTCGCGCAGCGAGATCACCGGGATCTTTGCACCGGCGAGCCAGCGCTGCATGCCGAGATAGCCGTTCGGTCCGGCTTCGGTGCTGAGCGGTCGCGTCACGCGCTCCTGCGGCAGATCGGGCTTCGGCATGAACAGCACGTAGAAGGCTGCGAGGGCACCGACCGCCAGGGCGAGTGTGACCAGTCGATCCTTCACGCTGGCGCTCCGCGCAGTTGCGCGTCGAGCTTGCGCGCTGCCGTAACGATCGGCTCGACTTCCGACGCCGCCACTTCGCTGCTTCCGTAAACGGTGCGCTCCGCGAGCGCCGCGACGCGCTGAAAGGATTCGCGCTGTCCAGCATCGTCGAAGTTGGCCCGGGCGCACAGCTCGCGATGCGTGAGGCTGCGCTCGGTGCGCAGCCGGCCGCTCTGCACGAGTGTCTTCACCAGCATGCGCAACAGCATAGATACCTTGCGATCTGCCGGGAGTGTGTCGAGGTCGACAGTTGCATCGTCCGCTGGCGTTGTCATGCCCGACGCGGTGCTCTCGTCCTCGATCGCGAGACGCTTGCGGAACACGCCCGCCGCACGCAGCTCGTTGACGATGACGAGAACGGTCACGGCCAGGATCAGGCCGAGCGCGATGAACAGGAGGGTGGTTGCGACGGCCTCGGTAACTCTCGTCTTGTCGAGCCAGCGCGACAGCCAATTGTCGGAGTCGCGCTCCTGCCGCTCGGCGATCGAGCGCAGCCAGCGCTTGAAGCGCTCGAACCAGGTCAGCGGACGCTCCGGTTGCTGCGCGCGCAGCGAATCGAGAATCGGGCCGAGGGCGGCGACGTCCGGGTTGGGCGCGCTGGAGTCCTCCGCGTACCAGTCGTCGACCGTCAGCACATCGGAGAGATCGTAGACGTCGAGCTCGTCGCGCAACGAAGTCGACAACAGCGGCAGGTAGCCGGACTGCTCCAGCGCTCGCGTAAGACCCGGGCACTCCTCCTCGAGCGCCGTCAGTCCGACCGCTTCCTCGTCAGCGGAATCGCTGCAATCGCCGATGACGTCGAGCGGCGCGGAGCGCTCCTGATCGTGACCAGCCGCCTGAGACCAGGCGGCCGGCGCTGCTGCCAGCAGGACGAGAAGAGCGATGGAGCGCACGAACTACGCGGGATTGAGCGCACCGACGCGAGCCGCGAGATCACCGCCGTCTTTGCGCAATTTGAGGTCCCAGTAGATCGTCAACATCAGCGCGTAGTAGAACGGTGTCACGATCACATACACCAGCAGGCTGACGACAACCACGACGGCCACGCCGAAGACGAGGGCGTTCTCGGGTCCGGCGCCCAGCGCGGCAATCGGCATGAGGACGCCGACTACCAGCGTCACGACGAGGTAGAGAACGATGAGCAGGATGAAACCCACAGTCAGGATCGCTGCCGTGCGCCACCAGTTGCCCCAGACGAGCCGATGACTTGCAGTCAGGCAACCGATCGGTCCTTTGCCGTCGAACACACAGGTGGCGACGAACAGCAGCAGACTGATGCTGAGGATGATGCAGGGAACTACCAGCAGAAAGAAACTCAGCACGACGATGATGGGGTACAGCAGCGACGCTATCAGCAACGGCAACAGACGCGGCAATGCCGCCTGCAAAGACTGAGCTACGCTCGCATCGCTACCTGCGCCGATTGCATTCATCTTGACGGCTGAAGCCGCGACCATGAGCTGACTCGCGAGCCAGGTGATGCCCATTGCCAGCCAGTAACCCGGAGTCGGACCCATTGCGGCAAGCGCCATCGTCGGGTTCGCTGTCCCCTGAATCTGCGTGTAGAGGTAGGCGTAGTAGATATAGACCGGGCTGACCGCGACTATCGTCAGCAGCATCAACGGGATCATCTTCACCACTGAGGCCTTGTAGAGCTGGAACGTGGTATCCAGCACACCGCCGATCGACTGAGGTTGAGAAGGTTGTATCGACATCGTGAATGTCTCCCTGTGAGTCGTTCGATTTGCTGATCGAATCTTGGCGGGCGAATACGATAGCATTTCGGCGGTTACAGGGCCGCATCGGTGTCGCAGTTTCCCATGCTCCGTTCCGCAACGTTGCTTGCAGTGTCGCTGCTCGCGGCCGTCCCCGCCTCCGCGGGTGACCTGCGGGTCGTGGCCTACGTCATCGGCTGGGAAGCCGCGCCGCCGCCGATCGACCCCACGAAGCTCACCCACATCAATTTCGCCTTCGGCCAGATCGAGGGCGGCAAAGCCGTGCTGCGCCATCCCGGCGTCGCCGCCAATCTCGCTTACCTGCGATCGCTGAAGGCGAAGAATCCGCGGCTCAAGGTGCTCGTCTCGATCGGCGGCTGGGAAGCGGAAGGATTCTCGGACGCGGCACTCTCCGCCGAATCGCGCAACGTGTTTGCCGCAAGCGTCGTGGCGCTGCTTCGCGAGCACTCGCTCGACGGCGTCGACATCGATTGGGAATACCCGGGCCAGAGCGTCTCAGGCATCAAGTCCCGTCCCGAGGACAAGCAGAACTTCACCGCGCTGCTGCAGACGCTGCGCGCGCAGTTGGGCAAGCGCTATCTGCTGAGCATCGCGTCGGCCGATCGCGAGTACTTCGACTTCACGGAGATGGACAAGCTGCACGGCTATCTCGACTTCATCAACGTGATGACCTACGACTTCTTCAACGCGCTCACGCCGACCACCGGTCATCACGCGGGTCTTTACGCTGCGCCCTACGCCGCACCGAACGACAGGAACGCGGACGCATCGATCAAGCAGCATCTCGGCGCAGGCATTCCGCCAGACAAGCTGGTGCTCGGTGTTGCGTTCTATGGCCGCGGCTTTGCGGGCGTGAAGCCGGAGCACGACGGCGTCAATCAGCCCTACGAGCGCTTCGAGGCCGCACATCCATACGCGGAGCTGGTGGAGAAGTTCATCGGGCGCAACGGCTTCGTGCGCGAATGGGACGAGCACGCGCAGGCGCCGTTCTTGTGGAACGCGCAGACGCGCGCGTTCATCACTTATGACGATCCTCAGTCGCTTGCAAGCAAGGCCGAGTACGTCCGCAAGCACCGACTCGGCGGCATGATGTTCTGGGAGCTGAGCCAGGATTCCGGCGACGCCCTGCTCGACGCGATCGTCAACGGGCTGAAGTGATCTATTTGAGCTCGTAGACCAGGTTGATCGTCGTCAGCGTGTCGGTCTTCTCGAACCCCTCCGGCGGATCGGTGTTGTGCCGGACTGAATAGCCGACTGCGAGCGCCAGTACGTCGGTCATCTTCACCTGCAGCGCGATGTCGTTCTGGACGAACGTATTGTCCGAGCCGGCTTCCACCACCAACTTGTCGATCAGCGAAGACGTGGCCGTGAGCTTGTGGTCGTAGTCGAGCGTGCCGCGGAAGACAATTTCGTCCTCGGTCGTACCGGGCTCGATCAATACGCCGGTATCGTCGAACGCGTCGCGAGTCTCGAATTTCTTGTAGCCGACGCCCGCCGTGCCGACGAACTGGGTGAGGCCGGTGTCGATGAACTTGCGGCCGATGCCGGTCGAGAGCACGGCCTGGTACTCGAAGCCGCTGAACTCGTCGTGCTCGTAGCGAGCGGCGCCGAACCAGAAGCTGCGCGTGCTGAAGTTGTAATCGCTCTGCTCGAACAGCTCCCAGCGATTCGCCGTCGTGCCGTCAGGATCCGAAGAGGCGTACAGCGCCGCACCGCCGAATTGGTGCTTCCAGTTGTCGACCTCGTTGGCGAGCAGCAGCTTCGCGTTCGCGCTCTTGGTCTCGGTGTTGCCAGTCGCGATGACGAGACCAGCCTCGCCCTTACCGCTCCAATCGGCGTGTGCCGGCGAGATTGCAAACAGGGGTACGAGCAGCGCCGCAGCAGCTGCTTGGTTCGAAACGCGCATGGGGATCGCTCCAGGATCTTGTTATTCGGAGCGAACTATACGCCGCGACTCACCTCAAAGATCCGCGGCAATTACTGCTTGGCATCCTCTTCCGGCGCCTGGTCGGGGAACAGCGGAATCTTCTGACCGGGGTACCAGAACTGCAGGTGGCAGCCTTCGCACACCTGGTCCATCGTATCGCCCGCATCGATGAGGCCTTGAGGATTCTTTGCATCCGCGGCGGCGAGCATCGACACGCCGACGTCGCGCAGGGCCTGCGAGAACGCGATGAACGACGCGCGGTTCTTGCCGATGGCCTGCTCCGATTCCTCGGCGGTCAGGTTGCCCTCCGTGCCGTGATCTTCGAGCTTCGCGCCTTCCTTCACGACGTGGCGGCCGTCCATCATCAGCAGATTCGCGCCTTCCGTGAGAATGATCGCCTGGCGCCGAACCTCGGCCCACTCCTCGTTCGTTCGCGGCTGCTTCTCGACCGCCTTCCCCTTCGTGACGGTGGTGCTGACGGATTCCCACAGGAAGTCAGCGGCCGGATCGATCATGCTGGCCATGACGTCCTGGACGCCGGCGATCGGCTTCAGCGGCGAAGGTGCAGGCGCAGGCGCGGGCGGCGGGTTCGACTGCGCCGCGGCCATCGTCTCCTGCTTCGGTCCACAACCGGTGAGCAAAGCCCCGAGCATCGCTGCGCACGCTGCCATCGTCCCGATCCGGCTGACGCCCATACTGACCTCGAAATCGTTACCTCAGAGCGGCGTGCATGGTACACGGGTCAGTCGTCGCAACTGTCAAGATTACGTGTTAGCGCCGCGTTAGCAGGCTCGTTGCAGCTCGTTAACGATTGATCAGAACCACGGACGTCTCGATCTGCCGCTGCGGAATCGTCCAATACTCTCTGAGCAATGCCGCCGCCCGAGCCGGCGCGACCAGCTCGAAGCCGTGACGCTGATAGAAGCTGATCGCCCAGGTCGCGGCCGCCCAGGTCCCGACCAGCATGCGCCGGGTGCTGTGTCGACGCAGATGCTCGAGCAGCTCCGCGCCGACTCCGTAGCGCTGTTTGTCAGGCCGGACGTAAGCATGACGAATCAGCTCGACGTCGCGCACGGGCTGCACACCCATGATGCCGATCAGGCCCTCGTCCGTGTCGAGCCCCCAGAACTGGACGCCGGCCGCGATCTCCTCGCGCAGTTCCGACTCGGGCATGTAGGGCTCGTGCCAGCGATCGGCGGGGATGACGCCGCGGTAGGCCACCGCGGCATCGTTGATGATCGCGAGCATCGTCGCAAGATCCTGCTCACTGCACCGGCGAATTTTGCGCATGCGGTGAGGATGCAGCGCGCGAGGACTTCGCGTCTTGGACAAAAGTGCGACTGAGGAAGTCGCGCATCAGCCGCGCGATCTCCGCTCCCTGGTCTTCCAGCGCGAAGTGCCCGGTGTCGAGCAAGTGCAACTCGGCGCGCGGCAGATCTTTCAGGTAGGCGCGCGCGCCCTCTGCCGGGAAGATCACATCGTTCTTGCCCCACACGATCAGCGTCGGCGGCTGCCGGTCGCGGAAGAACTGCTGGAACTGCGCATAAAGCTCGAGATTCGTGCGGTAGTCGTAGAAGAGATCGAGCTGGATCTCGACGTTGCCGGGACGATCGAGCAGCGCCTGGTCCTGGAGCCAGGCGCTCGGATCGACACGCGAGCGATCCGCGACGCCATCGAGATACTGCGAGCGCGTGGCTGCGAGCGTAGTGCCTGCACGCAAGACGTCGCGCTGTGCCTGCTGACCGCTGGCCCAGTACGCTTTGATCGGTTTCCAGAATTCCCTGAGCCCCTCTTCGTACGCGTTGCCGTTCTGAACCACGAGTGCGGTGACGCGCTCGGGATGCTTGAGCGCGACGCGATAGCCGACGGGCGCGCCGTAGTCCATGACATACAGCGCGTAGCGCGTGACCCCGAGACGTGTCAGCAGCGTATCAGTGATGTCCGCGAAGTGAGCGAAGCTGTAACGAAACTGTGCGCGGTCCGGCATATCGCTGTGACCGAAGCCGGGGTAGTCCGGCGCGATGACCCGATAGCGGTCGGCGAGCGCGGGAATCAGGTTGCGATACATATTGGATGAGGCAGGGAAACCGTGCAGCAGCACGATGGCGGGTGCATCGGCCGGACCGGCTTCCCGGTAGAACACGTTCACGCCCTCGATGCTGGCTGTCCGGTAGTGCACGACGGGGGCAGCGTGCGTAATCACCGAGCCGAGCATCAGCAGCGCGGCGGCAGCGAACCTGGAGAAATTCATGGTGGACTCCTTATCGACTGTAACCCATCACCGGTGACTTTATAGGTTACGTGACTGTCACCTGTAAATTCACTTTTAAATGGTTACAATAGCGACCACGCATGACCGACACTCCCTCCCCTTCCTGGTTCGTTGCCGGCCACCCGGCAATCGATTTCCTCAACACCGCCTATGCGCCCGGCGGCGTGCTGGTCGAGACGATCGGCGACGGACGCGCGTTGCTCGACTGGATGATGGGCGCCGGCCTGGTCGATAAGGATGAAGCCGCGCGCCTCGCCCGGCGTTTCACGCGCAAGTCACTCGATGCGGCCGCCGAGGAAGCGCGAACGGTGCGCGAGTGGGCTCGAACGTGGATCGAGGCCTGGCGCGCGAATCCAGCCAGGGACTACGGCGATGAGATCGCGGCGTTGAACAAGCTGCTCGCGCGCGAAAGCCGCGGTCGGGAGCTCGTTGCGAACAAACGCCGGCTCGAGCTGATCGAGCGGCCACACTTCGAGGATGCTCGCGAGCTGATTGCGCCGATCGCCCTGGAGATCGCGCGACTCGTGACACAGGAGGATCCGTCGCTGGTGAAGGCGTGCGCCGGCGCGGAGTGCACGCTGCAATTTCTGGATCGAACCAAAGCGCATCGGCGGGTGTTCTGCAGCGCCACCGCCTGCGGCAATCGCGCGAAGGTCGCCGCGTTTCGACGCCGGGCTCAGCGCGCAACGACGGAATAGCGGCTCGGCGTCACGCCGAACTGCCGCACGAACCAACGCGTGAGATGACTCTGATCGTAGAAGCCGGCCCTCACTGCAACTTCGGCAAGATCGCAGCCTGCGCGAATGAGCCGCTGCGCGAGCGCGATGCGTCGCTGCAGGATGTACGCGTGCGGCGTGAGTTCAAGCTCGCGCGCGAACGCGCGGATCAGTTGATAGCGACTCAGGCCGGACTCCTGCGCAAGCTCGATCAATGACACCGGCGCCGCGGGATCGCTGTCGATCCGGTGTCGCGCCCGTCGGATGCACGCAGTCGGCGATTCGACCTTCGGCCGCCCGGTGGAGTGCGAACGAAGTCGTGCAACGAGTCGCAGAACCGCAGTCTCGCAGGGCATCGTGGCGTCGGGCTGCGCTGGCGACGTCGCGTAGTGGAACGCGTCTTCGAACAACCGCTGCAGGCCGCCGTCCGCGAACACGGGCGCGGTGAACGTGAACGCATCGGGTGCACCTTCCATGATGTCCTCGTGCACCTCGGCCAGCGCCTCGGGATCGAAATAGAGAATGCGCCATGCCCGCGGTCGCCCGCCGATCGCGCGACCGTCGTGCACTTCGCCAGGATTCACGCTGATGAAGGTACCCGGCCCCGCCTGGACCTGCCCTCGCCCGCTCCATGAGGCGTGACCGCCCGCATCGATGACGCCGATGCCGTACTGATCGTGCGTATGCCGCGGAAACGCGCGCGCGGTCGCAGCGGACATCGCGACGATGCCGGCCAGCGGAAGGGCGTGAAATGCGATAGCGTCGCGCACGTGTCTGCCTGCTCTTATATTAGTGTGCCATGAACGTCCTGATCTTCGGCGCCACCGGCATGGTCGGCCAAGGCGTGCTGCGCGAGTGCGTGCTGGCCAACGACGTCGAACGCGTGACGGCCGTCGGCCGCACGGCGACCGGGATCCAACACCCGAAACTGCGCGACCTGCTGGTGCCGGACCTGATGGACTATCGCAAGGTCGAAGGCGAGCTGCGCGGCTACGACGCCTGCTACTTCTGCCTCGGCGTCTCGTCCGCCGGCATGGACGAAGCGAAGTACTCGCGCATCACCTATGACCTCACGCTCGCCGCCGCCGAAGTCCTGGCGCGCCTGAATCCGCAGATGACTTTCGTCTACGTCTCCGGCGTCGGCACCGACAGCACGGAGCGCGGCTCGGTCATGTGGGCGCGAGTCAAAGGCCGCACCGAGAACGCGCTGCGACGTCTGCCGTTCAAGGCCGTCTATTTGTTCAGACCCGGCGTGATTCAGCCGCTGCACGGCGCGCGCTCGAAGACTCGCGTCTACGCGGTGACCTACATGTTCCTCGGATGGTTGCTACCGCTGCTGCGAGCAATGTCTCCACGACGCATCCTCACCACCGAATCTGTCGGCAAGGCGATGCTCGCAGTCACGCGGCACGGCGCGCCGAAGGCGTGCCTCGAACCCGGCGATATCTACGACGCAGCGCGCGGCGCGTAAATTTCCGGCGGCAGCGACAGCCCGGGGCGTTCGTTGTCCCAAACGATGCTCATGACGCGCCACTGCCCCGCCTCACGCACCAGAGTGAAGAAATTGACGCCGCGGCCGCGACGCTGCTCCTGCGGCGATTGCCAGTTGAACTCGTAGACGCTGGTGAGCCGCGCGACATTGCCGAACACGACCGACTCCTGCGCAACCTCCACTTCGGAGAACTGCGTCTCGTCGTCGAGCAGCTGCCGGATGTTTTCAATGTACTGATCGAGCGTGAACACGTGCACGAACGGCGTGCCGTCCGGATTGACGCCGGTGCGCACCAGTCGCGCTTGCGGGTGATACAACGGGCGCAAGGCTTCCCAGTTGCGCTGCGCCGGTGGGACCGACAACACACGATAGAGCGCTGCAGTCATTTCGCGAAAATCGACTTTCTCTGCCATGGGCGAAGTCTACGCCCGAGTCACTGCGTCGTGAACGTGCCGTCGACGGTGTTCCAGGAGTCGTTGCTGCCGGTGCCGGAAAAAATCAGCGTGAAGTCGCGACCGCCGTTGCGGAACCACTTCGGCGCGAAATTCCACTGGAACAGGCTCTGCTCGAGCTGCGGCAGAAACTGCGCGCGATGGAACACGTGCCACGGTCCCCACGGCTGCGGCGCCTCCGCCAGCGTCAGCAGCGATTGTGCGCCCGCATCTCCGGCGCCCGACCCATGTTGGTTCGCGTAGACCATGCGATCCAGTCCGGGCACGAACGCCATTTGCGGGAACGGACCGACGCCGTCTGGATCCTGATAGATCGGCAACCGGGCCGCGGGATCGGCTGACCACTGCGGCTCGCCGCTGCTGTCGAGACCCGCGAAGAACTGATATGCACCGCGATCTTCGATCGAAGCTGTGGGCACGCGCACCAGCATCACCCGACCCGGCTTCTGCACGATCGTGAGCGACGACGTGTCCGTCGCTTCGGTCGCAACGGTATAGATGTACGCGTCGAGCGCCGCCGCGTTGCCCCGGCCGAATTGCACGAAGCTGCCGTAACTGATGTGGTCGCTCGCGCGCACGAAGGAAACATCGAGGGGCGTCCACGTGCAGGCCTTGTCGCTGCTACGGTAGAGGTTGAACGCGTCGAAGCCCTGAGCCCCGGAGCCGGGCGTGATCCACGCGTACAACACTCCGCCGATACTGATCGGCGCGCCATGCGCTTTCCCGGTGATAGCCGCGGGGCACTCACCGTCCTTGCCGCCGAAGCGATTCACGCCCCTGTAGCTCTGACCATCGCCTTCGATGCGCGCGACGCCCAAGCTCGCGCGGCCATCGCTTTCGCTGCCGCCGAAGCCGCCGCCATCGCCCCACATGGCGTATTGATTGTCGTCATCCGACCAGGTGATCGGCCAGTTGTCGCTGCCTTGAGCCGCCTGCCGGCGTGATGTCGCATCGAAGGTCACGCCAACGATGACCGGGGTCGATGCGTTGCCGGGGGGAGGTGGCGGCGGCGGCGGTGGCGCCGGCGTAGGGGGCGGACTACCCGGCGCAGACGAACCGCCCGAGCCAGACCCGCATGCCGCAAGCAGCAACGCGAGCACCGGCCCGGCTACGAGAGCGTGTAGCGGCCACCGTTTTGTCACGGCATAGGTAACGTCGGTCGTGCGTCGCAGTTCCTGCTGGCATTTCCTACGTGCGCGGCGTCGCAGTCCTGCTCCGCCGGCGCTTTTCGTTGAGCTCCTTGCGCCGTGTCGATCCGACTTCGCGAACATCGGTATCCGACTTGCCGGCATCCAGATCTTTGCGCGCCTCGCGCGCCAGGTCGCGATAGTCACGGCAGATGCGATCGAAATCCTCGTCGTCGAGCTCTTCCAGATCGAGCAACGCGAGATGCGCGCCTTCGATCGAACGGATCAGCTCATCGAGCTTCACCTGGATCGCCTGCGAGTCGCGGTTCTGGGTGTTCTGGATCAGGAACACCATCAGGAACGTGACGATGGTCGTGCCGGTGTTGATGATGAGTTGCCAGGTATCGCTGAAGCCAAACAGCGGACCGGTGGCCGCCCACACCACGATGATTGCCACCGCGATACAGAACGTCGCTGGCTGGCCGGCGAAGTGCGCAGTGACTTTGGCGAAGCGCGTGAACCGCGATCCGCGACGATACGCTCGAACATGCATGACGGAACCCTCGCAAGACCTGAGGCCGTTGCCTCGAACGGCTAATGCGAGAGGATCGGTCGGCGTTCCCCTACTTCTGCAACATCGCTGCCATCTTCTGATGGATCAGGTTGATCGCCTTGAGCGGCCGGATCATGACCTTGAACTCGACGATCTGGCCGGCGTCGTTCCACTTGATCAGGTCGATGCCGTTGACCGCGATGCCGTCGATCTCGACCTGGAACTCGAGCGCTGCGTCGTGCGGCCCGACGATCTCCCGGACGTAGCGGAACGATTCGTTGAAGAACACCTGGAACGCGGCGCCCAGGTAGAGCCTGGCGATCATCTTCCCCACCTGCGGGGTGTGCACGACCGGCGAATGGAACACGACCTCGTCCGCCAGCAGTGCATCGAGGCCAGCGACATTGCGCGTGCGGGCGACCTCGTGCCATGTATGGAGAACCGACATAGCGCCGAAATCATAGCATCAGCTAAGATTTCCGCATGCAGCAGCCCGTGACTCAGTTGCTCGCCCAGTGGCGGGACGGCGACGAGCGCGCGTTCGCCCAGCTATCGGCGCTCATGTACGAAGAGCTGCGGCAGCTGGCGCAACGCCACCTGCGGCGTGAGCGCTCGAATCACACGATCCAGAAGACGGCGCTTGTCAACGAAGCCTTCGTGCGCCTGGTCGGGCAGCAAGCCGTCGACTGGCAGAGCCGCGCGCATTTCATTGGCCTGGCCTCGAAGCTCATGCGACGCGTGCTCGTCGACTACGCGCGGGCGCGGCTCGCGGACAAGCGCGGCGGCGGTGCCGGCCTGCTGAGTCTCGACGAGATGACAACACCCGAAGCGGACGAAGCTCCCGACACGACTCCCACAGCGCTGCAGCACCTCGACGCCCATACGCAGGAAGAAGTCTCGGCGATCGACCAGGCGCTCGTGCGTCTGGAGCAGATCGACGAGCGCCAGGCGCAGATCGTCGAGATGCGCTACTTCGGCGGTCTCACCGTCGAGCAGACAGCCGAAGCCATGGACATCTCCGAGGCAACGGTCAAACGCGAGTGGACCCTGGCACGCGCCTGGTTGCGGCGCGAGCTGGGCAAGAGTTTCTGATGACTCCCGAACGCTGGGGCCGCGTCAAGGAAATCTTCGCCGCAGCGCTCGAGCGCGATCCGTCCGAGCGCACGACGTACGTCGATCAAGCTTGCGCCAGCGATGCTGAATTGCGCGGCGAAGTCGTCTCACTGCTCGAAGCGCACGAGACTGCCGACGGCTTCATCGAACAGGAAGCCGCGCAACGCGTCGGCCTGCCGAGCGCTGCTCCGAAGCAGGACTGGATCGGGTTGCGCCTCGGCCCGTATCGCATCGTCGGCGAAGCCGGCCGCGGCGGCATGAGCCAGGTCTACAAGGCCGTTCGCGACGACCAGCAATATGAAAAGCAGGTCGCGATCAAACTGCTGAAGCCCGGCCTCGATACCGACTCGCTGCTGCGCAGGTTCAAGGCGGAGCGTCAGATCCTGGCGCAGCTCAGCCATCCCAACATCGCGCACCTGCTCGACGGCGGTGCGACCGAGGACGGCGCGCCGTACCTCGTGATGGAGTACATCGAAGGCAAGCCGATCGACGCCTACTGCGACGATCGCGAGCTCGGCGTGACCGAGCGCATCGATCTGTTCCGCTCGCTGTGCTCCGCCGTGCATTACGTGCATCAGCATTTGATGGTTCACGGCGACCTGAAGTGCGGCAACGTGCTGGTGACCGACCAGGGCGTGGTCAAGCTGCTCGACTTCGGCATCGCGAAACTGCTCGGCCCTGCGCCCGCCTCGCGCGAAGAGCCGCGCGCGACGACGTTCCTCGCGTTGACCCCTGAGTACGCAAGTCCCGAGCAGGTCCGCGGCGAACCGATCTCCACTTCGAGCGATGTCTATTCGCTCGGCGTGTTGTTGTATCGCCTGCTTGCGGGCGATCTGCCGCACAAGGCGACGGGATCGACGACGTGGGCGCTGGCACAGCAGATTTGCGAGAAGGATCCCGCTGCGCCGAGCATTACCGCAGTCGAAGCAACCACCGGCTATGGTCGCTTCGCGAACACGCTGCGCGGCGATCTCGACAACATCGTGCTCAAGGCACTGAAGAAGACACCCGACGAACGCTATCCCTCCGCCGAGCAGCTCTCCGAAGACCTGCGGCGCTACCTGCGCGGATTCCCCGTAGCCGCGCGGCCGGACACGACGGGCTATCGAGTCCGCAAGTTCGCGCAGCGTCACAGGTCGGCGGCAGTCGCCGCGACGTTGTTCGTCATTGCACTGATCGCCGGCATCGTCACCACAAGCTGGCAAGCGCATCGCGCCGAAGTCGAGCGCCTGCGCGCCGAGCGCCACCTCAACGACGTGCGCGAGCTCACCAGCGCTTACCTCTCTGACGTCTACGATGCCGTGGCTTACCTGCCCGGCGGCACCAAGGCGCGCAAGCTCCTGGTCGAGAACTCGATCAAGTACCTCGCCGGACTCGAGCGCGAAGCGCAGGACTCGCCGCAGCTGAAGCGCGATCTGGCGGTTGCGTACGACCGCCTCGGCGATGTGCAAGGCGATTACATCGGCGCCAATCTCGGCGACACTCAAGGCGCGCTGGACAGTTTTCGGCGGGCTCTGCGTTTGCGACGCGAGCTGGTCCAGCACGAGCCGACGTTGCAGGCGCGTCGCGAATTGCTGCGCAGCTGCGTGAAGCTCAGCGAGCTGTTGATGGGTCAGAGCGCAGTAGCGGAAGCATTGCCGCTAGCACGCGAAGCCGCGGAACTGGGCGACACGCTGCTGGCAGACAAAGGAGTCACGGAACGCGACAAGCGTTACGCCGCGGCGGCCTACATGAACTACGGCTGGGCGCAGGGCTTGAGCACTGGCAAGGCCGAGCCCGGCATGGAGCTGATGGAGAAAGCGCGCCAGATCCATGAGGAACTGGCCGCCGCAAATCCCAAGGACGTCGATGCGCAACGCAACCTGGTGGTCGTCGCCGGCCGCATGGGCGACGTGTACAGCGAAGGCGTCAACGATCCCGCCAAAGCGCTGCCCTACTACGAGCAGGCACTGAAGCTGATCGAACCGATCGCCGCCGCGAACAAGGACGACGCCGAGCTGCAGCGAGCCAAGGCATTCGTGTTCTCGTCCATCGGCGACCTGCAGAACGATCTGCAGCGGCCGCAGGAAGGCCTTGCCAACTACCAGCGCGCACTCGACATCATCGAGCCGCTACGCGCCGCGGATGCCGAAGATCAAATGACGCCGCAGGCGACGGCATTCATATTGAATGGGCGCGGCAGCAGTCACCTGCTGCTCGGCGACGCCGAAGCTGCGCTACATGACTTCAGTCGCGCGGAGACGATCCTGCGTAACGGCGCCCAGCCGCAACCGACAGACATCGCCGAGATTCGCACGTTGCCGGGGATCACCTACGCGAATCTCGCAAGGGCCACGGCTGCGATGTCGCAGCAGTCTTCGACGCCGAAACACTTGCGCGCGAATTATGTGCGCGAAGCACGTGACTGGTCGCGTCGCGCGCAGGAAGTTCTGCAACCGCTGGCAGCGGACGCGCTCGAAGGCAAGCACGTCAAGCGCGTCATCGACGAGATGAATGCAGCCACTGCTGCGCTTCTTCCAGACTGCCGAAGATCCGGATCTGGATCCGCGGATTGTCGTTGAGCATCTGGAACATCCGCGCGAAGCCGAACTGAACCGGGCGATTCGCGACCAGCGCCGACCTGATCGGCGTAGCCACTCTGCGTTCGGCGCGCCGCTGCGCTACCGCGAAGACTTCTTCGAACCCTACGTCGATCCGCTCGACCGACGTGAAATCCGTGATCCGGTCGAGCATCACCCCGGCGTCCTCGAGCCGCTCGACCTCCTGCGTCATTGCATTCAGCTCCGCTGGATCCAAGGACCCGGATAGGCGCGCGTAGTAGTACGTGCCTTCGTCGCGAAACTCGTAAGGCATGGCCAGGCCTCGAGCGGCATGCGCCGGCCCGGGCCATCGTCCTCCTTGGCAACACCGGCGCAAGCGGTATCCACCGCAGCCGTCAGCCCGAAGACGAAACGGCATAAAGAAAAATGAGCCGTTTTGCCCGCGCTTGCCGCGTTACCGAACCATGGGCTTTTCATTCACCTATTCAGCGTTCTAGGAGACTTGCGATGACCTGTCAGAAACGTATTGCGTGCGGTACCGGCGCCTCGATCATGGCGAGCCTGGTGATGGCCAGCGTCGGGGTGCTGTTCTCGAATCCCAGCGCGGCGGCCGACGACCCGGCCGTCAAACGCGGCCAGTACCTGGTCCAGATCGGCGGTTGCAACGACTGCCATACCGCCGGTTATGCCGAAAAGGCCGGCAACCTGCCGACGGACGAATGGCTGACCGGCACGCCGGTCGGCTTCAAAGGCGCGTGGGGAACGACCTATGCAGCGAACCTGCGCCTGACCCTGAGCGGGCTGACCGAAGATCAGTGGGTGACGTTCGCGCGCGTGCCGCGCCGCCCGCCGATGCCGTGGTTCAACCTGCGCGACATGTCCGACACCGATCTGCGCGCGATGTATCGCTTCATCCGCGAGCTGGGTCCGAAGGGTGAGCGCGCTCCCGCGGCGGCGGCTCCGGGTGTGAGCGTCAACACGCCGGTGATCGTGTTCGAGCCGCGGATGGAGCAGACCGCCAAGCGCTAGTTCACGGATGGCGCGGTCGCGAAGCAAACCACATTCGCTGCGTTGGACCGTGCCACTGCGATATCGGGTAAGCCGTTGCCATCCAGATCGGCGATGGCGAGGCCGAACACTGCGCCCTCGCCGTCGACGAAATGCACCGGCGTGTAGTGGCGGCCGGTGCCGTCGTTGAAAAACACGGTCGATGGTGTGCCGACGTTGCCGACGATGACGTCGATCCTGCCGTCGCGATTGAGATCCGCCAGCGCGAGCGCGTTCGGGGTCGCAGCGCCGTTGTCGATCGCCACGGCGGACGAGAACTTGCCACCCTTGCGTCCGAAGTAGACGGCGACGCTGCGGTGCTCGTCGTCGATGGCGACGAAGTCCAGCAGACCGTCACGATTCAGGTCCGCCGCCTGGATCATGCGAATGGTCGCATCCGGCGGGGCGAACGGAATCCGTCTCGATTCCGAGTACGTCGCACCGGGACCCGCGAGGTACACATAACTTTGACCGCCATCGCGATACGGCACGATGAGATCGATCAAACCATCGCGGTTGACGTCGGCCGCGGTGATCGTCGTCGCGGACGCGGTTGAAAACTGGATGCAGTCGCCGCCGAACTGCGCGTCGCCTTTGTTGATGCAGATGAAGTTGCCGACAGCCTCCGAGCGGTTGGCAACGATGATGTCCGGCAATCTGTCGCCGTTGAGATCCGCGATGGTGACGTTGCGCGTCGGCCATTCGGCTTGACCATAGGGTGAGCCTGCCCGGAAGTGACCCTTGCCATCGTTGAGGTAGACGAGGTTCGGGTCGGGCGCGTCATTGCTGAGGGCTACATCCAAGGTGCCATTGCCGTCGAGGTCGACGAGATTCGCGGAGTACGAGCGATAGGCTTTCTCGGCGAGGTCGTAGCCCGCCGCGAAATGCCCAGCACCGTCGCCCAGGAAGACGAGGCTCATCAGCGGCCAATGCCGGCCCTTGGCGATCACGAGGTCGGGATGACCATCGCCGTTCACGTCGCCGATGCTCACGTTCGCCGAAGTCTCGGCGGTCTGGTCGAGTACGAGGACGCGATCGTAGCGCGGCAAGCCGGTGTGAGCTGCGGCGGCGTGCGCGATCAGGGCCACCAACAACAGCAGCAGTCGTGACTCGTCAGCGTGTCGCATCCGGAGGATCGTAGTCGGGCACGCCTGTCTCCAGCGGATCCATCCACGCTGGCGCAGGCCAGAAGCGAACCACCTGCTGAACGCCATGCCGGGCAGCACGACGGTGCCGCTTCCCGCCTGATTGATGTGCTCGACGAGTTGCGTCCAGCTCTCGCCGAACTCGGGTCGATTATCAGGAAGCTCGCAGACCGTGACGATCATACGAGCTTCAATTTCCGAGCCGGCGTACGGGTTCCTCTACTCTTTTGCCGGCTACTTCGCGCCGCCCAAGTCGACGGCCAGACGATAGATGTGATCGATGCCGCGATAGAACGACGCGACCGGCAAACGCTCGTTGAGTCCGTGCGCAAACATTTCACTCGGCTTCGAGAACAGGCCGGACGACGCGAACGTCGGGATGCCTGCCGTGCGATAGACCTTGCCGTCGGTGGCGCCGGATTCGAGATACGGAGCGACTGTCACACCAGGATAGTCGCCACGCACCGCACGCGTGATTGCAGCCATGACATCCGGCCGCATCTCCGAGATCGGGCTGGCCTCAGGCGTGCCGCGCACCACGACCTTTACTTGGGGATCGGCGATAGCAGCGACGAGCGCATCGTGCACCGATGCCACCGCGACGCCGGGGAAGATGCGGCAGTTGACTGCGGCCTTCGCCGTCTGCGGCAGAGCATTCTCAGCGTGACCTGCGTCCAGCATCGTGGCAACGCAAGTGGTTCGCGTCGTACCGACGAACTCCGGCGACTTCGCCAGCTCGTCGGCGGCAGCGGCGTCAGTCGGATCGGCGGCAAACTTCCGCAGAGCCTCGCCTACCGATCCCGTTTGCGCTTTGCCGACCGTCCCGAGGTAGGAACGCGTGAGGTCCGTGGCCATCACCGGAAAGCGATACGCCTCGATCTTCTCCAGCGCGTGCGCGAGCTGATAGATCGCATTGTCGGCGCGCGGTCGCGAACTGTGCCCGCCAGGATTGGTGGCGACGATGTCGAAGGTCGCGTACGTCTTCTCCGCACCTTGCACCAGATAGATGAGCGGCTTGCCGCTCGCCTCGTCCAGGATGCCGCCGCCGGCGTCCGTGTTGATGGCGAACTCGGCATTCTTGACCCATTCGTGCGCGGCGATCAGCCGCGTGGTGTTCATGTTCGTCTCTTCGTCGCCGACGAACGCGAACACGAGCTCGCGCGCGGGCTTCAGCTTTTCGGCCTTGATGCGCAGGATGGTGGACACGAGCGACACGACGCCCGCCTTGTTGTCCGTGGTGCCTCGGCCGTAGAAGTTGCCATTCTCTTCGATGAGCGTGAACGGATCGCGCTGCCACTCCTCGGGACGTGCATCGACGACGTCCATGTGCGCCGAGAACAGGATCGCCTTGCCCGGCTTGCGTCCGGGGATGCGCACGATCATCGCGTGATCGCCGGCCTCGTCGAGTCTCGCGATGTCCGACTCCGGCACTCCGCCGGCCTGCAAGGTTTCGACGAGATACCCAACCATCGCCGGCATCTGCTGTTGACCGGCGGCCGTACGAAACGAAATGACTTTGGCGTAAATCTCCCGGGCCTGCACCTGGTGTGGCGCGGTCTGCGCCGTTGCGAGACCCGAGAACACGGCCGCGGCGGCAGCCATCGACAGGATGAGCTTGTGCATTCTTTTTCCAAGGTGTGAGAGCTGGCGAAAGCATACTCGATGCGCGACACTTCTCCACATGAGCGATCAATCCGGCGATAGCTTCCCCAAGGGCATCCAGCTGACGCCCTTCGATCCCAACTTTCGCGATCACCCTTACGAGGTGTTGAAGTTGCTGCGCGAGAAAGCGCCGGTGCTGCACGACGACCAGTTCAACCGCTGGCTCCTCACGCGCTGGGATGACGTGCGCGCGATCCTGCGCGACAAGGACATGAGCGCCGACCCTCGCAAAGCGAATCCGGACTCGTTCATTGCCAAGATCACCGCGGTAGCAGGCATCGGCAACTCGGCCGAGCCGTCGATGCTGTTCATGGACGATCCGGACCACCGTCGCGTGCGCGGGCTGGTCAACAAGGCATTCACGCTCAAGGCGGTCGAGGCATTGCGGCCGCGGGTGCGCGAGATCGCGACTGACCTGCTCGCGCAGATCAAAGATGGCGAATTCGATTTGATGCCTGCGTTCGCCGGCGTGCTGCCGGTGATCGTGATCGCGGAGATGCTCGGCATCGATCCGGCGGATCGCGATTCCTTCCGGCGCTGGTCCGACGTGAGCGTCGCGGCGTTCTTCAATCCGTTTCGCACGCCGCAACAGAGCGAAGCCGCTGCGCAGGCGCAGATCGAGCTCGATCGCTATTTCCGAAGAATGATCGAGCTGCGCCGCGCGACGCGAAGCGACGACCTGATCAGCGCCATGGTGTACGCGGAGGAAGCCGGCGATCACATGACCGATCAGGAGATCGTGACCCAGTGCAACCTGCTGTTGATCGCGGGCAACGTGACCACGACGGACCTGATCGGCAACGGCGTCAAAGCGCTGCTCGATCATCCGGACGAGCTGGCGAAGCTGCGCGCGCGACCCGAGCTGATCAATCAGGCAGTGGAGGAGATGCTCCGCTACGACTCACCGGTCACCGCCTCGGGCCGCAACGTGCAGCGCGAGCTGTCGATGCGCGGCTGTCCGATGAATCTCGGCGATAGCGTCTCGGTGTCCCTGGCCGCGGCCAATCACGATCCGGAGGTGAATCCGGAACCGCAGCGCTTCGACATCGAACGAGCCAACATCCAGCATCAGTCCTTCGGCGGCGGCAAGCACACTTGCCTCGGCGCGCCGCTGGCGCGCGTCGAAGCGCAGGAAGCCATCGCAGCGCTGCTGAAGAGATTTTCGAGCTTGCTGCCCTCCCCGCGCGGACACAAGTATCGGACGATTCCGAGCTTCCGCGGCATGTCGGAATACTGGCTGCACGGTCGAAGCTGAAGCGACCCGCGACGATGTCCTTTGCGTACGTCACGGATGTAGTGAACGCAGTTTTCGGGACGCAGTGGCATCTGCCGATTCCCGTCTTCGGCATGGTCGTGCTCGTCGCGGTGTTCTTGTCCATGCTCGTGTTCGGCAAGGAAGTCGCTCGCCGCGAGCAGTTGGGTGTCGTGCCAGCGGGAGCAGGCTCGCTCGTCAGCGACCTGGTCTTCGTCGCGGTGATGGTCGGCATCCTCGGCGCCAAGGTCTTCGATCTGCTCGAGCACACGGATGAGCTGCTCGATCATCCGCTGAGCATGATCTTCAGCCGCAACGGGTTCTCGATCTATGGCGGTCTGTGTTTCGGCACTCTCGCTGCGATCGTGTTCCTCGTGCGACGTCGAGTTCCAGTGCTGCCGATGCTCGATGCTGCTGCGCCGGCGATGATGCTGGGCTATGGCGTGGGCCGATTGGGTTGCCAGCTGTCGGGTGATGGCGATTGGGGCATCGCCGCCGACCTCGCGCTCAAACCAACCTGGCTGCCGGATTGGTTGTGGGCGCAGACGTACGACAACAACATCGCGGGCGTCACGATTGCCCCGCCGGGCGTGTATCCGACGCCGCTCTATGAAGCAGCGATGGCGCTGGTTCTGGCCTGGCTCTTGTGGACACTGCGCTCGCATCGACACCGCGCCGGCTTCCTCTTCGCCGTCTATCTGATCTTCGCGGGCTTCGAGCGACTGTTGATCGAGAAGATCCGGGTCAACGCTCGTTATAGCGTGCTCGATTTCGCAGTGACCCAGGCGGAGGCGATTTCATTCGCCCTGGTGCTTGCAGGCTGCATTGCAGCGTTCGTCACGCTCAGAGTCCGGAGCTTGTTGCCGAGAGTCATCTTTACCGTCCTGGTACTCACGACTCTATCCGCCTGCGTCTGCTTGTAA
This sequence comes from Steroidobacteraceae bacterium, assembly GCA_035493235.1. Lineage (GTDB taxonomy): Bacteria > Pseudomonadota > Gammaproteobacteria > Steroidobacterales > Steroidobacteraceae > Steroidobacter. The sequence goes on from DATJIP010000149.1 coordinate 84,448, forward strand.
GCCGGCGGCATCGGCTCGAAGCCGGACCTGGCTCGAAGCCGGAACTAATGAGTCCAGTCGCCGTTCATTGTCATCCGAAGCGCGTGCTTCGTGTTGCGAACGCATCGGCGAGGACTTATGAGCATCTTCAGCAAGATCAAAGACGCCATCTTCGGCCATCCGGCTGCCGCACGACCGAACACACCTGCCAGCCCGCCGCCGGCGAGCCGCACACCTGCAGCGAGTAGCGGACCCACGGTAACGCCGACCAAGCCGGCACAAGCACCTGCACAAACTCCCGTGGACGTCGAAGCGGTATTGCAAAAGATGACGGCGGACAAAGGCCAGCAACTGAACTGGCGTACGTCGATCGTGGATCTGATGAAGCTGGTCGGTATGGATTCGAGCTTCGAGAATCGCAAGGAGCTCGCGAAGGAGCTCGGCTACACGGGCGACCCTGGCGATTCGGCGGCGATGAACATCTGGCTGCACCAGCGTGTCATGAAGGAACTGGCGGCAAACGGCGGGAAGGTCCCGGCGAACATGCTCGACTGATACTCGTCGCGCTTACCGCATCGACTTGATGGCTTCGCGGCCCAGCAGGAAGTAGATCGCCGGCAAGGCGGCCTTGGGATCCGTCGCGGCGAAGACGACTTCGGCTTCCGTGTTGCCGGCGCCGACGAATTGTTGTCCGCTCGAACTGCCCTTGAACTCGAACAGCTCGCTGGTACCGATCTGGTACCGACTGCCGAGCTGGACGTCTGCGAAGCCGTCGGCGAGCTTCTTCTCGGTGAAGGCCCGCTCTTCGGTCAAAGACTGAAACTCCGTCGCAACACTGCCTGCCTGAGTCGCGGGGAACAACCATGCCCAGCCGCAATACGCGACCATGAGATCGTCATCGGCTATCGCATTGATGTCCTCGCCCGGGAAGGACCACGTAAGCGATCCATTCACGAAGCCGCGGCCCTGCGTGCCGTCCGGCATTTCGTACTCGACGAGATGGATCGTGACCGCGCCCTGGGTGATCACCTCACCACGATAGGTCCGCTTCAGGCGCACGGTTTTCGGCGGCACGCCGAACTCCAGCGGATGTGCCAGCCAGTCGGCCATTTCCTTCTCGACGCGCTTCTTGCCGAATCCGAACACGGTGCTCCCTCGTGGCCCCTTGACCTCAAGTCTGCTTGAAGTGCCATGCTGTGGCCATGATGAATTGTCTGTTGAGCGCGTTGATCGTCGGCGTGGGAGCCACCGCCGCGATGGATGTCTGGGGAATTGTTCGCAAGCGATTGCTGGGCATCCCCGAGGCGAACTATGCGCTCGTCGGCCGCTGGCTCGGCGGGATGCCACGCGGACGCTTTCGGCATGAGTCGATCGCAGCGGCGTCACCAGTGCGACACGAGCGCCTGATCGGATGGGCCGCGCACTATCTGATCGGGATTATTTTTGCGGGCGTGCTGCTGCTCGCGTGCGGAATCGCCTGGATCGATGCGCCGACGATCGGCCCTGCCCTGCTCGTCGGCCTCGGCACGGTGGCAGCGCCATTTCTGCTGATGCAACCGGGCATGGGCGCGGGGATCGCTGCGAGTCGCACGCCGCGCCCAACCGCTGCGCGCGTTCAGAGTCTCATCACGCACGCAGTGTTCGGCGTCGGACTCTATGGCGCTGCCTGGATCGCGAAGCTGACGGTGTCAGGCTTCGGCGCCTGATTGCAGCACGGCCGCGAGCTGAATCTTCTTGCCTTCGCGCCAGACCGTCAGCGTCACTCGATCACCGACCTTGTAGTCGTCGAGCGTCGCGGCCAGCTGCGCCGCCGTGCTCACTTCCTTCCCATCGACCGCGAGGATCACATCGCCGGGAATGACCGACTTGCGCGGGCCCAGGCGAGCACCGCGAAGTTGAGTCGCGGCGTTCTTCGAAGTTCGCATCACTGCAACGCCGGTGACACCGAGCTCACGCGCGACCGCGCGGCTGAGCAGATCGTCCACTTCGATTCCCAGACTCGGCGGCTCGTAGTGCCCATTCGCAATCAGCAACGGCACGACGCGATTGACAGTGTCGACCGGCACCGCGAAACCGACACCAGCGCTCGCGCCCGAAGGACTGTAGATCGCGGTATTCATGCCGATCAGCCGCCCCGCGCTGTCGAGCAGCGGACCGCCGGAGTTACCGGGATTGATCGCCGCATCGGTCTGCACCAGGTGACGGATCTCGGCGCCGTTCTCACCTTCGATCGAGCGATCGAGTGCCGAGACGATGCCCGTGGTCAGCGTCCAGTCCAGCCCGAATGGATTGCCGATAGCGAACACCTTCTGCCCGACGCGAAGATCGTGACTCGTGCCGACCGCGACCGGTATCGGCTGATCCTTCGGCACGCGGATCTGCAGCACCGCGATGTCGTGCCCGAGACTGACGCCGACCAGCGTCGCATCGTAGTCGCGACCGTCAGCAAGCTTCACGTTGGCCGCGGCCGCACCGGAAATGACGTGCACGTTCGTCACGACGTGTCCCGCCGCATCCCAGATGAATCCCGAGCCCGTGCCGCGGGGCACGCTGGTCACATTGCGCGTCCAGAAGTCCACCACCTGCTCGGTCGTCGCGATGTAGACAACCGACGCCTTCCACTTCTCGAAGATGTCGATGTTCTGCTGTTCTTCGGCCGTGAGCGCGCCGCGCGGAGTGGTCGGTCGCGGCGCGGCACCGGCCATCGATGCGGCAATCAGTAGTAATGCGACGACTGGCCAGCGCAGCATGTGATCACCTCAGAGCGGTTGGTACATCACCAACGCATCGACATATCCGTGCGTCGGATGTCGAAACGCAGCCGGCAGACGGCCGACGATCTCAAAGCCCAATGACTGCCACAGTCGCACAGCTCGTTCGTTCGTGCTGACTACGAAGTTGAACTGCATCGCTCGATAGCCGCGCTCTCGTGCATACGCCAGCGAGTGTTGGCACATGCTCCGCGCTACGCCACGTCCGATCGACGACGCGCGAGTCATGTATCCGCAGTTGCACACGTGTCCGCCGCCACCGCCCTGATTCGGACGAATGAAGTACGTGCCGACGATGTCGTCGTTCTCTGCGGCGACGAACGTGTCCTTCTCGGCATTCATCCAGTAAGCCAGCGCCGCGACTTCGCTCATGTTCGGATCGAGCGAATAGGTCGCCCCCTCGCGAATGACCGGGAGGATGATCTCGAGGATGGCCGGCCCATCGCTCGCCTGCGCTTTCCTGATCTGCATGCGCGCAGCTAGCGATACAAGTCCGTGCTCATGTAGCGCAGCCCGGAGTCGATCATGATCGTTGCGACGGTGGCATCGGGCCCGAGTTTCCTGGCGACGCGCAGCGCGGCGATCACGTTCAATCCTGACGATGTGCCGGCGAAGATGCCTTCTTCACGCGCCAGCCGACGACACATGCTCATCGCTTCTTCACTCGTCGCCGACTCAACTTCATCGACCTCTTCGCGGCGCCAGTGCGGCGGGATGAACCCGATCCCGATCCCTTCGATCCGGTGCGAGCCCTTCTGTCCGCCAGAGAGCACCGGTGTTTCCGCAGGCTCGGCGGCAACGACGTGAAGCTTGGGATTGTGACGGCGCAGGACTCTGGCTACGCCGTTGAGCGAGTGAGCAGTACCGACTGCTTGCACGTATGCGTCGACCCTGCCGGATGTCTGGCTCCAGATCTCTTCTCCCATCGGATGATAGCCCGCAGCGGCGTCGGCATTGTTGAGTTGGTCGAACCACCAGTGCCCGGGCTCGCCGCCGAGTTTGCGAGCGGCATCGACCATTGCCGTGATGAGCTCCGCGGTGATGCGCTTGTTGTCGCTCGGGATCAGAATGATCTGCGCACCCAGCGCCTGCGCCGTGCGCGTCTTCTCTTCGCTGAAGGCATCCGAGGTGATGATCTTGATCGGATATTGTTTCGCCGCGCACACGAGCGCCAGCGATGGACCGGTCGAGCCGCCGGTGTACTCCACGACGATGCTTCCTGGTCGCAGTCGTCCGTCGGCTTCCGCTGCTTCGATGGCCGACTTCGCCATCCGGTCTTTCATGTTGCCCGTCGGATTCGCGCCTTCGAGCTTCACGACGATGCGCGCGGAGCCTGGCGGCACGATCTTCCTGAGCTGTACCAGCGGCGTATTGCCGATCGCGCCGAGAACATTGATTGCAATTGTCATGATCATGCTGCCTGATTGACGGCACTCGCCGTATCGACAATGGTCATAGTACCCGTATCCGTTCGACGCAGGATGAGGCTCATGAGCTTTGGAAGAATCATTCCTACGCTGCGCAGCTTCGACGAAGCCAAAGCGAAAGAATTCTACGTCGGCTTCCTGGAGTTCAAGGTCGATTGGGAGCATCACTTCGAGGACAACACGCCGCTGTACATGCAGATTTCGAAGGATGGATGCGTCATCCATCTGTCGGAGCATCACGGCGACGGCAGTCCTGGTGCACAGTTACGCATCGACACGGACGAGCTGGAGAGCTTCCAGAAGCACCTGCTCGCGAAGCATTACAAAAACGCGCGACCCGGAATCGAAGTGCCGCCCTGGGGCGGTCGCGAAATGACGATAGCCGATCCGTTCGGGAACAGGCTGACGTTCGTGGAAATCAGGTAAACGGCCGCAAACACCGCGGGCACACTCGCTGCCCGACCTGCGGCCGTTCGATGGTGATCTTCGCACCGACGTGCTTGCATTCCTTGCAGCGGAGTTTCTTGCCCGCTTCCTGCGCATTCGCGCGCCAGCCCACGTGCTGGGCGATGTCCTGCAGCTGCGCCACTACGAAGCGATTGCATCGATTGCAAACGATGTAGACGGTGCGACCGCATTCGGCGAGAAAGGCCAGCGTCCCGACCGGCGGGGGATGCTTCGCTGGCATGGCACCATTACTCGCAGTGCATGCACTCGCGGAACTGCAGCTGCGCACTCGCGACGGCGAGACTACCCTGCGCGGTTCGCAGCTTGGGGATCAGGATCTTGATCGACTGCAGCGCTTCCTTCGCAGCCAGAGCCTCGACAGACAACTTTTCCGGCGCCCGGACGCGCTCGTCGACTTCGTCCGCGAAAAAAGTGGCGACGGTTTCGAGCTTGTCGATCGTCTCGGCAATGAGCTGACGCGGTTCGATGAACATGCGGGGATCCTCCGGTGTGACTGGCTTTATATACAGTTCAGTCGATCTCCGCAACAGCCGAGCTCGCCGCGAACTAAAATGCCGGCAGCGAGGTCCGACCATCCATGTGCTATTCCGCAAAGGTTTCTCAGAACATCAAAGACTTGGCGCGGCAGTTCGCTGCGACCATGGACTACTCGGAGGTCGAGCGCCTGCTGATGGAGCGCCTGGCCGGCCGCCCGATTCGCCTCGCCCGTGGCTTCGAGTGGAATTTTTCCAATCCGCAGTCCGCGGAAGAGCGTCGCATCCACGAGCTGTCGCAGGAGTATCAAGCGAAGAAAGTGTCCGAGCTCGAGCAGGAAGTATTCAAGCAGAAGAAGCGGCTCGCCGATGCGGAGCGCAAGTTGAAGGTGAAAGAAACCAAGGCTGCGCTCAACGAGCAGCGCGCCGCGACGTCGAAGATCGATGCGTCGCTCGAGCGCATCTCGCTGCTGAAAGGCACGCAGCCGCACGAGGATGATCATCGAATCTTTCCGCTGACGTATGCACCGATCATTCTCGAGCGCGATGGCCGCAACGTACTCACGCTCGCGCGCTATCACCTGCGGCAGAAAGGCAAGCCTGCGTTCACGGATCAGAAGTTTCCGGGTTTGTACAACGCGCGGCGCGACAATCTCGATCGCTACTGGCGCAGCGAGTTCGGTCGCACGCACGCACTGATGGTCGTCGATTCGTTCTATGAGAACGTCGAGCGTGAGGGGAAGAACGTCGTGCTGCACTTCACGCCGCGACCTGCGTATCAGATGCTGGTCGCGTGCTTGTATGCGGACTGGAGCGATCCGCAGGAAGGGCGGCTGCTGTCGTTTGCGGCTGTGACTGACGAGCCGCCGCCGGAGATCAAAGCGGCGGGACACGATCGCTGCATCATCAATCTGCGGCAGGAAAATGTGGAAGCCTGGTTGACGCCGAAGGGCCGCAGCGACGACGAACTACAAGCGATCCTCAGCGATCGGCAGACTCCGTATTACGAGCACGAGATCCTCGCGGCGTAGCGCCTGCGGCGAGTGC
>DATJIP010000150.1:0-12437 GCA_035493235.1 Steroidobacteraceae bacterium
CTTTCCATCATCCGCAGCAACTCGCGCGCGACGCGCTCGTCGACGACGCGCTCGCCGGGCACAGGCCCCTCGACGCGACGCAGCGTCACCGGCCGGCGAACACCGCCCGCGCCGAGAATTGCGTACGCACGCGCGAGTTGCAGCGGCGTCACGGAGAGACCGTAGCCGTACGAAATGGTCGCCTGTTCGACCTTGCGCCAATGCGATGCGTCGTAGAGCAGTCCGGCCGATTCGCCTGGGAAGCCGCTGCCGGTCACCTCGCCGAAACCGAACGCACGCAGCGTGTCGTGCATCGATTCCGGTGACAGCGTCATCGCCATTTTCGTCATGCCGACGTTGCTCGATTTCGCGATCACAATCGTCAGCGGGACTGCGCCGAGCTTGTGCTCGTCGGAGATCTTCTTCCAGCCGACCTGCACGAAGCCCGGCGACGTGTCGATGATCGTGTCCGGGTGAAAGCGACCCGACGCGATGCCGGCTGCCGCGATGAATGGCTTGATCGCCGAGCCGGGCTCGTAAATATCCGTGGCCGCGCGATTGCGATAGCGCGACGCCGCGACCTGGTCGCGATCGTTCGGGTTGTAGGCCGGCTGATTCACCATCGCGAGCACTTCGCCGGTGTCGATGTCGAGCACCACCACCGAGCCGCCCTTCGCCTGCTGCTCCTGCACGGCCGCCTTCAGCTCGCGATACGCGAGGTACTGAATGCGCAAGTCGATGCTCGTGATCAGATCTTCGCCGGGGCGCGGCGCACGAATGCTTTCGACGTCTTCGACAGTGCGGCCGTAGCGATCCTGGATCACTCGCTTCGCGCCGGCCAGCGCGCCGAGCCAGCGGTCGTACGCGAGCTCGAGACCTTCCTGCCCGATGTCGTCGTACTTCTTGGTGAAGCCGAGCAGGTGACCGGTGACTTCGCCGGCCGGGTAGAAGCGCTGATATTCACGCAGCAGGTAGACGCCGGGAATCTTCAGCTCCGCGACCTGCGCGGCATCGCTCGGGCGCATGTGACGCACGAGATAGACGAACTCGCGATCGAGATTGCTGGTGATGACCTGCGTCAGCCATTTCTTGTCGCGGTTGAGCGCTTCGGCGAGCCGCGGAATCTGGTCCGCCGAACCCATCACTTCGTGCGGACACGCCCACACGGTGTCGACGGGCGTGCTCGCAGCGAGCGGCTCGCCGTTGCGATCGTAGATGCCGCCGCGAATCGCCGAGAGCTTCGCGACGCGCGTGAAGCGTGCATCGCCCTGCCCTTCGAGAAAGCCCTCGTCGAGCAATTGCAGATCGACGGCGCGCGCCACCAGCGCGACCGCGATCAGCACGAGCATGCCCAGCACCAGTCGCAGGCGCGTGCGAAACTGCTCCTGCGAAAAGCTGCGGTTGCTCTCGTTGCGAATCATCGCCATTTGCGATCGGTACTCATGGGTGTGCTCACTGAGTTGCCGTCGTGGGTTTCACGATCCGCACTTCGTCGGGCCGCGGAATCACCATGCGCAGATCGACGCGCGCGGTCTGCTCGACGCGCCCGTGCGTAGCCCAGGCGCTCTGCTCGAGCTTCAGCTGGCCCCATTCGATTTCGAGCGCGTCGCGATCGCCGTTGAGGCCCTGCAATTGGATGAAGAGGCTGCGTGCTTCGTGCTTGGTCACGACCACGCCGATTGCCGTTGCGGTCAAGGCCAGTGCGATCACTGCAACGCTTGCCTTCAGTGCGATGCTCATGCTGCGACCCTCTCGGCAACGCGCAGCACGGCGCTGCGGGCACGCGGATTGGCGGCAACTTCCTCTGCGGACGGATGGATCGCGCGACCGATGCGTCGCAGCTTGGCGCGCGCATGCGCAGGAATCTGCGGCAGGCCGGCGAACACCGGATCGTCCTGCGAATGCTTTTGGATGAAGCCTTTCACCAGACCGTCCTCGAGCGAGTGAAAGGAGATCGCGGCAAGGCGGCCGCCTGGCGCCAGCGCTTGCAGAGCTCCATCGAGCGCGGCTTGCAGCTCGCCGAGTTCGTCGTTGACGTGGATGCGGATTGCCTGGAACGTGCGCGTCGCCGGATGTTTGCCGGGCTCGCGCGTCCTCACGGCCCGCGACACCAGCTCGGCGAGCTGACTCGTGCGTTCGAGCGGTCCCTCGCGCCGCGCCGCGACGATGTCGCGCGCGATCCGCTTCGCGAATTTTTCTTCACCGTATTCGCGGATCACGCGTGCCAGCTCGTGCTCCGGCGCGCGCGCGAGGAAATCTGCAGCGCTCGCACCCTGCTGCGGGTCCATGCGCATATCGAGGGGGCCGTCGTGCGCGAAGCTGAAGCCGCGCGCGGCATCATCCAGCTGCGGAGAAGACACACCGAGATCGAGCAACACGCCGTCAATTCTCCCGACCAGCTCCATCTCCTGCATCAGCGCCGCGAGGCGCGAAAATGGACTGGCCCTCAACGTCAACCGCGCTTCGCCCGCGAAGCGCTCGCGCCCTGCGCGCAGCGCTTCCGGATCGCGATCGAGCGCGACCACCCTGCCCTGCGCGTTCAGCCGTTCCAGCACTGCGGCCGTGTGGCCGCCGCGGCCGAACGTCGCATCCACGTAGCGACCGTCGGCGCGAATCGCGAGTGCCTCCAGCACTTCGCGCAGAAGCACCGGCGTGTGTCGCCCCATCGCGCGCGCCTACAACGACAGCGATTCGAGCTCCGGCGGCAGCGGCTCGGCGCTTTCGTCGGCCTTCAGCCACTGCTGGCAGCTCTGGTTCCACTGCGTTTCGTCCCAGAGCTCGAAGCGATTGCCCTGGCCGATCAGCATTGCGGCACGCGACAGCCCCGCGTATTCGCGCAGACTCGGTGGGAGCAGGATCCGGCCACTGCCGTCGAGGTCGAGGTCGGTTGCGTGGCCGATCATCAGCCGCTGCAAACGCCGCGCGAGCGGATTCAAAGTCGGCAGGCGCCGCAGCTTCAGCTCGATCTCTTCCCATTCCGGCAGCGGGTAGATGAGCAGGCAGCGGTCGGCGCGATCGACGGTGGCGATCAAGCGCCCGTTCGAGCGCTCGACGATGCGCTCGCGATAGCGGGTCGGCATTGCCAGCCGGCCTTTCGCATCGAGCGTCACCTTGTTTGCACCGCGGAACATGTCGGACCGAACCCCTGCTCAAAATGGCCAGGCACAGAGGGTTCTTATGCCCCCTGTCCCCATTAATTCCCACTTTCTCCCACCGATTTGCACTATAGGTACCGCGAAAGCTGCAAGTCAAAAAAATCTCGGAAGTTTCCTGTTTTGCGACAGGCACTTAGGATGGATATCCAGTCCGTGTAACAAATGCGCTCTGAGCGCCCTGACGTAAATCAAAAGCTTAGGAAAACTTCTTGACGTGGAAGCACATACGCGCGCGGTGCCGGCCGAACAGGCCCTCTGCGCCGCCTAGCGCTACCCTGCGCGCGGATTTGCGCAGCGGAAGCGCGCCACAATGGCAACCGGACGATGAATCAGGATGAATTGAGGCAGCCGCGCGTAAGTCGGCGCAATCCCTGCACACCGGACACTTTTTGTATACGCGCCGACCTATTTACTGGGTCGTCGGCGCGCGATCGTTAATAAAAAGGAGTCGGCCGATAAGCCGGGTTCTGTCGAGGACAATCATTCATCTGCGATACGCGTCGCCGCGTACCTCCAGCGACCTACCCGGGAGCCTGTGTGGGCCACACGTGCTGCCCCATCCGAAGATGGGACTGCTTGCTCCCCTATTTGGTCTTGCTCCGGGCGGGGTTTGCCGTGCCACCGAGTGTTGCCACCGGCGCGGTGCGCTCTTACCGCACCATTTCACCCTTACCGCCCCCTTGCGGGGGTTGGCGGTTTACTTTCTGTTGCACTTTCCGTGGGCTCACGCCCCCCAGGCGTTACCTGGCGCCTTGCCCTGGGAGCCCGGACTTTCCTCCACGCTTGCGCGCAGCGATTGCCTGGCCGACTCCGGCCGCGATGGTGGAGTCGATAGCCGTTCGACGCAAGTCATTTGCTGAGCCGCAGCGCAGCTTCGTACAGGTCGCTGCGCTTCCCGCCCGTGACGTGGGCGGCGACCTTTGCAGCTTGTGATGGCGACAACTCCTGCAGCAACGCGCGCAGCAGTGCATCGCTGTCGAGCTCGAGCGCGGTGCTCGCGGCGGGCGCGCCGCTGACGACGATCACGAGCTCGCCGCGCGACATGTCGCTGTCCAGCGCGGCGGCTTCGCTCAGCTGCGCGAGCGTGCCGCTGTATGTGGTTTCGAAGCGTTTTGTCAGCTCGCGGCTGATCGACGCGTTGCGCTCTGCGCCAAGGATTCGCGTCATGTCGCGCAACACGTCCGCGAGGCGATGCGGAGCTTCGTAGAAGATCAGCGTGCGTTGTTCGCGCGCGAGTTGTTCGAGACGCTCGCTGCGCGCTGCAGTTTTCGCCGGCAAAAAACCTTCGAAAACGAAGCGGTCGCTGGGCAGGCCGGCGACGGACAACGCGGCAATCGCCGCGCACGCGCCGGGAATTGCAACGACGGCGATCCTTGCGCGGCGCGCGGCCGCGACCAGGTCGAATCCGGGATCGCTCACCAGCGGCGTGCCGGCATCGCTGACCAGCGCGATCGATTCGCCTCCTGCAAGTCTTGCAACGAGCTCCGCGCTCTTCTGCGCCTCGTTGTGTTCGTGCAGCGACGTCAGCGCCGTGGCGATGCCGCAGCTCGAGAGCAACTGGCGCGTATGGCGCGTATCCTCCGCCGCGATCAGCGCCACGCTCGCCAGCACTTCGCGGGCGCGCGGCGTGAGATCGGCAAGATTACCGATGGGCGTGGCAACGACGTAAAGAGTGCCGGGCATACGAAGAATCCTATAATGCCGGCCCCTGCATGACGACAGCGCTTTGGGCGATACTGCGGCGGGCACAAAGGAGTCAGGCTGAATGCTCGGTAGAGCGAAGTGGTCGAAACTGGCGGGCGCGGCGCTGATCGCAGCGCTGCTGGTCAGCGCGTGCACGGTGCCCGTTACTCAGCAGGGCGGCGGCCAGCCGATCGATCGCCAGCTGGTCACGCAGGCCGAGAAGCTGTCGCGCGACGGCGATCATCAAGGCGCGGCCAAGGCATACGAACAAGCTGCAGCACAGGCGCCCGGTGAGTTGCGCGATCGAATGCTGCTGCGTGCGTCGCGTGAATACCTGCGCGCCAACCAGATCGAGCAAGCCAGCAACCTGCTGAAGCAAGTGAGCACGACGTTGCCGGGCGCGGACTTCGCGCTGCGCGCCGCCGTCGCGGCCGAGATCCATCTGCAGCAGCAACATCCCGAAAAAGCATTAGCCGAGCTCGACCGCATTCCTCAACCGCTGCCGCGCGAAGATGCATCTGATCTGCTCGCGCTGCGTGCGCGCGCGCTGTTCGCGCTGAATCGACCCGCCGCCGGGGTCACGACTGCGTTGGAACGTGAACGCTCGCTCAATGGTCAGGATGAAGTACGCGCCAATCAGCGCCTGATCTGGCAAGGCTTGCAGCAAAGCGCGGCGGGTAATGCCGATTTCACGGCGCCGCCCGGCTCGAGCGCCACCGTCACCGGCTGGCTCGATCTCGGTCGCGCGGCGCTGACTGCCGCACGCAATCCGTTCACGGCGAACGAGGATCTCGCCGACTGGCGCAGCCACTATCCGTCGCATCCCGCGAACTCGCTGCTGAACGAAGATGTGTTGCCGAATCTCGGCGTCGGTCTCGCCTATCCGCCGCAGATCGGTTTGATCCTGCCACTGTCAGGTCGCCAGCAAGGTGCCGGCGTCGCGGTGCGCGACGGTTTTCTCGCAGCGTTGCTGCAGCAGGATAAATCGCAGCGGCCGGTCGTCAACGTTTACGACTCTGCAGAGATGGGCGCGACGACCGCTTATCGTCGTGCGCTCGCCGAGGGCGCGCAGTTCGTCGTCGGGCCCCTCACGAAGGACGACGTGACTGCAATCGCGGCGTCCGGCGAAACCTCGGTGCTCACGCTCGCACTCAACCAGACAGCCGACGAGGCCAACGTTCCCTCGCTGATGTTCCAGTTCGCGCTCGATCCCGAAGACGAAGCCCGTCAGGTTGCGCAACGCGTTGCTGCCGACGGCCGCATGCGCGGCTTGCTGCTGCTCCCGAACAACGAATGGGGCCAGCGTATTTTCAAAGCGTTCGACACCGAGCTGAAGACGCTCGGCGGATCGATCGCCGGCATGCGCTTCTACGATCCGGCATCGCGTGACTACTCGCAACCGATCACGCAGCTGCTGCTCATCGACGAAAGCCGCGCACGTGCCAACACGCTGAACGCAACGATCGGTACGCATCTGGAATTCGAGCCGCGGAGCCGCGGCGACGCGCAGTTCGTATTCGTGGGCGCGCAGCCCGTGCAGGGCCGCTCGCTGCGGCCGGCGCTGCGTTTCCATCTCGCGGAGGATCTGCCGATCTACGCGACTTCCGACATCTTCGAGCCCGACGCGGAAGCGAACAGCGATCTGGAAGGCGTGATTTTCCCCGACATGCCCTGGGTGATTTCGCCCGATGCCGTGTCGACGCAGCTGCGCACGGCGTTGAGCAAACACTGGCCGGTGCGTGCACGCGGCCGCGGACGACTCTATGCATTCGGCTTCGACGCCTATCGACTCGTGCCGCTGTTGAAAGCCGGCAAGTTCGGCAATGCGCACGCGGTGCCGGGAATGACCGGCCTGCTATCGGTCGACAGCAAAGGCCGCGTGCATCGCGAGCTGGACTGGGCACACGTTGCGGGCGGCAAACCCAGCCCATTGAGCACCGCTGCGACGAGCGCAGCGAACTGAGACAAGGCCACGATCATGGACGATCGGCTACGCAAGGAAGCGGGCCGCGCAGGCGAAGCGGCTGCGCTCGAACACTTGCAACGCGCGGGCTTGCAGCTCGTGCTGCGCAACTTCAGATGCAAGGGCGGCGAGATCGACCTGGTGATGCTGGACGGCGCGACGCTGGTGTTCGTCGAAGTGCGCTATCGTTCCAGCGAACAGTTCGGCGGCGCGGCGGCATCGGTAACGTGGCGCAAGCAGCGCAGGCTCGCCAATGCGGCCGAGTACTTGCTGCTCGCGCATCGGGAGCTGCGCCGTTACCCGGCGCGCTTCGACGTCGTCGCGATCGCGGCGGCGCCGGAGTACAGGATCAACTGGATCAAACACGCATTCACGGTTTAGAGACATGCTCGAAACGACTGCCGAAGTGAGCTGCCCCTACTGCGGCGAAGCGATCACGTTGCTGCTCGACCTGTCGGTCGAAGAACAGTCGTACATCGAAGACTGCAGCGTCTGCTGCCAGCCGATGACCGTCTCGTACCGCGCCGAAGAAGGCGAGCTCGCGGAGCTCAACGTCGAGGCCGCCGGCTGATGTGGAAGCGGCTGCGGATCGCGGTCCTGCTGCTGATCCTGCTGTTCGTCGCGCTGAACACCTACTTCGATCGCGTGTACTCAACGGACTGGAACATCCCGTTGCGGATCGCTGCGTTTCCGATCAACGCGGACGGCAGCGCAGTCACCGCGAACTACATCAGTCAGCAACCCGCCGATGCATTCCAGCACATCGAGACGTTCTTCGACGTGGAGGGCAAGCAGTACGGTTTGCAGATGGAGCGCCCGATTCGCCTGACGCTCGCACCGCCGTTGTCCGCAGCGCCGCCCGAGCTCGATCCCGACGGTGGCGTCTTCTCCGCCATCCTGTGGAGTCTGCACATGCGCTACTGGGCCTGGAGCGTCGATGCGCCGCCGGGTCCGGCACCGGATATCAAGTTATTCGTGCTGTATCACGATCCTGCGATCTCGCCCACGGTTCCACATTCGCTCGGACTGCAGAAAGGTCTGATCGGAGTCGTGCACGTCTTCGCGGACGCCGGGATGAAAGGTTCGAACGACACCGTCATTGCGCACGAGCTGTTACACACGCTCGGTGCAACCGACAAATACGATCCGGCGAGCAACCAGCCGCTGCATCCCGACGGCTTTGCCGAGCCGAACCGCGAGCCGCTGTATCCGCAATCGTTTGCCGAGCTCATGGCCGGCCGCATTCCGCTTTCGAGCACGGCAGCCGAGCAACCGGAATCGCTGCAACACGTGCTCATCGGCCCGAAGACAGCGAGCGAGATCGGCTGGAAGAAGCGATGAACGCCGCACCGCAAGCTGTTGCCGCGAACAATCTCGCATGCAGCGAGCTGACAGTCGAAGTTGCTGGCCGTGCACTCGTCAGCGATCTGCAACTGCAGATCGCGAGCGGTGCGGTCACCGCGATTCTCGGCCGCAATGGCGCGGGCAAGACCATGACGTTGCACACGCTCGCCGGTCTGCGCGCTCCAGCGCGCGGAACCGTCACGCTCGATGGGCAAGCACTCGCAACCTGGCCGCGTCGCGCACTCGCGCGCAAGCTCGGTTTGCTCACGCAGACGACCGAGGATCCGTTTCCTTCCACGGTGCTCGACAGCGTTCTCGTCGGCCGTCATCCGCACATCGACTTCTGGCGCTGGGAGAACGACGCCGATCGCACCATCGCGCACGAGGCGCTGCAAGCTGTCGCACTCGACGATCTCGCCCAGCGCGATGTCGACACGTTGTCAGGCGGCGAACGTCGGCGCGCCGCGCTTGCGACATTACTCGCGCAGAATCCTGAAGTGCTGCTGCTCGACGAGCCGATCAATCATCTCGACCCGCATCATCAGCTCGATGTGTTGAAGCTGCTGCGCGAACGCTCACGCGCAGGTCGCACGGTCGTGATGAGCATGCACGACGCGGGGCTCGCTGCTCGCTTCTCCGATTACGCGTTGCTGATGTTCGGCGACGGCGAGTGGCTCACCGGTCCGACCACCGAAGTGCTGACGCCTGAAACGATGACCAAGCTGTATGGCGTGGCAGTACGCGAGATCGCCTGGACCGGCGGCCGCACCTTCGTCGCCGGTTAGCGCCCTGTAGGTCGGGCTTCAGCCCGACAATCCCCGCAAGACTTCATCGTGCAACTTACCGTTCGTCGCCAGCACCGAGCTCGTATGCAAATCCAGCGCACGGCCTGCCAAATCCGTGAACCGCCCGCCGGCCGCCTCCACGATCACCGCGAGCGCCGCGATGTCCAGAATATTCACATCCGACTCGATGACGACATCGATCTTCCCCGCCGCCAGCAAGTGATAGTGCAGGAAATCACCGTAACCGCGGATGCGCTGCGCGCGCGTGACGAGCTTGCCGAAGCGTGACCAGCACGGGCCGCTCGCGAGCGTCTTCAGGTTGCCGGTCGAGATCGCGCCCGTCTCGATCGAGGCGATCTCGCTCACCTTGAGCGGTTGCCCGTCGAGCCACGCACCGCGACCGATCTCCGCATACGCCAGCTCGCCGTACACGGGAGCAGACGAAACGCCGACGATCAAGCGACCGCGATGCATCAGCGCGATCTGCGTCGAGAAGAACGGATACTCGCGCACGAATGCCTTGGTGCCGTCGATCGGATCGACCAGCCACAGATACTCCGCGTCGACCGAGCTCTGCCCGGTCTCCTCGCCGTAGAACCCGTGCGCCGGAAAGCGCTCGCCGATGATGCGACGGATCACCTGCTCGGTCTCGACATCCGCCTGAGTGACCGGCGACTTATCGGCCTTGAGCGTGACCTGCAGGTTGCGCTGGTAATAACGACGAATGACTTCGGCGCCGGCACGCGCGGCGTCGAGTGCGGTCGTGAGAAATTCGGAATGGGCCACGTGAGAGACTCTAGTCAGCCTTGATCGGCACCGCAATGCCAGCGACCACCAAGGTCACTGAGTCGCACAGCGCCGCCACTTTTTGATTCAACCACCCTTGCTCGTCTTGAAAGCGTCGCGCCAGCGCGGACGCCGGCACGATGCCGGACCCGACTTCGTTCGACACGAGCAGAGCGACGCCGCGATATTCGCCAAGCCACTGCAGAAATGCCGTGCGCTCTTCGTCCCAGCGTCGCAACGTCGCGGCAGGCGCCGCTGCGTCGAAATCGAGCAGCACTGCATTCGAGAGCCACAGTGTCAGGCAGTCGATGAGCAGAATCGCCGGCGCTTGCGCTCGTAGCGTGGCCGCGAGCCGGTCGGGCGCCTCGAGTGTCTGCCATCCGGTCGGCCGCTCCGCACGGTGACGAGCGATCCGATCTTGCATCTCGGCGTCGAGCGCTTGCGCCGTCGCGACGTAGACAACGCGCTCGCCGCGTGCGGCAGCCCGGCTCGCGGCGAGCGTAATCGCATGATTTGTCTTGCCGGAGCGTGCGCCGCCCAGAATCAGATGTCGTTCAGGCATTATGTGCGCCCCACCGCTCGTGATACGGACTCACAGGATTCTTCATGACGACCATGATAACCACGGCGACGCTGCAGCGCCGGCTGGACACTCGCACCAAGCCGCAGGGCTCGCTCGGCGCGCTCGAAGCGCTCGCGCTCCAGCTCGGCGCCGTGCTGCAAACCGAAACGCCGGTGCTGCGCTCGCCGTCGATGTTCGTGTTCGCCGCCGATCACGGCATCGCGGCGGATGGCGTCAGCGCCTATCCGCAGAGTGTCACGACGCAGATGCTGGAGAACTATCGCAACGAAGGTGCTGCGATCAACGTGCTTTCCAACCAGCACGGCCTCGATCTGACCGTCATCGATGCAGGCGTGATTCCCGGCAACGCGCGCAGCGTGCGGCCGCCGAGCTGGATCGCGCCGGGAACGCGCAATTTCCGCTTCGAGCCGGCGATGAGCGCCGAGCAATGCACGCGCGCCATCGAAACCGGCCGCACATTCGCGACCGACGCAATCGCTCGCGGCTCCAACGCGCTGCTGCTCGGCGAGATGGGAATCGGCAACACGGCTTGCGCAGCGATGCTGCTGCATCGACGTACCGGATGGCCGCTCGTCGATTGCGTCGGGCGGGGCACTGGCCTCGACGACGCGGCTCTGGCACGCAAGTGCCAGGTGCTGGCGGAAGCCTCGGCGCGCTGTCCTCGCGTACTGTCGCCGTTCGAAACGCTGGTGGAGTTCGGCGGCTTCGAGCTCGCGATGCTGACGGGCGCGATGCTCGAAGTCGCACGGCATCGTTGCATCGTGGTCGTCGACGGCTTCGCGGTAAGCGTCGCGGCCCTGCTCGCAACCGAAATGGACGCGCGCGTCCGCGCTCACTGCATCTTCAGCCATTGCTCGGCAGAGAACGGGCATCGCAGGCTCCTCGAGCATCTGCAAGCACAACCGCTGCTCGACCTGCGTCTGCGGCTCGGCGAAGGCTCCGGCGCGGCGCTCGCGTGGCCGCTCATCGAATCGGCGGCGCGCCTGATGACTGAGATGGCGAGCTTCGAGTCTGCTGGCGTCGCCGACAGGAAGCACGATGGCTGAGATCCGGCTGCTGCTGACGGCCATGCAGTACTTCACGCGCATTCGCGTGCCTGCGTGGGTCGGTCATGCACCGGAGCGACTCACGGGCGCGGTTCGATATTTTCCGGCGATCGGCTTGATCATCGGCGCGAGCGGCGCCGCCGCGATGTGGCTCGCGGCGCTCGTGCTGCCGGCGCCGCTCCCGGCGATTCTCAGCACCGCAGTGACCCTCCTCATGACCGGCGCGATTCATGAGGACGGACTTGCCGACACCGCCGATGGACTCGGCGGTGGCGCGACGCGCGAACGCGCGCTCGAGATCATGAAGGATCCGCGCGTCGGCGTGTTTGGCGCGATCGCGTTGATGCTGATGCTGTTGCTGAAGATCGCGACGCTGAGCCTGATGCCGTTGTTGACTGCGATGGCTGCGCTCGTTGCCGCTCACGCGTTCTCGCGGTTCTGCGCGGTGCTGGTGATTTTCGCCAGCCGCTACGTCGGCAGTGCTGATCGATCGCGCGCAGCGCCGGTGGTGGAGCAAGTGAAGATCGGCGATGTGATCGTCGCCGCGTTGTTTGGCTTGCCTGCGCTCGCGCTGTGCGGGCCGCGCGTGCTCGTCGCGATATTAGTTGCGCTTATGTCTGTTGCATTGCTGACGCGATGGTGCATGCGGCGCATCGGCGGCTACACGGGCGACACACTGGGAGCCACGCAACAGGTTGCTGAGATTGGCTGTTATGTAGCGTTGTTGTCGCAGCTGTCAGCCTGAAGACCGACTTCCCCTTGACGGCAAAAGTCCGGCGGCTCATCCTCCCGGCGCGCGACAAGTTCCCCAAGTGGGATTCAAATGGGAACTCGGGTTTCAAGCCCGGGCTGCCCCCGCAACTGTACGTGGTGCGCCGCGCGTCGAGACCACTGGATCGGCAGCAATTACCGATCCGGGAAGGTGACGCGGCGGACTCCAAGCCACGAGCCAGGAGACCTGCTTGCCGCCGTCGTCCATCGATCAGCCGGGGTGTGCTGAGCGAGCGGGAGTTCCCGAGCGGCGACCGGTCCTTCAGGCTCGTCGCCCAAAAACTGCGAGACCTGCGGGTGCAAAGGGTTAGCAGTTTTTCCGGAGCTTTCGCGTCATGTCGC